>USCO01000108.1 GCA_900553135.1 uncultured Eubacteriales bacterium | reverse complement strand
GGTGACGGGCCGGTGAGGACACCGGCCCCTACGGAAAGACTGCGGTATTAGGGGGTAGGGGCCGATGTCTCATCGGCCCGCCACTATGCGGAAAACTTCCCGCGAGGGACAGGGAACGTTTTACCATGGCCTTTCGTGACGTGGCCGAGGCGAAGCGAAGCTTCGCAGAAAGTTCTTTGCCAAGCTTTCTTTCAAGAAAGCGGTTGCTTTTTCGGGGAAAAAATTATACAATTCCAAAGAATAACCCCAAAAGAGGCCCTCGGGCCGGGAAGGAATGGAACATGAAGGAATTTGCGGGAAGTCAGAATTACGTTGCCGATCCGGAGCTTTTGCGGGCGGTGAACATCGCCATGGTGCTGGAGAAGCCCCTGCTCATCAAGGGCGAGCCGGGCACCGGCAAGACCATGCTGGCCCAGGCCATCTCCCAGGCCCTGGGTAAGAAGCTGGTCATCTGGAACATCAAATCTACCACCAAGGCCCAGGACGGCCTGTATGTCTACGACGTGGTCCAGCGGCTCTACGACAGCCAGTTCGGCGGCCAGGGCGTGGACGACATCGAAAAGTACGTCAAACTCGGAAAACTGGGCGAGGCCTTCACCGCCGACGAGCAGGTCATCCTCCTCATCGACGAGATCGACAAGGCCGACCTGGAGTTCCCCAACGACCTGCTGTGGGAGCTGGACCGCATGGAGTTCTACATCCCCGAGACGGGCAAGACGGTGAAGGCCAAGCAGCGCCCCGTGGTCATCATCACCTCCAACGCGGAAAAGGAGCTGCCCGACGCCTTCCTGCGCCGGTGCGTCTTCCACTACATCGCGTTCCCCGACAAGGAGCTCATGGCGGACATCGTGCGGGTCCACTTCCCCGACCTGGAGGAGCGCATGCTCACCCAGGCCCTGGAGGCCTTCTACCGCATCCGCTCCATGCCCCAAATTAAGAAAAAGCCCTCCACCAGCGAGATCATCGACTGGCTTCGGGCTTTGACCCACGCCGGGGTGGACCCCAGCCGGGTGGTGAAGGAGGTCCCCTACCTGGGGGTGCTCCTGAAAAAGAACGAGGACATGGACGCCCTGCGCCGCAATTGGAGAGGGTAAGGGCCCATGCTGGAAGAATTTCTCTACGCCCTGCGCCGGGGCGGGCTGAAGGTGTCCCTCACCGAGTGGATGGCCCTCATGGAGGGCCTTCACAAGGGGCTGCACGGCTCCACCATGTCGGGCTTTTATCACCTCAGCCGCTGCGTGCTGGTGAAGAGCGAGGCGGACTTTGACCGCTTTGACCGGGTGTTTCTGACGCTTTACGGGGACGCCCTCCCCGAGGACGCCCTGCCCCAGGAGCTGCTGGACTGGCTGGACCGGCCCGACGTGCTGGGGGATTACGCCAACTGGGACGAGGAGGCCGCCCTGCGCAACCTGGGTCTGTCCGAGGAGGAGATCCAGCGCATGCTGAAGGAGCGCATCCAGGAGCAGAAGGAGGAGCACAACGGGGGCAGCTACTGGGTGGGCACCCACGGTATGTCCCCCTTCGGCAACTCCGGCCTGTCCCCCAAGGGTATCCGGGTGGGGGGCGAATCCAAGTACAAGCGGGCCTTTCAGGTGGCGGGAGAGCGGAAATTCCGGGACTTTCGCCGGGACAACACCCTGGACACCCGCCAGTTCCAGGTGGCCCTGCGGAAACTGCGGCAGTTTTCCGGCCTGGTGGACCTGCCCCCCACGGAGTTCGACGTGGATAACACCATCAAGGATACCGCCGACAACGGCGGCCTTTTGAAGGTGCGCTACAAGCGCCCCCGGGAAAACACCGTCAAGGTGCTGCTGCTCATGGACTCGGGCGGGTCCATGGACTACTACGCCCAGCTGTGCTCCGCCCTGTTCCAGGCGGTGAGCAAGGTGGGCCACTTCAAGGACCTGAAGGTCTACTACTTCCACAACTGCCCCTACGGCCGGCTGTACGACAACCCCAGCCTGCTGACCACGGGGGCGGTGGAGACCCAGTGGGTGCTGGACAACCTGTCCAGCGAATATAAGCTGATTTTCGTGGGAGACGCCCAGATGGCCCCCTACGAGCTCACTGGCGGCTGGTACTACGACCGCAACCGGGACCCCTCCCTGCCCCAGTGCGGCATGGACTGGCTGGAGCGGTTCCGGGCCAAATACCCCTACGCCATCTGGCTCAATCCCAGCCGGCGGCCCTCCTGGGGCCAGTACTGGACCCAGACCTACGACGCCATTGCCAAGGTGTTTCCCATGTTCCCCCTCACAGTGGAGGGGCTGGAAAACGGCATGAAAAAGCTGCTCAGCCGGGGCAATTCCTGACTTATCCCAGGGGGGTCAGCACCCGCAGGGTGAAGGTGAGGGTCATGAGCAGGATGCCCATGCCCGCGCAGGCGTCCCAGAAGAGCCCCCACAGCTGACGGCGGCGGCTGCGCCGCTGCCGGGGCTGGAAGGGAGCGGGAACCGGCTCCTCCTCCGGCTGGACCGCCTCCAGGCGGCGGCGGTATTCAGCCAGGTCCACGATGTTGCTTCGGGGCGCCAGGGGCGTTTTTGAGGTGTAGTACACGGTCTGCATGATCATCCCTCCACAGCGGCACAGCGTTTCCAAGGGCCGGCCCTCAGGGGCCGTCCTTTTTTGTCGAATCAAGAACGAATGTTCTACACAGAGAGTACAACAAACGTTCTAGTTTGTCAAGGCTCGTTCGAACATTTTTTCGCTTTTGCACATTGTCCACAAAGTTATCCACACCCTGCTGCTGGGGGTCCCAACTTTTTGTCCTAGGGGGCGGGGGGACGGAGGGGGCATTTTTGTGTGAGTTTTTTAGGGAAACCGTTGCTTTTTCCCCAATCCGGCGGTATAATAGTTCGTCACAAGTGGAAACGCGGCCACAGGGCCGCTGTTGGATAGAGAGAACCTGAAATCGGATCTGTGCCCTCCGGAGCCCTGCCGGGAGCCGGGCGGCCTTGCCAAGGATCGTAAGGAGAAGTGTGTATATGAAAAATGAGAAGCTGAGAAACGTTGCCATTATCGCCCACGTTGACCATGGCAAGACCACCCTGGTGGACGAGATGCTCAAGCAGTCCGGCGTGTACCGCGACAACCAGACCGTGGTGGAGCGCGTCATGGACTCCGGCGACCTGGAGCGTGAGCGCGGCATCACCATCACCGCCAAGAACACCGCCATTGAGTACAACGGCGTGAAGATCAACATCGTGGACACCCCGGGCCACGCCGACTTCGGCGGCGAGGTGGAGCGCATCCTGAAGATGGTCAACGGCGTTATCCTGCTGGTGGACGCCGCCGAGGGCCCCATGCCCCAGACCCGCTTCGTGCTGAGCAAGGCCCTGGAGCTGGGCCACCGGGTCATCGTGGTGGTGAACAAGATCGACCGCCCCGACCAGCGGGTGTACGAGGTGGTGGACGAGGTTCTGGAGCTGCTGCTGGACCTGGACGCCACCGACGAGCAGCTGGACAGCCCCATGCTGTTCTGCTCCGGCCGTCAGGGCACCGCTTCCGTCCAGCCCGACGTGGCCGGCAGCGACCTCAAGCCCCTGTTTGACACCATTCTGGAGTATATCCCCGCCCCCGACGTGGACGTGGAGGCTCCCTTCCAGATGCTGGTGAGCTCCATTGACTACAACGAGTTCGTGGGCCGCATCGCCATCGGCCGCATCGAGCGGGGCACCATCAAGCAGAACCAGGAGATCGCCGTGTGCAACTACCACGATCCCGACGCCCCCGCCAAGAAGGCCAAGGCCACCGCTCTGTACGAGTTTGACGGTCTGGCCAAGGTGCCCGTTCAGGAGTCCACCGCCGGCAACATCATTGCCCTGAGCGGTATCGGCGACATCACCATCGGCGACACCATCTGCGACCCCTCCGCCGTGGAGCCCATCGAGTTCGTGAAGATCTCCGCCCCCACCATCGAGATGACCTTCTCCGTCAACGACTCCCCCTTCGCCGGCCGGGAGGGCAAGTTCGTCACCTCCCGTCAGCTGCGTGAGCGCCTGTTCCGCGAGACCCTGAAGGACGTGTCCCTGAAGGTCAGCGAGATGGAGGGCTCCACCGATTCCTTCAACGTGGCCGGCCGCGGCGAGATGTCCCTGTCCATCCTCATGGAGACCATGCGCCGGGAAGGCTACGAGTTCCAGGTCTCTCCCCCCCGTGTGCTGTATCAGGAGATCGACGGCAAGAAGTGCGAGCCCATCGAGCGCCTGGTGGTGGACGTGCCCGCCGACTGCGTGGGCGCCGTCATGGAGAAGATCGGCTCCCGTAAGGGCGACCTGCTGGAGATGAACCCCGTGGGCGAGCGCATGAAGCTGGAGTTCCTGGTTCCCGCCCGCGGCCTGTTCGGCTACCGCAACGAGTTCCTCACCGACACCAAGGGCGAGGGCATCATGGCCTCCGTCTTTGACAGCTACGCCCCCATGCGCGGTGAGATCCAGCGCCGCAACACCGGCTCCCTGGTGGCCTTTGAGACCGGCGAGGCTGTGACCTACGGCCTGTTCAACGCCCAGGAGCGCGGCACCCTGTTCATCGGCGCGGGCACCCCCGTCTACGCCGGCATGATCGTGGGCGAGACTCCCAAGCAGGAGGACATCTCCGTCAACGTGTGTAAGAAGAAGCAGCTGACCAACATGCGTGCCAGCGGCTCCGATGACGCCCTGCGTCTCACCACCCCCAAGCAGCTGTCTCTGGAGCAGTGCCTGGAGTTCCTGGCCGACGACGAGCTGCTGGAGTGCACCCCCGAGAACCTGCGTCTGCGCAAGCGCATTCTGGACCACGGCATGCGTATGCGTGAGGCTTCCAAGAAGAAGGGCTAAAAACCTGCCAAGAAAAACAAAACTCCCGGTATTTCCTGGAAATGAAAATACCGGGAGTTTTTTGTTACTCCATACACGAATCTAAAAACCGCTCTTCGGCTTCTTGCTGGGCATGCTGAATCATTTGAATTGCTTGTTGATAGTTTCCCTGTTCCAGGCAGGAAAGAATGTCTGTCAGCTGATTAAAAAGTGTCAAATAAGGCTGTTTATATTCGTCCACAGCGGTTCACCACCTTTTCCTCATGGTAGCACAATCCCATCAAAGTTGCAATACATATGTATTGCATACGAATTGCAAAATTTATCATACACTAGCAGTGGTGATAAACATGAAAAAATTCAAAATTCCCAACGTCCCCCCTACCACGACCAAGAGCATTCGCTTTCCCAATGATATGATCGAACAGATCGAGCAGGAGATCCAGGGAAAGAACTGCACCTTTACCGCTTTCGTGGTGGAGGCTGTGCGGGTGGCGCTGGAAAATTTACATGAGGAAGAGCAATCGTAAGGGCAGCCCGGTGGGGCTGCCCTTACGCTGTCGGAAAAGGCAAAGGCCTTTTCCGACAAAAAGCTGCATGGCGAATAGGGTTCGATTTCTTGCGAAATTGTCACCCCATTCGCCATGAGAAGTGTCATTTCCGACGCACATGTCGCCGGAAATGACGAGATCTCATGTGATTCCGTCGCCTGCGGGCGACGGAACTCCTTGCAGGAGGGCCTTTTCCATAAGATAAAGGGCAGCCCGGTGGGGCTGCTCTTTTTTTATTTGTAACAGATTGCCCTTTGGCACAGGAAACGCGCCCTCTGCCAAAGGGGGAAAAGCGCCGTAAAAAGGGCTCGTTTTGTTTGTTCAGATAGGAGAAAATGTAAAAAGTTTATGAACCTACCTGGAAAAAGTGTTGACGGAGGGAGAAATTACGTGTATAGTTTCCCTGTAACCAATTTGTAATCATTTCTTTTCCACTCTGTCACTTCTTCCCTCTGGGGAGAGGGACTGTTTTTTTGAGGTATGCCATGCAGGACGTTATGAAAGTAAAATGGAATAAACCGTCTCAGCAGGACCTCCAGGTATGGAAGGCGCGGCTGAAAGGCCAGTGGAAGGTGTTCCGGGAGTGGAGCCGCATCCATGGACGCCGGGCCGCCCACCTGATCCACAACGCCGCCGCGGGCAACCGGGCCACTGGACCCATCTCCTTTTTGGCCGGGTCCGCCGCGCTGGCCGTGGCCCTGACCCTCACCGCCCTGTACTCCCCCAGCTACGCCGTCACCGTGGACGGAGAGCAGGTGGGCGTGGTGGCCGACCAGGAAGTGGTGGCCCAGGCCATCCAGGCCGTGGAGGAAGCGGGCACCAATATCCTGGGCTATGACTACCAGGTGGAGGGGGACATCCAGTATCAGTTTGAGGTGTCTCTGCGCTCCGACCTGAGCCAGCAGTCCGACATTCAGGATTACTTCTTCACCCAGCTGGACGAGGTCAGCGGCGAGCTGCGCATGTACCAGGTCTCCGTGGACGGCGCCACCGTGGGCGTCATCAAGAATGAGGAGGACCTCAATCAGCTGCTGGAGAATATGAAGGCCAAATATACCACCGAAAACACCGTGTCCGCGGAGTTTTTGGATACCGTCACCGTGGAGCCCGTGTACACGGCGGATACCGTGCTCACCGTGGAGGAGATGGAGCAGGCCCTCCAGGCCAGCAGCAACGGCTCCACCACCTATACCGTGGTCCAGGGCGACACCTTTAACGCCATTGCCTACGCCAACGATATGTCGGTCAGCGACCTGAAGGCCCTGAACCCCAACGTGGATATCAACCGCCTGATGGTGGGCGATGTGCTCAACGTGAAGGAGCTGACCCCCGTGCTGTCGGTCAAGACGGTGGATAACATCACCTATACCGAGAGCATAGGGTGTCCCGTGGAGACCCGGGAGGACTCCTCCATGTATAAGGGTGAGACCAAGATCATCACCCAGGGCGTGGAGGGCGAGGCCCAGGTCAACGCCACCGTCACCTATGTCAACGGCCAGGAGACCGAGCGGGTCATCAACTCCTCCGTCACCGTGCGGGAGCCCACCACCACCGTGAAGGCTGTGGGCACCAAGGAGAAGCCCAAGACGGCCTCCACCGGCTCTTACAGCTGGCCCATCACCGGACGCATCACCTCCTACTTCGGCGGGCGGTACATCTTCGGCAGCTACAGCTACCACTCCGGCATCGATATCTCCTGTTCCTACGGCGCGGCCATCAAGGCGGCCGACGGCGGAACCGTCACCTTCGCCGGGTACAAGGGCAGCTACGGCTATCTGGTCATCATCACCCATGACAATGGGACCCAGACCTATTACGCCCATAACTCCTCCCTGCTGGTGTCCGCGGGACAGAAGGTGTACAAGGGACAGCAGATCGCCAAGGCGGGCAGCACCGGCCGGTCCACCGGCACCCACTGCCACTTTGAGGTCCGGGTGCGCGGCACCTCGGTCAACCCCCTCTCCTATCTGCCCTGAGCCTGAGGAGAGCGGCGCCATTTTTCCCAAGAAACCTAAGAGGAGAGCTGCCTGGGGCGGCTCTCCTCCTACTTTTTTCCCGCTTTCTTGAAAGAAAGCTTGGCAAAGAACTTTGCGGGAAACTGCGTTTCCCTTCTTTCTGGTTCGTTTGGCTGGGCAGGAAACGGCGGGCGGATGAGGCCGATTCCCCCTATCAGGGGGAAATGGCCAAAGGCCAAAAGGGGTAGG
>USCO01000107.1 GCA_900553135.1 uncultured Eubacteriales bacterium | reverse complement strand
TTTACCGGCCGGGGCCGTCTCATGGAGCGGCCCCTTACCCCCTACGAGAACCTGTTCCGGGAGAAGGGGATCTCCTGGAAGCTGGAGGATGGCATGCTCTCCGTGGACGGCGGGCGGGGCTATGACGCCCTGGCCCTGGAGCCCGGGGAGTACGCCCTGCCCGGAGACGTGTCCAGCCAGTTCTTCACCGGACTGCTCTACGCCCTGCCCCTGCTGGAGGGCAGCTCCTGGCTGCGCTGCACCACCCCCCTGGAATCCCGGGGCTATGTGGAGCTGACCCTGGACGTGCTGGAGCGTTTCGGCATCCGGGTGGAGCAGCGGGGCGGGGACTTCTACATCCCCGGGGGCCAGCGGTACCAGAGCGGGGATTTCGTTGTGGAGGCCGACTGGTCCAACGCCGCCTTCTGGTACGCCGCCAACTTCCTGGGCGGCCAGGTGGCCATCCAGGGCATGAATGTGGAGTCCGTCCAGGGGGACCGGTGCATCGCCCTGGACTACTGGACCCTGGCAAAGCCGGGGGAGAGCGAGGTGGACCTGTCCCAGTGTCCCGACCTGGCGCCCCCTCTGGCCCTTATGGCGGCGGTCCGCGCGGGCCGCACCCGGCTGAAAAACGCCGGGCGGCTGCGCATGAAGGAGAGCGACCGCCTGGACACCATCGCCAAGACCCTCCAGGCCCTGGGGGCCGACGTGACCCAGGGGCCGGATTTCCTGGACATCCAGGGCCGGGCGCGGCTGACCGGCGGCACCGTGGACGCCTGCAACGACCACCGCATCGCCATGATGGCCGCCGTGGCCGCCGTGGCCTGTGAGCAGCCCGTGACCATTTTGGGGGCGGAATGTGTGAAAAAGTCCTACCCGGGCTTCTGGCAGGACTATGAAATGCTGGGAGGGAAGGTCCATGGCCTCGTATTACGGTAAAAATCTTCATCTGGCCATCTTCGGCCAGTCCCATTCCCCGGCCATCGGGGTCACGGTGGACGGCCTGCCCGCCGGGGAGCGGGTGGACCTGGCGGAGCTTCAAACCTTCCTGGACCGCCGGGCCCCGGGGCGCACCGCCACCGCCACCCCCCGCAAGGAGGCCGACGCCCCCAAGGTGCTGTGCGGCCTGGTGGAGGGGGTGACCTGCGGGGCCCCCCTCACCGCCGTCATTGAAAACACCAACACCCGCTCGGGGGACTACGCCCACCTGGCCGACCAGCCCCGCCCCGCCCACGCCGACTACACCGCCCAGGTGAAGTACGGGGGCTACCAGGACCGGGCGGGAGGGGGCCACTTCTCCGGGCGGCTCACCGCCCCCCTGTGCATTGCCGGGGGCATCTGCAAGCAGATTTTGGCCCGCCGGGGCATCACCATTGCCGCCCACATCGCCGCCATCGCCCAGGTGAGCGACCGGCCCTTTGACCCCATGGGGGAGGAGAAGAAAAACCTGGACGCCCTCCAGGCGGCGCCCTTCCCCACCCTGGACCCCAAGGCGGGGGAGCGGATGCGCAGCGCCATCCTCACCGCCAAGGAGGAGGGGGACTCGGTAGGGGGCGTGGTGGAGTGCCTGGTGACCGGCCTGCCCGCCGGAGTGGGCTCCCCCATGTTCCGGGGGCTGGAGAGCCAGCTGGCCGGGGCCCTGTTCGCCATCCCCGCGGTAAAGGGCGTGGAGTTCGGTTCCGGCTTTGAAGCCGCCCGCATGCGGGGCTCGGAACACAACGACCCCTTCCGTCTGGAGGAGGGCCGGGTGGTCACGGAAACGAACCACGCCGGCGGCATTTTAGGGGGCATCTCCAACGGCATGCCCCTGGTGTTCCGGGCGGCCTTCAAGCCCACCCCCTCCATTGCCCGGGGGCAGGAGACCCTGCGTCTCTCCGCGGGAAAAACGGAGGAATTGGTCATCGGGGGCCGCCACGACCCCTGTATCGTGCCCCGGGCCGTCCCGGTGGTGGAGGCGGCGGCAGCCGTGGTGCTGCTGGACGCCCTGCTGGAGCGGGACTCGGAGCCTATGAAGGATTAAAAACATCACATCTTGAGTTGGAAAACGGGATTTAGAAACGGAGGAGTAACCCATGGCAGAAGATCTCAACACCCTGCGCCAGTCCATCGACAGCATCGACAAAGAGATGGTGGCGCTGTTTCGCCGCCGCATGGAGGTGTCCCGCCAGGTGGCGGCCTATAAGAAGGAGCACGGCCTGCCCACCCTGGACGCGGGCCGGGAGCGGGCCCTGCTGGGCAAGGTAGCCGAGCAGGCGGGGGAGGAGCTGGCCGACTACACCCAGTCGGTGTACCGCTCCATCCTGGCCGCCGGACGGTCCTATCAGAACCAGTGCAACGGCGTGCACTCCCAGGTGTACGACACCATCCGCAAGGCCCTGGACAACACCCCCGATCTCTTCCCCCAGCGGGCCACCGTGGCCTGCCAGGGCATCGAGGGGGCTTACTCCCAGATCGCCTGCGACAGCATCTTCAAGTCCCCCACCATCCTCTACTTCAATACCTTTGAGCACGTGTTCAAGGCGGTGGAGAGCGGCATGTGCCAGTACGGTGTGCTGCCCATTGAAAACAGCACCGCCGGTTCGGTGAACGCCATCTACGACCTGATGCCCCGCCATAACTTCTCCATCGTCCGCTCCGCCCGGCTGAAGGTGAGCCACAACCTGCTGGGCAAGTACGGGGTGAAGAAGGAGGACATCAAGGAGGTCTACTCCCACCAGCAGGCCATCAGCCAGTGTGCCGACTACCTGGCCGGGCTGAAGGACGTGAAGGTCACCGTGGTGGAGAACACCGCCATGGCCGCCCGCATGGTGGCCCAGTCCGACCGCACCGACGTGGCCGCCCTGTCCTCCCGCTTCTGCGCCGAGGAGTACGGCCTGAACCTGCTGGACACCAACGTCCAGGACCAGGACAACAACTACACCCGCTTCATCTGCATCTCCAAAAATCCCGAGATCTACCCCGGGGCCGACCGCACCTCCCTCATGATGACCCTGCCCCACAAGCCGGGCTCTCTTTATAACGTCCTGTCCAAGTTCTATGCCCTGGGCATCAACCTGCGCAAGCTGGAGAGCCGTCCCCTCCCCGACCGGGAGTTTGAGTTCATGTTCTACTTCGATCTGGAGTGTTCGGTGTACGCCCCTGAGATGGAGCGCATCTTCCGGGACCTGGAGAGCGAGAGCGAGCAGCTGCGCTACCTGGGCACCTACAACGAGATCATCTGCTAAAGCCATGGGAGAGAAACGATTCGGCCTTCTGGGCCGCAAGTTGGGCCACAGCTTTTCCCCCAAAATCCACAGCCTGCTGGGGGACTATTCCTACGACCTCTTCGAGGTGGAGCCCGAGAATGTGGAGGAATTTCTCCGCCGGGGGGACTTTTCCGGCCTCAACGTCACCATCCCCTATAAAAAGACGGTGATCCCCTTCTGCGCGGAGCTGTCCCCCGCCGCCCAGCGCATCGGCAGCGTGAACACCCTGCTGCGCCGGGAGGACGGCACCCTCTACGGGGACAACACCGACTACGACGGCTTTTGGTACCTGCTGAAGTCCGCCGGAGCCCAGGTGGCGGGGAAAAAGGCCCTGGTCCTGGGCAGCGGCGGGGCCTCCCTCACGGTGCGTACCGTCCTGGCCGACCTGGGAGCGGGGGAGGTGGTGGTCATCTCCCGCACGGGGGAAAATAACTACCAAAATCTCCACCGCCACGCCGATGCCCAGATGATCGTCAACACCACCCCCGTGGGCATGTACCCCAACACCGGGGTCTCCCCGGTGGATCTGGGGCTGTTCCCCCAGTGTGAGGGGGTCTTTGACCTCATCTATAACCCCGCCCGCACCCAGTTTTTGCTGGACGGCCAGCGGCGGGGCATGCTGTGGGCCAACGGCCTTGGTATGCTGGTGGCCCAGGCCAAGGCGGCCGCGGAGCGGTTTTTGGGTGAAAAAATCCCGGACCAGCGGGTGGAGGAAATTACCCGCCAAATGGCCGCCCAGACGGGCAACCTGCTGCTCATCGGCATGCCCGGCTGCGGCAAGAGCACCGTGGGCCGCTGCCTGGCCCGGCGTCTGGGCCGCACCCTGGTGGACCTGGATAAAGAAATCGAACAGGCGGCGGGCTGCACCATTCCGGAGATTTTCGCCCGGGAGGGGGAGGAGGGCTTCCGCCGCCGGGAGCACGACGCCCTGCGCCGCTACTCCAAGGAGTCGGGCCTGGTGATCTCCGCCGGGGGCGGCATCGTCACCCGGGAGGAGAACCGGGACCCCATGTGGGAAAATTCCACTGTCATCTGGCTGCGGCGGGACCTGGATAAGCTGCCCACCCACGGGCGGCCCATCTCCCAGTCCACCCCCCTGGAGGAGCTGTACCGCCGCCGGGCTCCCCTGTATGAGGCCATGTCCCACCTGGCCGTGGACAACACGGGCAGCGTGGAGGAGACGGCGGAGGAGATCATCAGGAGGCTGAGTTTATGAAGATTCTGGTCATCAACGGCCCCAACCTCAACATGCTGGGCATTCGGGAGCCGGACATCTATGGAAAGCAGAATTTTGCCGCCCTGGAGCAGTACATCCGGGACAGCGCCCAGGCTCTGGGCCTGGAGGTGGAGCTGTTCCAGTCCAACTACGAGGGGGCCATTGTGGAGAAAATCCAGTGGGCCTACGGGAAGATGGACGGCATCGTCATCAACCCCGCCGCCTACACCCACACCAGCGTGGCCATTCTGGATGCCCTGAAGGCGGTGGCCCTTCCCGCCGTGGAGGTCCACCTGTCCGACGTGAGCACCCGGGAACCCTTCCGGCAGATCTCCTACCCGGGCATGGCCTGCGAAAAGACTTTCATGGGCCTTGGCTTTGAGGGCTACCGCAAGGCCCTGGAGCACCTGGCCCAGCGGGCATAACACGTCTTGCCCTTTGCGGCTCGCCGCCATGGATATAAAAGCAAAAAAGTCCCCGGACCAAGTTTGGTTCGGGGACTTTTTTTAATCTTTGGCCCGGCGTTCCATGAGGGTGGTGTTCTGCCACACCCCGAAGCGGTCCTGGGCGATGCGCTCCCGGTAGCCGATCTCCCGGTAGCCGATCTCCCGGAAGCCGCACTTGCGGTGCAGGGCGATGCTGGCGGCGTTGGTGGAAAAAATGGCGGCGTACAGGCTCCAGATGCCCGCCTGCTCACTCTCCCGGCACAGCGTTTCCAGCAGGGCGGTGCCCACGCCACGGCCCTGGGCGGCACTGTCCACATAGACGCTCACCTCGGCCACCCCGCGGTAGGCCCAGCGGCTGGAGGTGGGGCTCAGGGCGGTCCAGCCCACCATCCGGCCGTTTATCACGGCCACAAAGCGGCACAGGGGCAGATGAGCCCCGTCCCACTGGGGGTAGTCGGGGCACTCCGTGGCAAAGGTGGCCTTGCCGCTCTCCAGACCCTGGCGGTAGATGTCCGCCACCCAGGGCCAGTCCCCGGGTTCCATGGGCCGAATCAGAAGTCCTTCCATCCTTACACCCCCGTCAGATCAAAGGGAGGGGTATACTCCTCCCGGGCGCTGGTGCGCTCCTGGCAGAAGCCGGGCAGGTCCAGGGCCCGCATGTAGTCCGCCGTGGTCTCCATCTCTCCCCGGCGCAGACGGCGGCTGAGCTCGGGGGTCTGGGTCAGGTCGCCCCAGGGGGTGTACTGGCTCATGAGGGAAAAGAGGACGGTGCCCCGGGGGAACTCCCGGGCTACCCAGTCCATCACGTCCTTGGCGGCGGCGGCCTGGCCGGGGAGGATCAGGTGGCGGATGATGACCCCCCGGGTGAGCAGGCCGTTTTCGTCAAACTGGCAGGGCCCCGTCTGGCGCACCATCTCCCGGATGGCCGCTGTGGCCATTTCGGGGTAGTCCTCCGCCCCGGAGTAGCGCCGGGCGGTGTCGGGATTGAGATATTTCAGGTCGGGGAGGTAGATATCCACCAGCCCCTCCAGGGCGCGCAGGGTCTCTAGCCGCTCGTAGCCCCCGGTGTTCCACACCACGGGCAGGGGCACCGGCTTGTCCCGGAGCAGCTCCATGAGCACGTGGGCGTAGTGGGTGGGGTTGACAAAGTTCAGGTTGTGGGCCCCCTGGCGGTACAGCTCCCGGCAGATGTCCCCCAGCCGCTCCAGGGTCACCGGCTTTCCAAAGTCCCGGTGGCTGATGACCTCGTTCTGGCAGAACACGCACCGCAGAGAGCAGCCCGAGAAGAAGATGGTCCCCGAGCCACGGGTGCCCGAGATGGGGGGCTCCTCCCAGTGGTGGAGGGCGGCCCGGGCCAGCACGGGGGCGGCGGGCATACGGCACAGCCCCTCCCCGTGGTTCTCATCCCGCAGGGCCCCGCATTGACGGGGACAGAGATTGCAGATCATCCAGAAAACCCCCTTGTTTCCTTAAAAATGGCCCACTACCCGGGCCACCGGCTCCCGGAAGGCCTGGAAGGCGTTGGGCAGGGCGTACTCCCGCTCCAGGTCGGCCCGGTCGGCCCACACCCAGTCCTCAGGCAGGGCGTCCTGGGGCAGCTGGGCCTGGAAGGCGGTCATGTGCCACTCAATGTGGGTAAAAATGTGCTTCCCCTGGCCCACCTGGGTAAGATTTTCTGGGTCCAGCCCCAGCTGGGCGGCCAGGTCCCAGGCGGGGGCCTCCTCGTTGGGGTACTCCCACAGCCCGGCCAGCAGCCCCCGCTTTCCCCGGCGGCGCAGGGCTACCTTGTCCCCGCAGAAGAGGAGATACACCCGCAGCTCCACCACCTTTCGGGGTTTTTTCGGGGCTTTTTTGGGAATCAGGTGGGTGGTGCCCTCCTGAAAGGCCCGGCACAGGTGGGCGGCGGGGCAGCGCTCACACAGGGGTGCGCCGTTGGGCAGGCACACCGTGGCCCCCAGCTCCATGAGGGCCTGGTTGAAGGCCCCCGGGGCGTCCAGAGGGATGACCTGGGCGAGGGCGGCGGTGATGCGCTTTTTCACCGCGGGGGCGGTGATCTCCCCCTCGTCTCCGGTGATGCGGGTCACCACCCGCAGTACGTTCCCGTCCACCGCGGGCACGGGCAGGCCAAAGGCGATGGAGGCCACGGCCCCGGCGGTGTAGTCGCCCACCCCGGGAAGAGCCCGGATCTCCTCATAAGTATTTGGGAATACTCCCCCACGCTCCTCCAAGATCTGGCGGGCGGCCTTCTGCAGGTTGCGGGCCCGGCTGTAGTAGCCCAGCCCCTGCCACAGCTTCATCAGGGCGTCCTCGGGGAGGGCGGCCAGGTCCTCCACCGTGGGAGCCGCCTGTAAAAAGCGGCGGTAGTAGTCCAATACCGCAGCCACCCGGGTCTGCTGCAACATAATTTCCGAGATCCAAACCCGGTAGGGGGTGGGCTGCCTGCGCCAGGGCAGGTCCCGGGCGTTGTCCCGGTACCACAGCAGCAGCGGGATGGGCAGCTGTTCCAATTCGGTCATAGAGGGCCTCCTTCGTCTTGGGGGATGGGGATAGGTTATAAGTAAACCATTATAATACTTATAATGAAATTGGGAATAGTATTTTACGGGAAAAGGTGGTAAAGTTTTGTTCGGCTAAAGGTTAAAAATTTAACGAGATTCTGGCTGCCGCTCTTGCCGGTCTCCCGTGAAAAACCTTTGCAGCTCGATTTTCCATTCCTTCCTTCTCACGAAACAGCCAAAAACGGAA
>USCO01000106.1 GCA_900553135.1 uncultured Eubacteriales bacterium | reverse complement strand
GGGGGGGGGGCCGCCCCCCCCCCCCCCGCCGTATCCGGACCAGCCCCTACGGCTGCTTGCACCAGGCGCGCTTTCTCCGTCCAGCCGGACTGTTTTTTTGGATTGCCCAGCCAGCGGCAGCGGCGGGGAAGCGGGGGCAATCGACTGCACCGCCCGCGCCGGATGCGAGGAACGGCCCCAGGGAGGCGTCCCCTGTAACGGGGTCCGGGGGCAGGCGACTGGAGTGCTTGCACTCCTCGGAGCCGGTCCCCGGGGATCTTTGGTTCTTTCCATCCTGGGAAAGAACGACAAAAACAACGTTTTGCGGGTTCAGAGGAACGGGACGGGCCGGTGAGACACCGGCCCCTACTTTCAGGGTGTGTCCCGTAGGGGGCGGTGTCCCCACCGCCCCGCTGCGGGTGCTTGCAGAGGAAGGGGGATGCGCATATAATATACTCAAATTGAAGATTATGCTGTCGGAGATTGTTGATACGGAAAAATAAATCTTCTAATCGAGAATATTACTAAAGAAAATCCTCAGAATGAAGAAAATAGTTCTGAGGTGATCGGCATGAGTATTCACGAGCGGCTTCGGGACTATATGGAAGATCATGACGTGCGGCAAAAGGAGCTTGCCGACTGGCTGGGCATTCCCAAGACCACATTGAACGGTTACTTGACCGGAAAGCGCCAGCTGCCCCATGAAGTGGTGGAAAAGGCCGCCTGTGTGCTGGATATCACAACGGATTATTTATATGGCCTGACGGAAGTTCCCCAGCGACCCGTTGTCCTTAACCAAGGGGAGCGCGCCCTGGTGGAACAGTTCCGGGGCCTGACCCGGGAACAGCGGGAGCTGATCTTGCAGACCATGCGCCTCATGGGCGAGCAGAACGGCCGGGGCCGGGGATAGAAGGGAGCAGAAAAGATGGACCACAAGGACTATATGCGCCGCTGCCTGGAGCTGGCCCGTCAGGCTGCCGGACACGGGGACGTGCCCGTGGGCTGCGTCATCGTCAAGGACGGGGAGATCATCGGGGAGGGCCGCAACCGCCGGGAGGAGAACGGCGACGCCACCGCCCACGCCGAGCTGGAGGCCATCCGGGACGCATGCCGCCGTCTGGGGTCCTGGCGGCTCCACGGCTGCACCCTGTACGTTTCCCTGGAGCCCTGCCCCATGTGCGCCGGGGGCATCATCAACTCCCGCATCCGGGAGGTGCACTACGGGGCCCGGGACGAAAAGGCGGGGGCCTGCGCCTCGGTGCTCAACCTGTTTGAAGAGCGCTTCAACCACCATCCCCGGCTCTATCGCGGGCCTTTGGAAGAGGAATGCCGGGACATGTTACAGGAATTTTTCCTCTCCCTGCGGGACCAGGAAAAGCAGGAAGCAGACGCTTTCACGGACGGGGAAAAGATTTAATGGTTTTGTAACAACATTGGGTGTATTTATTCATAATCCCCGGGTACAATAAACCATGCAAGGCGAGAGCAAGTTTCTTTTCATTCGATCCTCCAATTCTTCCGGAAAGGGCCGGCGCACAGGCGCCGGCCTTCTTCGTTTCTGGAAAGGAAATTCGTTACAAATTGTCCACGGAGATTTAAAACTTATGTAACATCTTGACGGAGTTTTTGTAACAACTCTTTGCTACTATCTTCCTTGCAAGAGACAGTTCGTTTCATTTTAATCCTCTTTTTCAGGTAGAGCCCGGGCGCTTTGGAGCAGCGCCCGGGTTTTGCTATGTTTTTGAAGTTTTGTTGTTATAACAACAGACAGGGAAGAGAAGATGGGATATCATAGGGCCAAAGCCAATGAGGAGGAACGAATCATGATTCGACGGATCATTCATATTGATGAGAGCAAATGCAACGGCTGCGGGGCCTGTGCCGCCGCCTGCCACGAGGGCGCCATCCAGATGGTGGACGGGGTGGCCAAACTGACCCGGGAGGACTACTGCGACGGCCTGGGGGACTGTCTGCCCGCCTGCCCCACCGGGGCCATTACCTTTGAGGAGCGGGAGGCCCCTGCCTATGACGAGGCGGCGGTGAAGGCGGCTCAGGCGGCCAAGAAGGCCCAGGAGCCCCTGGCCTGCGGCTGCCCCGGCAGCGCCGCCCGGGCCCTGGAGCGCCAGCCTCAGCCCGTCCAGGCCGCCCAGGTCCAGGAGGAGAGCCAGCTGACCCAGTGGCCCGTGCAGATCAAACTGGTGCCCATCCAGGCGCCCTACTATCAGGGCCGGAAGCTGCTGGTGGCCGCCGACTGCTCCGCTTACGCCTACGCGGGGTTCCACCAGAAGTTTATCCGGGATCATGTGACCCTGGTGGGCTGCCCCAAGCTGGACGGGGTGGACTACGCCGAGAAGCTCACCGCCATTTTGCGGAGCAATGATATTAAGAGCGTCACGGTGGTGCGTATGGAGGTACCCTGCTGCGGCGGCATCGAGCTGGCGGTGAAGAAGGCCCTCCAGGCCAGCGGAAAGCTGATTCCCTGGCAGGTGGTCACCATCTCCACCGACGGCCGCATCCTGGACGAGACTTGACCTACTTTTCTTGAAAGAAAAGTAGGCAAAAGAACTTCATGCGAAGCTGCGCTTCGCCTCTGTGCCCGTTTTGAAAACAAGACGTGGGAGTGGCCTTTCCGGTCGCTCCCACGTTTTTTTATTTGGATATGGGGGAATTCCGTCATCCCGTCGGGATCGCCTGGCTGGTGCCACGCTGTTTGGCTGGGCAGTTGACGGCGGGCCGGTGGGGACACCGGCCCCTACGGAAAGGCTGCCGTATTAGGGGTAGGGGCGGATGATCCCTACCCCTTTTGGCCTTCGGCCATTTCCCCCTGATAGGGGGAATCGGCCTCATCCGCCCGCCGTATCCGCACTAGCTCCTACGGCCTGGCAACCGGCGCGCTTTCTCCGTCCAGCCGGACTGGGTTCTGGATGTTGCCCAGCCAGCGGCAGCGGCGGGGAAGCGGGGACAATCCTATCACCACCCGCGCCGGGTTCGTGGAACGGCCTTAGGGAGGCGTCCCCCGTAATGGGGTCCGGGGGCAGGCGACTGGAGCGCTGGCGCTCCTCGGAGCCAGCCCCCGGGGATCTTTGGTTCTTTCCATCACTGGAAAGAACACACCCCGCCCAATGGATAAACCTTCCCCCGGCAGCACATACTACCGGGGCGAAAGGTGTGATGACATGGCTTTCTTCAGCCCCCAGGGGCCCCGGTCTGAGCCCCATCCCCGGCGGGAGCCCCGCTTTGACCGCCCCCTGACCCTGGACAACCTGGCCCTGGTGTTTCAGGACTGCGCCGACTTCATGCAGCGCCGGGTCTATCTCCACGGGGACCGGAACCGCCCTGTGACGGTGTGCTATCTTCTGGGCATGACCCGCAACGAGCGGCTCAGCGACTACATTCTCCGCCCTCTGGCCCAGGACCCCGCCCTCAGCCGGGCCTCCATGGAGGAGATTCCCGACCTGCTGCAATACGGGGCCCTCTATAACCTGGCCGCCCTGCGCCGGGACACCCTGGACCAGGTGGCTGATGACCTGGTGGCGGGCAGCTGCGCCCTGTTTTTCCCCAAGGGAGGGCCGGTGCTCACATTTCCCGTGGTCACCGAGGAGAAGCGCGGGGTGGGCGAGCCCTCCAACGAGCCCGCCCTGAAGGGCTGCCGGGAGTCCTTTGTGGAGTCCATCCGCACCAACACCGCCATGGTCCGCCGCCACCTGCGGGCCCCCGAGCTGAAGATCAAGGAGCAGATCGTGGGCCGCCGCTCCCGCACCCAGGTGGACATCCTCTATCTGGAGGGCATCGCCGATCCGCACACCGTGGAGCGGGTGGCCCGGCGGCTGGAGGATATGGACATCGACGGGGTGGAGGCGGCGGGCAACATCGAGGAGTACCTCACCGACCACCTGAACACCCCATTTCCCACCATGCCCTTTACCCAGCGCCCCGACCGCTTTTGCCAGGGGCTGCTGGAGGGGCGGGTGGGGCTGCTGGCCGACGGTATGCCCTTTGCCTGGATGCTGCCCGGCACCATCGACCAGTTTTTCAAAACCAGCCAGGACCGGGCCTTCCACTGGATGGCGGCCTCCGCCTTAAATCTCATCCGGTGGCTGTGCGCTCTGGCGACTCTTTTGGTGCCCGGGCTGTATATCGCCCTGGTCACCTTCCACCCTGAGGCCATCCCCGTGAAGCTGGCTCTGTCCATTGTGGCCGCCAAGCAGGAGGTGCCCTTTTCCACCGTGTTTGAGGTGCTTATCCTCCTCTTTGCCTTTGAGGTCCTCCAGGAGGCGGGGCTGCGGCTCCCCGGGCCCATTGGGGCCACCGTGTCCATCCTGGGCGGCCTGGTGGTGGGCAACGCCGCCGTGGAGGCCCACATCGTCTCTCCCGCGGTGCTCATCGCCGTGGCCATTGCGGGGGTGGCGGGGTACACCATGCCCTCCCAGGACTTTTCCGGGGCCCTGCGCCTGTGGCGCTTCCTGCTGGCCATTTTAGCCAGCGTCGGGGGGCTCTTTGGCCTGGCGGCGGGCTGTGCCGTCCTTATTTATCATTTGGCGGGGCTGGAGACCTTTGGGGTGCCCTATCTGGCTCCCTTCACCAGCGGAGCGGGCCACCCCAAGGGACACCCCAGCATCCTGCGCCTGCCCCTGCCCCGGATGAAGTGGCGGGACGGAGCCCCCTGGGGGAGAAACCGGAGGAATCAGCGATGAAAGGACGGATTCTGGCCCTGATGCTGGGGCTGACGGTGCTGCTCACCGGCTGCGGCCGGGTGCTGCCCTACGCCCGGGAGATGGGGGATATGGCCCTCATGCGGGTCATGGGGGTGGACGGAGAGGAGGATGGGCTCTCTGTCACTGTCTCCACGGGAAAGCGGGCCAGCGGCCTGCAAAACGAGGAGGAGGGGGCTTTAATCCTCTCCTTACAGGGGCAGTCCCTCAGCACGGTGTGTCAGGCCATGCAGGGCGCCAGCGAGAGCTATGTGTTTTATGGATATGTGGACCAGCTGCTTCTGGGGGAGGAGATGGCCCGCCAAGGGGTGTATCCCGTGCTGGACTACTTCTCCCGGGACACCCAGCTGGGCCTGGGCGCCCAGCTGTGGCTGGTCCGGGGGGACCGGGCGGAGTCGGCGGTGCGCTCCGGGGGCGAGGAGGGCATTGACGCCCGACTGTCCACCTTACAGACCGACAGCCGCATGGGAACGGCGGGGGTGACCCGCACGGCGGGGGAGGTGTTCACCGACCTGCTGGAGCGGGGCAGCGCCTACGTGCCCGTGTTGGAGGTGACCTCCGACGACCAGGGGGAGACCGCCCTCATGGAGGGCGGGTATGGCGTACTGAAGGACGGAGTGCTGGCGGGGTTTCTTACCGGGGAGCAGGCCAAGGGCCTGGAGCTGCTGGAGAGCCGGGCGGCGGGAGATCTGCTGGAGGTGACCCTGCCATCTGGATTAGTAGTGGTGCGGGTGAACTGGTCTGGGCTCACCGTGGAGCCTGAGACGGAGGGAGACGGGCTGACAGGGGCCCGGCTTACCTGTCTGTTGGCGGCGGAGCTGGTGGAGTTCTCTCAGGAGCTCACCGAGGAGGAGCAGGAGCAGGTACGCACCGCTCTGGAGGACCGGGAGCGGCGGCGTTTGCAGCAGGCCCTGGCGGCCCTCCAGGGCTGGGGGACGGACTGCGTGAATTTGGGCGGACGCATTGCGGTCAGTGAGCCTGGCCGCTGGAGCCGGGCGGAGGAGAACTGGCCGGAGGTGTTCTCCCAGCTGGAGCTCCAGGTGGAGGTCCAAGCCAAGCTTTCTTGAAAGAAAGCTTGGCAAAGAACTTCGTGCAAAGCTGCGCTTTGCTTCGACAGGTTTAGGACCTGGTTCAGGATAAGGGGCCTGAGGTTTCTCCGTGGATTGGGAGCAGGGACTGTGTAGGGGCGGATAGTATCCGCCCGCCCGGGCAGTCCGAGGGATTGGGATAGGGGCCGGTGTCCTCACCGGCCCGCAACCTGAACCAACCCCTACGGCTGGTGGCAACCGGCGCGCTTTCTCCGTCCATCCGGACAGCTTTCTGCCCATTGCCAGCCAGCGGCAGCGGCGGGGAAGCAATGACAATCGACTGTACCACCCGCGCCGGCGTTGCGGTATGGCTTTCCGGGAAGCGACCCCCGTATGGGGTCCGGGGGCAGGCGACTGGAGTGCTTGCACTCCTCGGAGCCAGCCCCCGGGGCATTTTTGGTTCCTTTTTGGGCAAACAAAAAGGAACACTCCCGTAAAAGGAAATTGCATAGGAATGAAGAGGTGACGAACATGGACACAGACCGCATTTCCCAGACCCAGCTTTGCGCCCTGCTGTGGGCGGGCCTGTTGGCCCCTGTGGCCGAGCTGCTGCCCGGCGTGGGCCTGGAGCAGGGCGGACGGGGCGCCTGGCTGGTCCCGTTGCTGCTGTTTCCGGCCCTGGCGGCCGTAGGCGCGCTGCTGGCTAAACTGGGTCAGCGGCCGGGGGGACTGGCTGCTGGGATTCTCCAGGTTCTCGGGCCGGTGGCGGGGCGTGCCGTGCTCCTGGCCTATCTGCTGTGGGGAGAGGTGCTGCTCACCCTGCGCCTGCGCCTGTGCGCCCAGCGGCTCATCACCTCCGGGGAGCGGGATGGGTCCCTCTGGTTCTTCCTGCCTGTGGTGGCCGCCCTGGCCCTGTGGATGGCCCGGGGTAAGACCGCGGCCTTTGCCCGGGCGGCCCAAATCTTTCTGGGGGTACTGCTGACGGCGGCAGGGGTGGTGCTGGGGCTGGCCCTGCTGCGGGTGCGCCGGGAGAATCTGCTGCCCCTGTGGTGGGAGGACGCCCTGCCCATCCTCCGGGCCGTCCCCGGCCAGGCGGGAGTGCTGGGCTGGGGAATCTACGCCGCCTTTCTATTAGGAGAGACCAAGCCCGCGCCCAGGGCCCGCCGGGATTGGCTCATCTGGTGCGGGGCGGGCTGCGCCCTGCTGGCCTTAGAGCAGGTGGTGATCGTGGGTAATTTCGGGGCCGCCCTGTGCCAGCGGCTCAACACCCCCTTCTTTGCCCTGGCCAAGAGTGTAGGAGTGGAGGGAGCCTTTCAGCGGGTAGAGAGCATCATTGCCGCCCTTTGGATCTTGGCCGACCTGGCCTTGCTGACGGCCATTCTCCTGGCCCTGTGGAGGCTGGCTGCCGCGCTGCGCCCCAAGACGGGGCAGAAGAGCGCGGTGACCGCCGCGCTGCTCCCGGCGGTGGTCATGGCCTTTGCCGCCTTTCCTGATGGCGTAGCCGCGGAGAGAACGGGACGGGGCACGGTATTATGGGGGAATCTGATCTTTGCCCTGGGGCTTCCGCTGCTGTGTGCGGGGGTAGTTTGGATCAAAGGAAAGAGAAATGTATAGGAATGGGGGCAGATATGGTATAATAGAAGAGGAGAAAAGCGGCAGATATAGTTGCTGTTTGGGCCCCGAGAAAAAAGATGGAAAAAATCGAAAAAAACTGTTGACAAGAGGGCCTCTCTCTGATATCATAAGCAAGCGCTTTCCGAGAGGGCAAAAACCTCCGGGAAATGCATAGGAAAACTACAGATCGCTCCTGAGTCTGGAACAAAAAAGTTTGAAAAACTTGAAAAAAGTTCTTGACAAGGGAAATGAAATGTGGTAACCTATATGAGTCGCCTGCGAGGGCGGCGCGAAAAAAGGGAGCGGCC
>USCO01000105.1 GCA_900553135.1 uncultured Eubacteriales bacterium | reverse complement strand
GATTTTTTTTATTCTCCCAAGCCAAGGCCGTTGGCAGCGGCCCCTCCATCACCCACCCAAACCAATCTCGGCCCAAGGGCCAAATTTATGGAGGTATTGTTATGAAAAAGACCATGAAGAAGATCACCGCTGCTGCCCTGTCCCTGACCCTCGCCCTGTCCCTGGCCGCCTGCTCCGGCGGCAATGGCAGCTCCGCTTCCGGCGGAGGTTCCTCCTCCGGCGGCGAGAACGGCACCGTGTACAAGGTGGGCATCTGCAACTATGTGGATGACGCGTCCCTGAACCAGATCGTGGACAACATCCAGACCCAGCTGGCCGCCCTGGGCGAGCAGTACAACGTGACCTTTGACATCTCTTACGATAACTGCAACGGCGACGCCACCGTGCTGAACCAAATCATCGCCAACTTCCTCTCCGACGATGTGGACCTGATGGTGGGCGTGGCCACCCCCGTTGCCACCGCCATGCAGGCGGCCACCGAGGACAGCCAGGTCCCCGTGGTCTTCTCCGCCGTCTCTGATCCCGTGAGCACCGGCGTGGTGGAGAGCCTGGAGGCCCCCGGCGCCAACATCACCGGCACCTCCGACTACCTGGACACCAACGCAATCATGGACCTGATCTTCGCCGCCAACCCCGACACCAAGAAGATCGGCCTGCTGTATGACCAGGGCCAGGATTCCTCCGCCACCCCCATCGCCCACGCCAAGGAGTACCTGGATTCCAAGGGCATCCAGTACGTGGAGCGCACCGGCACCACCACCGACGAGGTCATGCTGGCCGCCCAGGCTCTGGTGTCCGACGGAGTGGACGCCGTGTTTACCCCCACCGACAACACCATCATGACCGCCGAGCTTGCCATCTACGAGACCTTCATTGACGCCGGCATTCCCCACTACACCGGGGCTGACTCCTTCGCCCTGAACGGCGCCTTCCTGGGCTACGGCGTGGATTACGCCAACCTGGGCGTGGAGACCGCCAACATGGTGGCCGACATCCTGGTCAACGGCGCCGACCCCGCCACCACCCCCGTCAAGACCTTTGACAACGGCACCGCCACCGTGAACACCGAGACCTGCGCCGCCCTGGGGCTGGACTACGACACCATCGCCGAGACCTTCGCCCCCCTGTGCACCAAGGTGGCGTCCATCACCACCGCCGAGAGCTTTGACGATCTGGCTGGCTGAAACTGAGACCCAAATACCGGGGGACAGGGGAGTGCCTCTGTCCCCCGGCTGCTGTGAGAGATAAGGAGGAGACATCTATGGATCTTGCTTTGGTGCAGACTGCCCTGGAACTGGGGCTCATCTGCTCCCTGACTGTACTGGCCCTGTTTTTGAGCTACTCCATGCTCAACGTGTGCGACCTGTCCACCGACGGCTGCTTCACCATGGGAGCCGCTGTGGGCGCGGTGGTGGCCATCGCCGGCCATCCCCTGCTGTCCCTGCCCGCCGCCATGCTGGCAGGAGTGTGTTCCGGCTTTGTCACCGCGGTGCTCCAGACCAAAATGGGTGTGGACAGCCTGCTGGCCGGAATCATCGTGAACACGGGCCTGTATTCCATCAATATCGCCATCATGGGCGGGTCCTCTCTGCTGAACATGAACAAGACGGACACCGTGTTCACCATGGTGAAGGACCTGTTGGAAAACACCCCCCTGGCCGGGCAGTATAAGCTGCTGGTGGCGGCTGCGGCGGTGATTCTGGTGGTGGTCCTGCTGACCCTGTTTTTGGGCACCCGCCTGGGCCTGTCCATCCGGGCCACGGGAGACAACCCGGACATGGTGCGCTCCTCCTCCATCAACCCCGCCTTTACCACCATCGTGGGCCTGTGTGTGGCCAACGCCTTCACCGCCCTCTCCGGCTGCCTGCTGGCTCAGTCTCAGAAGTCGGTGGACATCAATATCGGCACCGGCATGGTCACCATCGCCCTGGCATCTCTGCTCATCGGCCGCACCATTATGGGCCGGGGCAGCATCCTGCTCCGGGCCGTGGGCGTAGTAGCGGGCGCCTTCCTGTTCCGCCTGGTGTACACCGTGGCCCTGCGCTTTGATATGCCCGCCTTCATGCTGAAGCTGGTATCCGCCATCATTGTGGTGCTGGCCATCTCCGGGCCCTACCTGAAAAAGCAGTGGCCCATGCTGCGCAGAAGATTTTTGGGCTCCAAGGCACAGAAAGGAGGGCGTTCGGCATGCTGACCCTGTCTCACATCTCCAAGACCTTCAATCCCGGCACGGTGAACGAGAAGAAAGCCATCACCGACCTGTCCCTTCACCTGGAGCCGGGGGATTTCGTCACCATCATCGGCTCCAACGGGGCGGGCAAGTCCACCCTGTTTAACGCCATCGCCGGCAGCTTCTTCACCGACTCCGGCTCCATTTTCCTGGACGGGAAGGACATCACCTTCCAGCCTGAGTTTCGCCGGGCCAAGCAGATGGGCCGCCTGTTTCAGGACCCTATGCGGGGCAGCGCACCCGGCATGACCATTGAGGAGAACCTGGCCCTGGCCGCGGGGAGCGGCGGCTGGTTTTCCCGCATCACCCGCCGGGACAAGGAGCGCTTCCGGGACCAGCTGGCCCTGCTGGACATGGGCCTGGAGAACCGGATGCGCCAGCCTGTGGGGCTGCTGTCCGGCGGCCAGCGCCAGGCCCTGACTCTGCTCATGGCCACCATGGTGCCCCCCAAGCTGCTGCTGCTGGATGAGCACACCGCCGCTCTGGACCCCGGCACCGCCGAAAAGGTGCTGGAGATCACCAAAAATGTGGTGGCGACCCACAAGATCACCACCCTTATGGTGACCCACAACATGCACCAGGCCCTGGAGCTGGGCAACCGCACCTTGATGATGGACAGCGGAAACATCGTCTTTGACGCGGCGGGGGAGGAGAGAGCCGCCCTCACCGTGGACGATCTGCTGGCCAAGTTCCGCCAGGGAGTGGGAAAAGAGCTGGATAACGACCGCATTCTCCTGTCTTAACTTGACTTTTTCGGGAAACCTGCATATAATAGAACCCTGTGAAAAGCAATGCGGAAGAGGAGTATCCTGCCCGGAGGGTGAAGAGAGGAGACGGTCGGTGCAAGTCTCCCCCCAAGGCAGAGGAAGGTGGCTTCCAAGCTCTGTCCCCCAAGTGCAGTAAGGGACAGCGGCCCCCGCCGTTACCGGGTGCGAGCGCGGAGAAGGGAAAATTCCTTCGTCTCCGAACTCAGGTGGTACCACGGACTTTGATCAGTTCGCCCTGAGCCTTGTTAGGCTCAGGGCGTTTTTTTCTGGGAAAGGAGGTGCGCGATGGAATTTACCAACGAGACGCTCTACGACTGGCGGGCCATCCTGGCGCTGAACCGGGCGGTGATCCGGGGCAGCGGACGGCACTGGCGCAGCCTGCTGCTGCGGCTGCTGGGCGGCGCCTGGGCGCTCACCCTGCTGGTAAACGGCTGGGCGGGCCGGGGCAAAGCCCTGGGAGTCGCCGAGCTGGTGCTGGGCGTGGTGGTGCTGCTGTGGGTGGTGTTCCTGAACTACCTGCGGGCCTGGCTGGCAGGCGTGCTGGTGCTGAAGGGGAATACCCAGTACACCGCCCATTTTGATGAGGAGGGCTACACCCTCTCCACAGGCGGCAAGGATATCCGCTGCCAGTACGGGGCGGTGGCCGCCATCTATGAGGACCGGGACTATGTGTTTTTTATGCTGTCCCGCAATCAGGGCCATATTTTCAGCAAAAAGGGCTTTGAAGACTTCATCGCCTTTTTGGTATTTGCCCAGGATAAAACGGGCAAAAAGGCTATTAAGCTGTTTTGATCCTCCCAGGTAAGGGAACCAACGAGGATTTGATTAAAAAATAAGGACGTGAGAAGAGATGAAAAAAGAACTTCCCAAGGTTTATGAGCCCCAGGAGGTAGAGTCCCGCATCTACGAGAACTGGGAGAAGAGCGGCTGCTTCCAGGGCCGCCGGGACCCCCAGAAGAAGCCCTTCACCATTGTCATGCCGCCCCCCAACGTCACCGGCCAGCTGCACATGGGCCACGCCATGGACTGCGCCCTGCAGGATATCCTCATCCGCTTTAAGCGCATGCAGGGCTATGCCGCCCTGTGGGTGCCCGGCACCGACCACGCCGGCATCGCCACCCAGATCAAGGTGGAGGAGGAGCTGCGCACCAAGGAGGGTCTGACCCGCTACGACCTGGGCCGGGAGAAGTTCCTGGACCGGGTGTGGGACTGGAAGCGCACCTACGGCGACCGCATCGTGAAGCAGCAGAAGAAGATGGGCATTTCCTGCGACTGGGACCGCGCCCGCTTCACCATGGACGAGGGCTGCTCCAAGGCCGTGCGCGAGGTGTTCTGCAACCTCTATGAGAAGGGCCTCATTTACAAGGGCAGCCGCATCATCAACTGGTGCCCCCACTGCGTCACCGCTCTGTCTGACGCCGAGGTAGAGTATCAGGATAAGCCCGGCTCCTTCTGGCACATCCGCTATCCCATCCAGGGCGAGGAGGGCCGCTATGTCATCGTGGCCACCACCCGTCCTGAGACCATGCTGGGCGATACCGGCGTGGCCGTCCACCCCGACGACGAGCGGTACAAGGACATTGTGGGCAAGAAGTGCATCCTGCCCCTGGTGGGCCGTGAGATGCCCATTGTGGCCGACGAGTACGTGGACATGGAGTTCGGTACCGGCTGCGTGAAGATGACCCCCGCCCACGACCCCAACGACTTCGAGGTGGGCCTGCGCCACAACCTGGACACCATCCGGGTGCTGGACGACAACGGCAAGGTGGTGGAAGGCTACGGCAAGTACTCCGGCATGGACCGCTACGAGGCCCGCAAGGCCATCGTGGCCGACCTGGAGGAGCAGGGCTACCTGGTGAAGGTGGAGCCCCACCAGCACAACGTGGGCACCTGCTACCGCTGCCACAGCGACGTGGAGCCCATCATTTCCGCCCAGTGGTTCGTGAAGATGGCGCCCTTGGCCAAGGAGGCCATCCGCGTGGTGGAGGAGGGGGAGACCAAGTTTGTCCCCGACCGCTTCTCCAAGACCTACCTCAACTGGATGGAGAACGTCCACGATTGGTGTATCTCCCGTCAGCTGTGGTGGGGCCACCAGATCCCCGTGTGGTACTGCGACGACTGCGGCCACATGACTGTCAGCCGCACCGACGCCTGCGAGTGTGAGAAGTGCCACTCCAAGAACATCCACCGGGACCCCGACGTGCTGGACACCTGGTTCTCCAGCGCCCTGTGGCCCTTCTCCACCCTGGGCTGGCCCGACAAGACCGAGGATCTGGAGTACTTCTATCCCACCGACGTGCTGGTTACCGGCTACGACATCATCTTCTTCTGGGTGGCCCGTATGATCTTCTCCGCCTGCGAGCAGACCAAGATGCCTCCCTTCCACACCGTGTTCATCCACGGCCTGGTCCGCGACGACAAGGGCCGCAAGATGTCCAAGAGCCTGGGCAACGGCATTGATCCCCTGGAGATCGCCGAGAAGTACGGCGCCGACGCCCTGCGCTTCAACCTGGTCACCGGCAACAGCCCCGGCAACGACATGCGCTTCTACACCGAGCGGTGTGAGGCCATGCGCAACTTCGCCAACAAGATCTGGAACGCCAGCCGTTTCCTGATGATGAACCTGACCATCGACAAGTGTGAGCTGCCTGAGAAGCTGGAGCTGGAGGACAAGTGGATCCTGTCCAAGCTCAACCGGGCCATCGGCGAGATCACCGAGAACATGGACCGCTACGAGCTGGGCGTGGCCGCCCAGAAGATCTACGACTTCATCTGGGACGACTACTGTGACTGGTATATCGAGCTGACCAAGACCCGCCTCCAGGGCGACGACGAGGACAGCAAGGTCCGGGCCCAGCAGGTGCTGTGCTATGTCCTCACCGACATGCTCAAGCTGCTGCATCCCTTCATGCCCTTCATCACCGAGGAGATCTGGCAGGCTCTGCCCCACGAGGGCGACTTCCTCATGCTGTCCCAGTGGCCCCAGGTCAGCGACAGCCGCAACTTCCCCGCCGAGGAGAAGGCCATGGAGCTTATCATGGACGCCATCCGCGCCGTGCGTACCCGCCGCAGCGAGATGAACGTGCCCCCCAGCAAGAAGGCTCACCTCACCGTGGCTACCGATGAGAAGGAGATCTTCGCCCTGGGCGAGGCCTTCCTGAAGAAGCTGGCCTACGCCAGCGAGGTGGAGATCGTGGACAGCAGCGTCACCGCCGAGGCCGGCGCCGTCACCGTGGTGACCCACGCCGCCCAGCTGTCCATGCCTCTGGCCGAGCTGGTGGACCTGGAGAAGGAGAAGGCCCGCATGGAGAAGGAGCTGAAGAAGAACTCCGCCGAGCTGGAGAAGCTGAACACTAAGCTCAATAACCCCGGCTTTGTGAACAAGGCTCCCGCCCACGTGGTGGAGGCCGAGAAGGAGCGCGCTATCAAGCTTACCGAGCTGGTGGCTAAGCTGGAGGAACAGCTGAAAAGCATGTAATCTACTTTTCTTGAAAGAAAAGTAGACAAAAGAACTTCCTGCAAAGCGCAGCTTTGCTTCTGGGGAATGTTCTTGACAGAACGTTGGAATGGCCGTTTAATAAAGACAGAAAACGCACCCGCGAGGAGGAATTACCATGGGATTTGTGACACTGGGAAAGACCGGGATCCAGGCGCAGAAGCAGGCCTTCGGCTGCCTGCCCATTCAGCGCATCTCCAAGGAGGAGGCCGTGGCGCTGCTGCGCCGGGCCTACGACGGAGGGATGAACTATTTTGATACCGCCCGGGCTTACTCGGACAGTGAGGAGAAGGTGGGCGCCGCCTTTGCCGGTATGCGGGACAAGGTGGTCATCGCCACCAAGACGGGGGCCACCACGGCGGAAGGCATGTGGAAGGACCTGGAGGAGAGCCTTCGCATGCTCCAGACCGACTACATCGACGTCTACCAGTTCCACAACCCCGCCTTCTGCCCCAAGCCCGGGGGAGAGGACGGCCTGTACGACGCCGCCCTGGAGGCCAAGAAGCAGGGCAAGATCCGCCACATTGCCATCACCAACCACCGCCTGTCCGTGGCCCACGAGGCCATTGATTCCGGCCTTTACGAGACCCTTCAGTTCCCCTACAGCTACCTGGCCGGGCCCCAGGAGCAGGAGCTGGTGGACAAGTGCAAGGCGGCCAACATGGGCTTTATTGCCATGAAGGGCCTGGCGGGCGGACTCATTCGGGACGGCCTGGTGGCCGCCGCCTTTATGGAGCAGCAGCCCGACGTGCTGCCCATCTGGGGCGTGCAGCACCAGTGGGAGCTGGATGAGTTCCTCTCCTGCATCCCGGAGCCTCCCGCCATGACCCCGGAGCGCCAGGCCGTCATCGACCACGACCGCAAGGAGCTTTCCGGAGACTTCTGCCGGGGCTGCGGCTACTGCATGCCCTGTCCCGCCGGCATCGAGATCAACAACTGCGCCCGCATGTCACTCATGCTGCGCCGGGCCCCTGCCGCCGGTTGGCTCACCCCGGAGTGGCAGGAGAAGATGAAGAAGATCGAAGGGTGCCTGCACTGCAACCACTGTGTGTCCAAGTGCCCCTACGGGCTGGATACCCCCCGCCTGCTGGCCGACAATTATCGGGATTACTGGGAAGTTCTGGCCCAGTCTCAGCAGGGCTGAACAATCGAACCGACAAAACGGGCCCTGCCC
>USCO01000104.1 GCA_900553135.1 uncultured Eubacteriales bacterium | reverse complement strand
GCACAGCAGCGCCATTGATCATTTGGCAATTGAAAAACTGACCAGCGCCAGCTTTGCTTTTACTGTCGAACAGCCCCAGCAATGGTCAGCAGAATCCCCTTATCTTTACCATTTGGTCATGACGCTGAAAGACGCCGACGGCAACGTTCTGGAAGTGGTGCCACAACGCGTTGGCTTCCGTGATATCAAAGTGCGCGACGGTCTGTTCTGGATCAATAACCGTTATGTGATGCTGCACGGCGTCAACCGTCACGACAACGATCATCGCAAAGGCCGCGCCGTTGGAATGGATCGCGTCGAGAAAGATCTCCAGTTGATGAAGCAGCACAACATCAACGCTGTGCGTAACTCCCACTATCCCAACCAGGCCCGCTGGTACGAGCTGTGCGACGAGTACGGCCTGTACATGATCGACGAGGCCAACATCGAGTCCCACGGTCTGAACGACCAGATCCCCCAGAGCGACAAGCTGTGGATCGAGGCCTGCAAGGACCGCATGACTTCCACCATCGAGCGCAGCAAGACCCACCCCTGCGTCCTGATGTGGTCTCTGGGCAACGAGTCCTACAACGGCGACACCTGGGCTGAGCTGGGCAAGCTGTGTAAGCAGCTGGACAACACCCGCCTGGTGCACTACGAAGGCCACCGCGACATCCCCGAGGTGGACGTGTGGTCCCGTATGTACCGCCGCATCACCAGCCTGGGCATTGACGACAAGACCAAGAACCCCATCGAGTGGTACGGCGTGTATGGCGAAAAGCCCGCCATGCAGTGTGAGTACGCCCACGCCATGGGCAACGGCGTCGGCAACCTGCAGGACTACTGGGATGTCTACGACCGCTATGACAACTGGCAGGGCGCCTTTATCTGGGACTGGGTGGACCAGACCATCCAGCAGGCTGTGCCCGATGACCTGATCCTGGACAACCAGGGCAAGGACATCACCGTCACCCTGGAGGGCAGCCTGGCCAACGACGGCCACTCCGGCAAGGCCATGGACGGCTACGCCACCTGCTACAACGATCCCGCTCTGGTGTTCAGCGGCAAGCAGCCCTTTACTCTGGAAGCCTGGGTCAAGCCCGACAGCACCCAGCAGACCACGCCCATCATCATGAAGGGCAACGACTCCTGGATGTGCACCGAGTCCTACGGCCTCAAGCGTCAGGTCATGTACGATGACGAGACCCGCAAGGTGGTCTCCGACAAGCTGGAGTTCTACATCTACAACACCGAGTGGGATGAGGACAACGGCGTTTACACCAAGGTGGTCGCCTCCGTGGACACCCCCGCCGACTGGGCCAACAAGTGGCACCACGTGGCCGGCACCTATGACGGCGGCACCCTGCGCCTCTTCCTGGACGGCAAGCAGGTGACCACTGCCACCGACGACAAGGGCGTGTCCTTCGGCGGCAACGCTGTGGGCATCGGCGCCGACGTCACCTTCAACGCCCAGGACCCCAACGTCCCCAACACCTTCTCCGGTCTCATTGACGATGTGCGCATCTATAACCGCGCTCTGTCCGCCGATGAGCTCAACAACACCCAGCGTCAGCCCGACAAGAACACCGTGGTCTGGCTGGACTTCAACTCTGTCACCACCCAGAGCTACGATCAGGACAACTATTTCAGCTTCGGCGGCGACTGGCAGACCATCTCCGAGGGCAACCCCAACAACAAGAACTTCTGCGCCAACGGTCTGGTTTCCGCCGACCGCACCGTGCAGCCCGAGCTGATGGAGGTCAAGAAGGTCTATCAGAACGTGAAGATCACCGCCCCCGACGTGCTCAACGGCAAGCTGGTGCTGGAGAACAAGTATCTCTTCACCAACCTCAACGAGTTCAACGCCACCTGGACCCTGGTGGAGGACGGCTCCCCCATCCAGAGCGGAAAGTTCACCTCTGAGCAGCTGGATGTGGCCCCCCTGAGCAGCAAGTCTGTTCAGATCCCCCTGAAGGCTGTGACCCCCAAGGCCGGCGCTGAGTACTTCCTGAACATCAGCTTCACCCTGAAGGCCGACACCTCCTGGGCCAAGGCCAATCACGAGGTGGCCATGGAGCAGTTCCAGGTGCCCTTTGAGACTCCCGATTCCGCTCAGGTGGATCTGAGCAAGGAGCTTCCCCTCACCGTGAAGGACTCCGACACCAAGACCACTGTCAGCGGTGATGGCTTCGTCTTCACCTTCGACAAGCAGGCCGGCACCATCGGTTCCTTCACCTATCGCGGCGTCGATCTCATTAAGAACGGCCCCACTCCCAACTTCTGGCGCGCTCCCACCGACAGCGACTGGGGCTACTTCTCCCCCATGGAGCTGAGCACCTGGCGCTATGCCGGCGCCCAGCGCAGCATGGTTGACGTGACCGTGGACCAGGTGGACGAGCACACCGTGACCTTCACCGTCACCTCCACCCTGCCCACCACCAGCACCTCTGATTACAAGCAGGTCTACACCGTCTTCAGCACCGGCGACGTGCGTGTGACCTCCACCCTGACCCCCGGCGAGGATCTGCCCATGATCCCCGAGGTGGGCAACATGCTCACCATCCCCAAGGAGTTTGACAACGTGACCTGGTACGGCAAGGGCCCCGATGAGAACTACATCGACCGCCAGACCGGCTATCAGGTGGGCGTCTACCAGAAGGACGTGGACGACTTCTTCGTGGACTACATCAAGCCTCAGGAGACCGGCAACCGCACCGACGTGCGCTGGGTCAGCCTCACCAACGACAATGGCGTGGGTCTGCTGGCCAAGGCCGAGGGCAACACCATGGAGTTTAACGCCCTGCGCTACACTCCCGAGCAGCTGAGCAACACCCTCCACTCTTATATGCTCCCCGAGGGCCAGGATATCACCCTGCGCCTCAACCAGGTCCAGATGGGTCTGGGCGGCGACAACTCCTGGGGTGCCAAGCCTCTGACCAAGTATCAGATTCCCGCCAATCAGACCTACGAGTACACCTACACCCTGAAGCCCATCAGCACCAAGGACCCCGCCGACATGATGGCCGACTACCGCACCACCCTGCCCGGTGCCAAGCAGGCCGTCTCCTATGACGACGTGGCTCCCAACCACTGGGCCAACGACGCCATCCGCTACGTGGCCGACAAGGGCTACTTCGCCGGCACCTCCGAGACCACCTTCGCCCCCGCCACCACCTCCACCCGCGCCATGCTGATGACCGTTCTGGCCAGCATGAACGGTGTGGACACCACCGGCGGCTCCACCTGGTATGCCAAGGGCATGGAGTGGGCCAAGGCCAACGGCGTGTCCGACGGCACCAACCCCAACGGCTCCATCACCCGCGAGCAGCTGGCTCTCATGCTCTACCGCGATGCCGGCAGCCCCGAGGTGGATGACCTGAAGCTGATCTTCTCCGATGCCAACAAGGTCTCCTCCTGGGCCAGCGACGCTGTGACCTGGGCCGTGGTCAACGGCATCCTCTCCGGCAAGGGCAACAACACCCTGGATCCCCAGGGCTCCGCTTCCCGCGCCGAGGTGGCTCAGATGCTGTACACCTACAGCTTTATCCGCTGAGACCTTTCCCGGACTCAGCAGAAAACACCATCCTTCCAACGAGCGGCGCAGCAAAAGCTGCGCCGCTCCTTTTATTTGTCCGCAAAAGCCGGGAAACCAACGCAAATCAATTGACGCAATTTTCCCTGCCGTAGTATACTGTTTTTAGAAAGATAACTCTGGCCCTCCTTTCCGCCGCTGTACTCTGCTACCCCATCAAGATCGAAGCAACCACTTTCTTTGGACACAGGAAGGAGACCGCTATGAGCAAGAAGAAAACCATCGGACTAGGGCTTGGCATTCTGGCCATTGCCATCGTTGTGGCTGCGGTTGTGTTTTTCCGAAGCAAGCCCATGCTTGAGTCGGAAAGCAATCCCCGCATCATTTCCATCGTGGCGTCAGTGGGAGAGAACGGCGCGGTCTTGGATTACTACATCCCGGAAGAAGAGATCTCCCCACAGCTCGACGATTCGCTTCTCTCGTTGTTTTCCAATGCACACATAAAACGTAACCTTCTCCCCCGTCCCCAGTCCTACGAAATCTCAGACGGCTCCGTATACTTTACCATTCATGTATCCGACGGCCATTCTATGTTGGTCAATCTCAGCAACATCTCGAATTACAACTCCCTCCAGCGGGGAAATACGCATTACAGCATCGTGGCGCACGAGGCCCTGTATGAGGACGTTTCCGCTTTGCTGTCCGACGTATTGCCCGATTATGTTGTGACGGAATCCGCTTCCGATCTGCCCTCCTCCAACTGACCTAACATCCAAACATAGCAAACAGCGCCGGCCCCCAACCAGTGTGGGGTCCAGCGCTGTTTTTCTCTTTCGTCAAGACAACTCGAACATTCCGTGGTAGAGCTGATAATACTCCCCCTGTTGCTGCAGCAGGTCCTCATGGTTGCCCCGCTCCACGATCTGCCCGTGCTCCAGGACCATAATGGCCGCGGCGTTGCGCACGGTGGAGAGGCGGTGGGCGATGACAAATACGGTCCTTCCCTCCATCAGCTGGTCCATGCCCTTCTCAATGAGGGCCTCGGTGCGGGTATCAATGGAGGAGGTAGCCTCATCCAGAATAAGCACCGGCGGGTCGGCCACAGCCGCCCGGGCAATGGCCAGCAGCTGACGCTGGCCCTGGGAGAGGTTGGCCCCGTCCGCCGTCACCATGGTATCGTACCCGTTAGGCAGGCGGCGGATGAAGGAGTCGGCGTTGGCAATCTGGGCTGCGCGCTTGACCTCCTCCAGAGTGGCATCCAGCTTTCCAAAGCGGATGTTGTCGGCAATGGTCCCGGCAAACAGGTGGGTGTCCTGAAGGACCATACCCAGAGAGCGGCGCAGATCGTCCTTTCGGATGTCCCGCACGTCGATGCCGTCATAGGTCACCGCACCCTCCTGCACATCGTAAAAGCGGTTGATGAGGTTGGTGATGGTGGTCTTGCCCGCGCCGGTAGAGCCCACAAAGGCGATCTTCTGGCCGGGCTTTGCGTACAAACTGATGTCCTTCAAAATGGGATGGCCGTTGTCGTAGCCAAAGGTGACGTGGTCAAAGCGGACGTCTCCCCGCAGAGGAACCTTCTCCCCCTCCGGCTTCTGCCAGGCCCAGCCGCCCCCTTCCTCCTTGACCAGGCGGACCTTGCCCTCATCCACCTCAGGCTCCTGGTCCATGGCCTCAAAGACCCGCTCAGCGCCTGCCAGGGCGGCCAGGAGGAAGTTGCTCTGCTGGGTAAACTGGTTGATGGGCATGGCGGCCTGGCGCACAAACACCAGGTAGCTGGCAAGGCTGCCCACGTCGGTCATCCCCTTCATGGCCATAAAGCCCCCAAGGGTGGCCACGATGGCGTAGTTGAGGTAGGAGATGCTGACCACCGCCGGAATCATGGTGGCGGCATAGCCCTGGGCGCCGGTGCCCGCCTTGCGCAGCGCCTCATTCTTCTCCTGAAAACGGCGCAGATTCTCCTCCTCGTGGTTAAACACCTTGACCTCCTTCTGCCCGGCCCCCATCTCCTCGATATAGCCGTCCAGGTCGCCCAGGTGGGTCTGCTGCTTTTGATAGTAGCGCTTGCTCCGGGTGCCGCTGTAGCGGATATACAGGAACATGACCAGATAACACACCGCCACCACCAGGGTCAGCCGCCAGTTCAGAATGAAGAGCATGGTGAGGGTACCTGTCACCTGAATAAAGCTCTGGATGACCATGGCGAAGCTGTTGTTCAGGGCGTCGGCAATGGTGTCCACGTCGTTGGTGAAGTAGCTCATGACATCGCCGTGCCTGTGGGTATCAAAAAAGCGCAGGGGCAGCGTCTGGAGGTGGGCAAATAAATCCCGCCGAATGTCATAGAGCACCTTTTGGGCCGCTTTTACCATGGTCTGGGTATATCCCAGGGCAGCCAGCGCCCCCGCCAGGTAAATGAGGGCGGTGGTCAGCACGCCGCGGACCAGTTCCTCTCTGCCCCCCGAGGCCACGGCATTGACTACGGGCCGGATCATATAGGTGCCCATCAGGTTGGCCAGGGCGCTGACCGTCACCAGCACGGCCACCAGGCCCAGCAGGTACTTATGCCGCCCCAGATAGGACAGGAAGGTGCGCAGGGTATATTTTAGATTTTTAGGTTTCTTTCCGCTGATGGGCCGGGCTGCCATGCTCCTCATCTCCTTTCATCTGAGAATAATAGATCTCCTGATAAATGGGGTCCTGGGCCAGCAGCTGCCGGTGAGTTCCGGCGGCATGGACCTTGCCGTCCTCCAAAATCACAATCTGGTCCGCATCCATCACCGATGTGATGCGCTGGGCAATGATGATCTTGGTGACCCCCTCCAGCTTGGCCAGAGCAGCGCGGATCTTGCCCTCTGTGGCGGTGTCCACGGCGCTGGTGGAGTCATCGAAAATCAGTACCTTGGGGTGTTTCAGCAGGGCCCGGGCAATACATAGCCGCTGCTTCTGTCCGCCGGACACGTTCACGCCCCCCTGCCCCAGGTCGGTATCCAGGCCCCGGGGCATCCGCTCCAGAAATTCGTCGGCGCAGGCGGCGCGGCAGGCCGCCCAGAGGGCGTCATCGTCCGCCTGGGCGTCGCCCCACTGCAGGTTCTCCCGCACCGTGCCGGAAAACAGCACGTTCTTTTGCAGCACGATGCCCACGGCATCCCGCAGGGCGGTGAGGTCGTACTCCCGCACATCCCGGCCGCCCAGCTTGACGCTTCCCTCCGTTACGTCATACAGCCGGGGGATGAGCTGGACCAGGGTGGTCTTGGAGGACCCGGTCCCGCCCAGGATGCCCACAGTCTGCCCAGCCTGAATATGAAGGTCCACATCGGACAGGGCGTACTCCTGGGCCCCGGCCTGATACTTGAAGGACACCCCCTCAAAGTCGATGCTGCCGTCTGCCACCTGGGTGGCCCCATTCGCGGGATTGGGGATCTCCACCTCTTCATCCAGCACCTGGGCAATGCGGTGGGCACTGGCCAGGGAACGGGTCAGGAGCAAAAACACGTTGGAGATCATCATAAAAGAGTTCATCACCTGGAGCACGTAGCTGAGAAAGCCGGTCAGCTCGCCCACCTGAAGCTCTCCCCGCAAAATCATGTTGCCCCCCAGCCACAGAATCAGCACGGTGGCTGAGTACATGGTAAACTGGAAGGCCGGAAGATTCAGCACCGCAAAGTGGAAGGTCCGCTGGCTGGTGTCCATCAGCTCCTGGTTGACCTGCTGGAATTTCTTCTCCTCGTAGGTCCCCCGGACGAAGGCCTTCACGGCCCGGATGCCGGTGAGCCACTCCTGCACCACATTGTTCAGCCCGTCCACCGCCTTCTGAAGCCGGCCATACATGGGGGCCACCCGGCTGACCACAAAGACCAGGATCACGGCCAGCACCGGAGCGCACACCAGGAAAACCAGGGCCAGCCTGGCGTTCATGCGGAAGGAGAGGAACAGACCCATCACCAGCATCATGGGGCTGCGCACCATGGGCCGCAGGCCGCCGTTGACGGCGTTTTGCAGCACCGTCACGTCGGTGGTCATGCGGGTAACCAGGGATGAGGTCTCAAAGTGGTCCAGGTTAGAGAAGGCGTAGCGCTGCACCTGGCGAAACTGGGCCTGACGGATATTGGCGCCCCAGCCGTAGGCGCTGCGGGCCGCAAAGCGGGCGTAGAGCAGCCCTGTGAGCAGGGCCAGCAGGGCGCAGCCCCCCA
>USCO01000103.1 GCA_900553135.1 uncultured Eubacteriales bacterium | reverse complement strand
GCCTCAGCGCAAGGCCATCAAGATCGGCCGCAACGATCCCTGCCCCTGCGGCTCCGGCCTGAAGTGGAAGAAGTGCACCTGCCCTCAGTTCCATCCTGAGCAGAAGGGCTAAGACCCACGTCCCCCTCGGAGAGCGGAGGGGGGACTCCGGGGGGAACTGGTTCCCGCCCGGAAGGCGCGGCTGGGCGCTGTGCGCCGTGTTTCCCGCAGGAAACACCCGCGCCTTGAAGAAGTGCACCTGCCCTCAGTTCCATCCTGAGCAGAAGGGCTAAGACCCACAGCGCAGCCCTGATGTAAAATAATAGGAAGATCCCGTGTCCCGGGAGGGTTTTGCCCTCCCGGGACATTTCCTTTTGGACCAATCGCAAGGAAAATTTCGGGGTGGGAGGGGGCAATTCCGTCTTGTTGCGGGTTGCCAGAGAAAAAGTTTTGGGATACAATAAACTATCCAACTATGACCCAAAGGAGGAGCAGCCGTGGAGATCGTCCGGGAAACGCGCCAAGGCGTTTTGTTCTATACCTGTCCCCAGATGGCGCGGGCGGGATTTGTCAACGGATTTTCCACCCGGGTAGGCGGGGTGTCTCCCGCCCCCTGGGACAGTCTGAACCTGGGTGCCGGCCGGGGCGACGAGGACGAGCGGGTGAGTGAAAACTTCCGCCGCTTCTGTCACGCCATCGGGGCCGACCCGGACCGGCTGGTGAAAAACTGCCAGGTCCACGGGGACGTGGTCCGGGCTGTGAGGGATGGGGACGTGATACCCTATCCCGGCGCGCCTGGGGTGGAGCAGGCTGACGGCCTGATCACCGACCGTCCCGGGCTGGCGCTGACCATTTTTTCCGCCGACTGCATCCCCGTTTTGCTGTGTGACCCGGTGAAGGGGGTGGCCGCCGCCGTCCACGCTGGGTGGCGGGGCACCGCCCTGGGCGCGGCCGCCCGTGGGGTGGAGCGCATGGTGCGGGACTACGGGAGCCGCCCGGAAGACATCCTGGCCGCCATCGGTCCCGGAATCTGCCCCACCTGCTTTGAGACCCATGTGGACGTGCCCGACGGCATGCGGGCAGGCATGGGGGAGCGGGCGGAGGAATTTATTTCCCCCATCCCGGAGCGGGAAGGAAAGTACCACGTGGACCTGAAGGGGGCCAACCGCCGCTGGCTGCTGGACGCGGGGGTGACGGAGGAGCACATCGCCCTCTGCCCGGCCTGCACCGCCTGCCTCACCGAGGAGTTCTGGTCCCACCGCCTGCTGGGCGTACGCCGGGGCAGCCAGGCCTCGGTGATCCAGATGGGATAAGGTGGCGCCATGAGACGATTTTTCCTTCTTCTGCTGTGTATGCTGCTGTTGTTGGGGGGCTGCGGGCCTAAGACGGGGGAGAGCTCCTCTTCCTCCCAGCAGGACCCGGAGCCGGACACTTCCTCTTCCTCCCAGAAAGAGGAGCCCCAGCAGTCCCAGCCCTTTTCCCTGGCAGCATATCCCTCTTACAGTTTCCATCCCGCCCTGACCAAGAGTCAGGCCAACCGCACCCTGGCACCTCTGCTGTATGAGAGCCTGTTCTCTCTGGATGGCTCCTTTGAGCCCCAGGGTGTGCTGTGCCAGAGTTATTCTGTCAGCACCGACGGGCTGACCTGGACCTTTGTGCTCAAGGACGGGGTGACCTTTTCCGACGGCACTCCCCTTACGGGGGAGACCGTGGCCCAGGCCCTGGAAGTGGCCCGGGGCGCGGGTTCTCAGTATGCCGGACGGCTGTCCGGTGTGGCCGGCTTTTCCGGATCGGGTCAGACCGTGACCGCTACACTCACAACGCCCAATAACCGCCTGCCCGCCCTGCTGGATATCCCCATTGCCCTGGGCACGGGGGACCGCCCGGCGGGAACAGGGCCCTATGTGCTCACCCAGGAGGGCAGCAGCCTGTACCTGACCGCCCGCAGCGACTGGTGGCAGGGGTCGGCCAGCCTGCCGGTGCAGCGCATCGAGCTGGTCTCCATGTCTCCCAACAGCGACCTGGCCACTGCCTTCAGATCGGGCCAGATCACCTTGCTGGACACCGACCTTACCGGCAGCAATGAGCTGGGCTACTCGGGCAGCTACCAGGTGTGGGACTACGCAACCACCGACCTGGTCTACCTGGGCTTCAATACCACCCGGGGCCTGTGCCAGCGGGAAGAGGTGCGCCAGGCCATCAGCCAGGCCATCGACCGGGACTACGTGGCCGACACCGTTTACGCCCGCCACGCCGTGGCCACCGCGTTGCCCTTCCACCCCGACAGCGGCCTGTACAGCCAGGAGGTTGCCCAGGGACTGGAGCTGGACCTGCAGCCCCTGCGGGATCTGGAGCTGAGGGGCAAGTCCATCACCCTGGTGGTCAACATTGAGGACACCGCCAAAAGCGCCGCGGCCAGCAGCATCGAAAGCCAGCTGGAGCAGGCGGGGCTTTCCGTGACGGTGGAGCGCCTGCCCTGGGAGGAATATACCGCCGCCCTGGCCGCGGGAAACTTTGACCTGTACCTGGCCGAGGTGTATCTGACCGCTGATTTTGACCTCAGCGCCCTGGTGTCGCCCACCGGTTCGCTGAATTACGGCCGGTGGCAGGACCTTGCCATCTCCGCCCTGCTGGACCGGCTGCGCCAGGCCCAGGACGGGATGCGCCAGGTGGCCGCCGACGGCCTGAGCCGCTATTTGGTCCAGTGCTCTCCCATCGCGCCCATCTGCTTTAAAAACGGATCGGTGCTCACCCAGTACGGCAGGGTGGATGGAGTCTCCCCGGTGCAAAATAATGTGTTTGCCAATCTGTCCGGATGGACGGTTACCTAAAAAGAGAACTGTAATGCGTGGAGGAATGAAGATGAGTGTTTACCGCTGTTATTCTGAGAAACGGCCCGGCTTCGATGTAGAGGCCCAGGGCCTGTGCCGCCAGCTCAAGGAGCAGCTGGGGGTCAAGGGGCTGGAGTCGGTTCGCATCCTGAACCGCTACGACGCCGACCGCATCGACCCCAAGGTCTATGAGGCCGCCAAGAGCGTGGTCTTTTCCGAGCCTCAGGTGGACGTGATCTACGACGAGACCTTCCCCCTGCCCCAGCAGGAGCACAGCATCCTGGCCGTGGAGGCCCTGCCCGGCCAGTACGACCAGCGCTCCGACTCCTGTGAGCAGTGCATCCAGCTGCAGTCCGGCGTGGACCGCCCCCTCATCGCCACCGCTAAGGTGTACCTCCTCATGGGTCAGCTGACCCAGCAGGAGCTGGAGAAGATCGAGAAGTACCTCATCAACCCCGTGGAGAGCCGCAGAGCCTCCCTGGACAAGCCCGAGACCCTGGAGCGGGAGTACGACGTGCCCACCTCCGTGGCTGCGGTGAGCGGCTTTACCGCCATGGATGAGAAGGCCCTGGAGGAGCTGCTGTCCTCCCTGGGTCTGGCCATGGATCTGGACGACCTGAAGTTCCTCCAGGCCTATTTCCGGGACCAGGAGAAGCGGGACCCCACCATCACCGAGATCCGGGTGGTGGACACCTACTGGTCCGACCACTGCCGCCACACCACCTTCTCCACCCATCTGGACGACATCGACATCCAGGACCCCCAGATCAAGGCCGCCTATGAGCGCTACCTGGCCGCCCGCGTGGAGGTTTACGGTGAGGAGAAGGCCGCCAAGCGTCCCCGCACCCTGATGGATGTGGCCACCATCGGCACCAAGACCCTGAAGAAGCGCGGCCTGCTGCCCGAGCTGGACGAGAGCGAGGAGATCAACGCCTGCTCCATCCACGTCCCCGCCACCGTGGACGGCAAGGAGCAGGACTGGCTGCTCATGTTCAAAAACGAGACCCACAACCACCCCACCGAGATCGAGCCCTTCGGCGGCGCGGCCACCTGTATCGGCGGCTGCATCCGCGATCCTCTGTCCGGCCGCGTCTATGTCCACCAGGCCATGCGCTTCACCGGCGGCGGCGATCCCCGTGTGCCCTTTGACCAGACCACTCCCGGCAAGCTGCCCCAGCGCAAGCTGGCCCAGACTGCCGCGGCGGGCTATTCCTCCTACGGCAACCAGATCGGCCTGGCCACCGGCCACGTGGCCGAGGTCTACCACGAGGGCTACATCGCCAAGCGCCTGGAGTGCGGCGCGGTGGTGGGCGCGGCCCCTGCCGACCATGTCCGCCGTGAGGTGCCCGCCCCCGGCGACGTGGTGATCCTGCTGGGCGGCCGCACCGGCCGTGACGGCATCGGCGGCGCCACCGGCTCCTCCAAGAGCCACAACATGAAGTCCCTGACCACTATGGCCTCTGAGGTCCAGAAGGGCAACGCCCCCGAGGAGCGCAAGATCCAGCGCCTGTTCCGCAACGGCGAGGTCACCCGCCTCATCAAGCGCTGCAACGACTTTGGCGCCGGCGGCGTGTCCGTGGCCATCGGCGAGCTGGCCGACGGCCTGGAGATCGACCTGGACGCCGTGCGCAAGAAGTACGAGGGCCTGGACGGCACGGAGCTTGCCATTTCCGAGAGCCAGGAGCGTATGGCCGTGGTGGTGGCCCCCGAGGACGCCGAGAAGTTCATCGCCGCCGCCCAGAGCGAGAACCTGGAGGCCTATCAGGTGGCCGTGGTCACCGAGAGCCCCCGGATGGTCATGCACTGGAAGGGCCAGAAGATCGCCGACCTCTCCCGTGAGTTCCTGAATACCAACGGCGCGGTGAAGCACGCCAGCCTCTCTGTGGACCAGAAGGACCGCGCGCCTCTGACCCAGGCCCGGTTCCACTCCCTGAAGGAGATGGCCGCCAGCCTGAAGTGCGGCTCCCGCCGCGGCCTCACCGAGCGCTTTGACGGCTCCATCGGCGCGGCCTCCGTGCTGATGCCCTTCGGCGGCAAGACCCAGCGCACCCCCGCCCAGGCTATGGCCGCCCTGTTCCCCGTGGAGCCCGGCCAGCAGACCGACCAGGCCAGCGTCATGGCCTGGGGCTGCGACCCCGACCAGCTGTCCGTGGACCCCTACGCCGGCGCTCACAGCGCGGTGTATACCTCCATGGCCAAGATCGTGGCCGCCGGCGCTGACTACAAGAAGGCCTACCTCACCCTGCAGGAGTTCTTTGAGAAGCTGCGCACTGAGCCCCACCGCTGGGGCAAGCCCTTCTCCGCTCTGCTGGGCGCTCTGGACGCGCAGCTGGAGCTGGGCGCTGCCGCCATCGGCGGTAAGGACTCCATGTCCGGCTCCTTCCTGGACAAGGACGTGCCCCCCACCCTCATCTCCTTTGCCATCGCCCCCGTGAAGGCCGCTCAGGTGCTCTCTCCCGAGTTCAAGGCCGCCGAGCACCCCGTGTACCTGTTCCGCTCTGAGGACGCCAAGAGCGCCTGGGAGACCTTCCACAGCCTGTGTGAGGCCGGCAAGGTGAAGGCCGCCTGGGCCGTGGAGAACGGCCTTGCCGAGGCCGTCATGAAGATGTCCTTCGGCAACCGAATTGGCTTCCAGGCGGGCATGGAGGACGTGGACTGGTACGTGCCCATGACAGGCGCCATTGTGGCCGAGCTCTCCGAGGACATCAACGAGCCCTGCGCCACCCGCATCGGCGAGACCAACGAGATCCCCTTCGTGGCCCTGCCCGGCGAGGCCGTGTCCATCGACGAGCTGCTCTCCCTCAACGAGGGCGTGCTGGAGGGCGTGTACCCCACCAAGGCGGGCACCAGCGAGACCGTGGAGCCCATCTCCTGGGGCAAGCGCTCCATCGCCGTGTGCAAGCACAAGGTGGCCCGTCCCAAGGCGGTCATCCCCGTCTTCCCCGGCACCAACTGCGAGTACGACACCGCCAAGGCCTGCCTGCGGGCGGGCATCGAGCCTGAGATCATCGTGGTGCGCAACCTGTCCACCAGCCTGCTGTCCGAGTCCGCTCAGGCCCTGGAGCAGGCCATCCGCTCCGCCCAGATGGTGGTGCTGCCCGGCGGTTTCTCCGGCGGCGACGAGCCCGAGGGCTCCGGCAAGTTCATTGCCTCCTTCCTGCGCTCTCCCGCCCTCACCGACGCCATCCACGACCTGCTGAAGAACCGGGACGGCCTGATGCTGGGCATCTGCAACGGCTTCCAGGCTCTGGTGAAGCTGGGTCTGGTGCCCTTCGGCGAGATCCGGGACATGGACGAGAACTGCCCCACCCTGACCTATAACCTCATCGGCCGCCACCAGAGCCGCTATGTCACCACCCGGGTGGCCAGCGTCAACTCCCCCTGGATGCTCAAGTCCAATGTGGGCGACCTGCACACCATCCCCATCTCCCACGGCGAGGGCCGCTTCGTGGCCCCCAAGGAGGTGCTGGACCAGCTGGTGGCCAACGGCCAGGTAGCCACCCAGTACGTGGACCTGGAGGGCAACCCCTCTATGGATATCGACGCCAACCCCAACGGCTCCATGATGGCCATTGAGGGTATCTTCTCCCCCGACGGCCGTGTCTTCGGCAAGATGGGCCACCTGGAGCGCCGCGGCCCCTTCGTGGGCGTCAACGTGCCCGGCGAGCGCCATCAGCCCCTGTTCGAGTCCGGCGCGGAGTATTTTAAATAACAAGACGCCTGTTTTGGCGCGCAGCAGGAGGGAGAGCCCCAGGCTCTCCCTCCTGTGTTGTTTTTCCCAGAAAGACAGCTGTCTTTGGGAAATTTCGGGCGGGTTGTGAAAAAATTTACAACTAGTTCTACAAATAGATAGGGCCCCGTGGTATAATAGTACCAATGAAGCAAGGGCCCGGGCGCTTCCCGGAGCCGGAAACCAGGCTGCGGCGGCACGGCCGCGGCAAGCAAAGGAGCGTTCAAAATGAAAAATATTCCTGAATACAGCGGGACCCTGCGCAGCCACCTGCTCACCGTCCCCAAGTGTATTTCTGAGTGCAGCGGCATCCGCATCTTCGGCCGCCGGATCAAGTCCCTGGTCTTTTCCACCGACGTGGCCATCATCAAAAACGTCAACGCCGACGCCATCATCGCCGTCTATCCTTTTACCCCCCAGCCCTCCATCACCCAGGCCATTATCAGCGTGTCTGAGGTGCCCGTGTTTGTGGGCGTGGGCGGCGGCATGACCAACGGCGACCGCTCGGTGCGCCTGGCCGAGTACTCCGAGCACCAGGGCGCCTCCGGCGTGGTGGTCAACGCCCCCATCACCGACGACACCATCCGGAAGATGAAGGCGGTGGTGGATATCCCGGTGATCACCACCATCGTCTCGGGCGACATGGACATCGCCGCCCGGCTGGAGGCGGGGGCCGACATCCTCAACGTCTCCGGCGCGTCCAAGACCCCCGACATTGTGGCCAAGATCAGATCCCAGTTCCCCGATGTGCCCATCATCGCCACCGGCGGACCCCGGGACGAGGATATCCTGCGCACCATCCAGGCGGGGGCCAACGCCATTACATACACGCCGCCTACCACCGGCCAGCTCTTTGCCGACATCATGATCAATCACCGCCGCAATTTCAGCAAGAACCACGACTGAAACAGGCGCCTCTCCCGCCCCTTGGCACCGGGGGCGGGAGAGGAAACACGAAGGAAAAAATAAAATGAAAAATTTTTTAAAAAACCGTTGACAAACGCCGGGGGATAGGGTATACTACGTCCTGTCCTGTTCGAGAGGACAACAAACAAGGCGGCATAGCTCAGTTGGCTAGAGCACTCGGTTCATACCCGAGTTGTCCCCGGTTCGAATCCAGGTGCCGCTACCAATTTAAAAGATCGGACTTCGGTCCGTTCCATATAAAACGGCCCGGTGGTCAAGCGGTTAAGACACCGCCCTTTCACGGCGGTAACACGGGTTCGAGTCCCGTCCGGGTCACCACCAT
>USCO01000102.1 GCA_900553135.1 uncultured Eubacteriales bacterium | reverse complement strand
CCTGACCCAGCCCACCCTGTCCCGGCAGCTCAAGGAGCTGGAGGAGGAGCTGGGCAAGCAGCTGATGGTCCGGGGCAGCCGGAAGATCGTCCTCACGGAAGAGGGGATGCTGCTGCGCAAGCGGGCCGAGGAAATTTTGGACCTGGTGGGACGGACGGAAAAGGAGATCGCCCAGTCTGACGACACCGTCAGCGGAGATATTTACATCGGTACCGGCGAGACGGACGGAATGCGGCAGATCGCCCGCACCGCCAAGCAACTGCAGGAGCACAGTCCGGGCATCCACTTTCACATCGTCAGCGGCGACGCGGTGGATGTGTGTGAGCGCCTGGACAAGGGGCTGCTGGATTTCGGCGTGCTGCTGGGGGATATTGATAAAATCAAGTATCACTATCTGGAGCTGCCCATGAAGGACACCTGGGGTATCCTGATGCGGCGGGACAGTCCCCTGGCCCAACAGGAGCGGATTTTGCCCCAGGACCTGTGGGACAAGCCCCTGATTTTGTCCCGGCAGGTGGACAACAAGAGCGGCCTGTACCGCTGGCTGGGACGGGAACCGGAGCAGCTGCACACCGTGGCCACCTATAACCTCATTTACAACGCATCCCTCATGGTGGACGAGGGGATGGGCTATGCATTCACCCTGGATAAGCTGGTGAATACCCGGGGCAGCCAGCTGTTCCGAACCCTGGAGCCCAAATTGGAACTTGGGATGTATCTGGTGTGGAAGAAGTCCCAGATTTTTTCCAAGGCGGCGGAGCTGTTTTTGGAACGGCTGCGGGAGCAGCTGTTCCCGTGACTTGTCATTGAGAATCAGAAAAAAGAGATAGGTCCCCGGCTTGAAAGCCGGGGACCTATCTGGATTTTTTCTACTTCGTTTTGGAGCCATTCCGGGCTAATTACGTCTCCTCCGGATCGGGGAGCAGGTGGACTGCCGCCAGCCAGTGGAAGGCCGCGGCAAAAATCATACCGAAGGTGACGCCCAGAACGGTGTCCACGATACGCAGGACCACGGCGCCCTGGAGCCCATAGATCCCCGTTCCCAGCATCAGCGCGCCAAAGCAGTTCATGGCCGTTTTATACCGGTAATCCACGCAGAAGCCCAGGCAAAGTCCGCCCAGGGGTCCCATGAGGGGATGGAGGGCGTCCGGGGTAATGAGATAGAGGAGGTAAAAGGCGCCCGACCCCGCGATCACGCCCACGATCCGCTGGCAGAAGCGGGAGAAGGTGCTGCCGGAGTAGGGGTACTCGGACAGCAGGGAGGCGCAGGCAAAGCCCATCCACATGAACCGCTCCACCCCAAAGGCCTGCCCGGCGGTGAGTACCAGGCTTACCCCCAGGGACATGCGGATCCGCCAGAGGTGCAGGGGGGAGGAGAGGTCAAACCGGCGCACCACATGGTGAAACCGGGTGTCCCGGTGCTGGTGCCGGTGCTTGAAAAACAGAATGGCAGCGCAGATCAGATAGCCCACCAGGGCCAGCAGGCACCGGCGCACCAGAGCCTCCCCCGCCACCGGGTTTCCCGTCAGATAGACGTAGGCGAAGCTGTATAGGCCGCCGTTGCCCATTTCCGGCCGCTGGGTGGTCATGCAGAGCAGGCCGAAGAAGGCCGCAAAGTGCAGGGGGATCAGCAGGATGGGGGGCAGCACCGCCGCGGCGCAAGGGACAAACACCAAAATGGCCAGTACCGCCGCCAGGGTGACGAGGGAATCGCCGATGCAGTACTCAAAGTTCACAAAGCGGATGCCCAGCATCATGCAGAACAGCGCCACCGCCAGGGGTGTGTTGTCAGCGCTGAACAGAGCGGACAGCAGGCTGATAAACACAATGGCAAAGGCCACGATCAGCACGGAGCGCACCGCCATGGCCAACCAGTAATACTCCTTCTCCCGCCGGGTATCACAAGCGGCGATCCGCCGTTTCAGAATGGCGGGGTCCAGCTGCAGGGCGTCATAAAACTTCATGGTCACGGGTCTGATCCTGTCCTTTCTCAATGTGTGCCGCCAGCCGGTCGGCGTAGGTCATAAAAACTTCAAAATCGTCCCCGGCGCTGCGCCACAGGTCATAAAAGGGCTGCAAAATGCTCTCGTAACCCTTTTTCAGCTCCGACAGACCGGTTTCGGTGATAAACAGCCGATAGCTCCGCTCGTCCGCCAGCTGCCGCTCCTTTCGGATGCAGTTTTTTTCATAGAGGGATTTTAAACAGCGGCTTACGGCCTCTTTTTTCATGCCGCTGCCCTGGCTGAGCAGGACGGGAGTATTCTGCTCCGGCTGCAAATACAGGTGGGCCAAAAGCTCGCACTCGCTGGCAGTGAGCAGCGATTTCCGCAGGGGCAGCAAAGAGCGCATGACCTTTTGAAGCTGCTGTTGGTAGTGCATCATATCGGTCCATTCCACAGATGGATTATCCTCCTCTCATATAGTTAACGGTGTTAAGTATATGAGAGGAGCTTGCGTTTGTCAAGTCTTTTGCACAAGCCAATTCCATAAGAAAGAGAAAAACCACCCGCAAAGCGGGTGGTTTTTCCCAAAATTTCATGGCCTGTTACCGGCACTCTTTCTTCATGGCGAAATAGCCGATCAGCACCGTCCACACATAGGCGCAGGTCTTGGGAATCATCAGCATCCCAATCATGGGGATGGCGTCCGCCCACAGGACCACCGGGATGTAGAAGCCAAAGCTCAGCACAATGGTCAGCCACATCCAGCGGAAGGCCCGGTCACCCTGCTCCTTGGCACTGCTGTAAAACAGCACAATCACCAGCAGACCCAGCATCGCGAAGGGGATGTTGCGGTAGATGCCCCAGGAGAGGGGGGCGTCGGCGCTGAGCCACTGGTTCTGGGGCATCATGCACAGGAAGATGCGCAGCCCAGCCAGAATGTATACCGCAGCGGTCAAACCGGTTTGACCTTTGACTTGGTAGCGCTGCCGCCACACATAGTACAGCAGTACGTAGAAAATGGTCATGGTGACAGAGGTGATCCACTTGCCCAGTCCCAGGGGGACGGTGTAGGACTCCAGACCTGTGGTGCACAGAGCCACCGCCCGGGGGATGAGGTGGAAGGCGTCGCCCGCGCCCAGCACCACCGCCATGAAGCCGAACAGCCGGAACTGGCGGTTTCCCTTGCAGCCCCGAATCATCAAAATTCCAATGGTAATGACCGAGACCAGATAGACAGCATCAAACAGCGTTTCCATAATTGCCTGCATGATTTACACTCCTTTTTCTTCCATAGATTGAGAGGCGGCCAAGACCGCTCTCCCGAAGTTTCGGCCAAACAGCAGTCCAGCCAGCAGCAGGGCAGCGCCCAGACCGGTATAAAACACGGCGATGAACCGCTCCGGAGCCAGTCCGCTGACCCGCAGGCCAATGCCGCCGGTCATCATCACCGCCATAATGGCAAAGGCTTTCTTGTCAAGAAATTTCAGGAAAAAGTGCCGCTCCTCCAAGTAGGAGATAATGCGGCTGGTGTGCTTTTTCACCAGTTTTCCGAAGATAAACCGCTGAAATACAGCAAAAACCAGGGCGGACAGCAGAAAATTCACCGCCGAGAGATAGGACGGATAGGCCGTCAGGCCGATGCGGAGAATATTGAATCCCGCCGCGCTCCACACCAGACAGGCCAGGAGCAGCAGGGTGTTTCGTTTGACTTTCATAGGGGCCTCCTTTCAAGTGAACCATGTTCAATTTGGGGGATATAAAATTCCCACAGTTTGGTGGGAATTTTAATAGAGGGTCCTGCGGACGACCTCCAGCACCGTGGAGGGATCGTAGTCCTGCCGCAGCAGGGCGGACAGCATCAGGGAGAAGAGCAGGTCCGCAAAGGATTCCGGGGTAAATTCAGGGGTAAAGGCGCCGGGGCGGACCTTGGCATCCCGCTTCAGCACGGAGCACAGGCCATCCAAGATGTGCTGCCAGGTCTGCTGCATCTTCCGCCTGCCATCCGATTTGTCCTCCCCCAGAAAGCCCAGGGAGTGGAGGGAGAAGAAGCCGGGGTACTGGCGGCAGCCGTATTCCATCCGACCGTACAGCCAGGTGATGCAGGCCTGCGTGTCCTGAAACACGGTCCCGTCCTCCGGGCGGTGGAAGATCTCGCACCACACGCTTTCCACGGTGGCCCCCACCAAGTCGGCCTTGGAGTCAAAATAGTTATAAATGGACCCCACCGACACCCCGCAGGCCGCCGCCACCGAGCGGATGTTGATGGCCGACCAGCCCTCCCGCTGGATAAGCGCCCGGCTGGTTTTTAAAATCTCTTCTTTTGATGTGACAACGGTATTCATCCAATCACCTCAATATGAACAATGTTCATTATAGGGACTTTGGCCCCATTGTCAAGGATTTTTTCTGCTGCAGGGAAAAAGCCCCGGGCTCACATTGTCAGAGCCAGTGGGGCGTGGTATGATGGACCTATCAAGCGAGGAGGTGTTTTTATGCCCCTGCATATCGTGCAAAAGGACATTACCACCATGAAGGTGGACGCCATTGTCAACGCCGCCAATGAGAGCCTGTTGGGCGGCGGCGGTGTAGACGGCGCCATCCACCGCGCCGCCGGGCCTGACCTGCTGAAGGAGTGCCGCACCCTGGGCGGCTGCAAAACGGGACAGGCCAAGGTGACCCGGGGCTACCGGCTGCCCGCCCAGTGGGTGATCCATACCGTGGGCCCCATCTGGCGGGGCGGGAACCGCGGGGAGCGGGAGCTGCTGATCTCCGCCTACCGCACCTCCCTGGAGCAAGCCGCGGCCCACGGGTGTGACACGGTGGCATTCCCCCTGATTTCCGCCGGAGTGTACGGCTACCCCAAGGACCAGGCCCTGCAGGTGGCGGTGGATACCATTACAGATTTCCTGCGCACCCACGAGATGACCGTCTATCTGGTGGTCTTTGACCGGGAGGTCTGTGCCATTGCCAAAAGACTGTTCCCCGGGGAAGCGGACAAGATGGGAGGTTGATGGGATGCCCCGTACCGATGTGACCCAAATGGCCTTTGCCAAGGTGTACCCCCTGCTGGTGAACAAGGCGGAGCGAAAAGGCCGCAGCAGGGAAGAGGTGGACCAGGTGACCGCCTGGCTCACCGGATATACGTTCGAGGACCTTGCCCGTCTGGAGCAGTCCGACCTGAGCTACGGCGACTTTTTCCGCCAAGCCCCCGCCCTGAACCCCAAGCGGGAGTTGATTACGGGTAAAGTGTGCGGCGTCCGGGTGGAGGAGATTGAGGACCCGCTGATGCGGGAAATCCGGTATCTGGACAAGCTGGTGGACGAGCTGGCCAAGGGAAAAGCCATGGAGCGGATTTTGCGGACCTGATTGCCCTATGGCTGATATAAAAGTGGAAAATTCCCCATTCTGTACCAAAACGGCCCAGAATGGGGAATTTTGTTTGACTTTTACAGCTGACCCTTCCACACCCGGGCCAGAATGTCTTTCAGCACCAGCAGAGCGTCGGTGTGGTTGTAGCCGTAGTCCACCTGCAGCTGAGTGAGCATCTCCTGAATGGCGGGGGCGTAGTCGTGAATCCGCACCTTTTGGTGGTAGGTGGCCAGCACGGGGTACTTCTTGCTCCACACCTTGTTCCAGTCGATGCGGGCCTGGGCCTCGTCGCTGACGCTGTCGATCATCTGCTGGGCCTGCTGCTCGTCAAAATCGTACTCGATGAGCTCGTCCAGGGTCATGTGGTAGAGCATGGCCAGTCCCTTGGACTGGCGGATGTCAGGTAGGGTCTCGTTGGTCTCCCACTTGGAGATGGTTTGGCGGCTGACGCCCAGCTTTTCCGCCACGTCCTCCTGGGTCAGCCCGCTCTTCTTCCGGGCGTGAAATAAACTGCTGCCTAAACTCATGGCAAACGCCTCCTGAACTGCAATTTCTGTCCCCCAGTATACCGGTTCCGGGATTAAAAATCCACCAAGGAAACCCGGCATGTCCGCCCGCTTTCCTGACATTTTCCCGCGGGCGTGCTATACTGGGAAAGACAAGTCACATTCCGTCCTGAGGAGGCAGAAATATGACCTATTCCCAAGAAGAACTGCTGGAGGCCAAGCGCCAGATCGACTCCACCTTACACAAGCTCCGTGAGACCGTCAAAACCCTGGAGGGGAAGGAGAACCCAAACCGCTACCGCTCCCAGATCACCCTGGCCAAGCGGCGTATCCAGGCCTTTTCGTTAGCGGTCACCCTCATCCAGCGGGAGCTGGACCAAATCTCAGAATCCTAAAACCTCCGCCCGGAGCTTCTGAACCGTCAGAAATTCCGGGCGGAGATTTTATCATGTTTCGCGGGCAGAGGGTTTTAGGGCGGAAAAGGGGCAGCGCCGGCCAATGCACTGGTTGTTTTGGCTGCTGTAGGAGCAGACAGGAACGGTGCGTGCCATCTCCACCCCCAGGTGCTCCCGGACAAAGTCCACAGCGGCCAGAATGGCCAGGAAAGAGTCCCGCTTGCAGCACCGGGGACCGCCCGCCTTGCCAATGCTGTCCAGAGCCCGGGCGGTCATCTGATTGCTCAGGCTCCAGGGCTCCCGGGCCAGCGGGGTGGACTGGGTGGCAATGGCCAAAAACTGCCCCGCGCTGATCCCCGCCCCGCAGGCGCCCCAAAAGCCGCAGGCCCCGCCGGGAACGGCTTTGCCCCGGCTGTACATCTCTTGAAGTGCATTCTCCAAATCCAAATCACCGCCGGCGTTTTTGTAGGCGGTGAGCAGGGCCGCCCCCACCATCACATGGTGCTCCGGGCCGTGCATGTGGCAAAAGGGCAGATCCATCATCCGCCGGACAATGGCAACTGGATCGGTGGAGGTCTCGGCCAGGCACAGACCGAAGATGCTGTCCATGCCCTGGGTGTGGCAGTCGCTGCACACATAGTGGCCCTTGACACAGCGGGTCTTGCTGGGTTCCTGCTTGTGGCAGATGGCGCACTCCATGACGGTATCCTGGGTGAGATATTCCAAAGGTGCCTTACAAATCAAACATTCTTCCATGAGTCATCCTCCTGCGCCGGATAGGGTTTCCTGAATTCGCTCCAGCCCGGTCCCAAGGCCCTCGAAGCCCACGCACCGGCTGGGCCGGGTGTTGACGGCGTGGTCCAGAAGGGGCTGGACTTGGCTGGCGGGGTCCAGACAGAGGTCCAGGGCCAGCACATCCTCCCAGGCCCGGTTGAGAAAGGCCACCTCCCGGCGGCCGTGGGTGCGGGTGACAGTCACGGTCCCGGCCTTGCGTAAATATTCCCCCACCTGTGCCTGAGAAAACCCGGCGGCAGCCAGGCTGTCCTCCAGCCCCCGGCGGAAGAGCCCAGGAATGTCCTGCCACATCAGGGGCGGCACATCATAGCACACAAAGGTGTACCGGCTGTGACAGTGGACGGCCAGCAGGCTCTTGCGTCCCTGCAGGGAGATGACGTGCAGATCCCAGCAGAGCCGCCGGTCCGGCTCCGTGCCGTAGGCAGGCGATTTGATCTTCAAAAACCGCTGAAGGGGAAAGGTCAGACCCAGTTCCATCACTTGACCTCGTGGGGAATGGAGATCTTCTCCACCCGAAGCGTGCCCTCGGTCAGCTCCGCCATCATCATGGTGATCTCCTGATGAAACCGCCGGGGACCGCAGGAGCCGGGGTTGAGCCAGAGGACGCCATCCTTTTCTTCCTGCAAATATTTGTGGGAGTGGCCGAACACCACCACGTCCACCCCAGAAAGGTCCTTGGGCACCTCTTTCCGGTTGTGGACCAGGTAAAAGGTCACGCCCTCCAGGGTGACAGTGAGGTCGTGAGGGATAGCTTCCGCCCACTCCTTGTCGTTGTTGCCCCG
>USCO01000101.1 GCA_900553135.1 uncultured Eubacteriales bacterium | reverse complement strand
CCTCCTTGGCCTTGTCCTCGATCTTCTGGCCGTGCTCGTCGGTGCCGGTGAGGAAGAGCACGTCATAGCCCTGAAGGCGCTTATACCGGGCCATGGCGTCGGTGGCCACGGTGCAGTAGGTGTGGCCGATGTGCAGCTTATCGCTGGGGTAATAAATGGGGGTGGTGATATAAAACTTTTTACGTTCCATGGAAAGGTTCCTCCCAAAATAGAATCAGGGTCAGGCTTGTGCCTGGCTGTCATCTTCGGGGGTCTTGTCCTCCAGCAGGCGCTTGGGGGGCGGGGGGCCGAAGCGGCAGCGGCACAGGGCGGTGAGGGTGGCCAGGGCGCACAGCACAAAGGCGGCGCAGGCCAGAGTGTAGAAGGGGGTCTGGCCGTCGGCCAGAGAGGTCATGCCGAAGAACACGCCCATCACGGCAAAGAAGATGCAGCGGCCAAAGCGGGGCCGGGCAAAATAGCAGGCGGCCTGATAGTACAGGGCCAGCAGCAGGCACACGCAGGCCAGAATGGGCACATAGGAGTGGGTGAGGTCGGGGTCCCGGGAGTAGTTCTGATACTGGGACACCAGCCAGGGCAGCGCGCCGTAGGCGGGCAGAGCGGCCCAGATCCGGGTCTGGGGCCCGGTGAGCAGCCGGTAGTTGCTACGGCCCAGGGTCAGGCTGCCCACAGCGGCAGCCACACAGCCCAACTGGGACAGAAACAGCGCGGCGGGCAGGGCGTGGTACTCGCTGTCCAGCTGCCAGGCCTGGAGCTCCTGCATGAACTGGGGCATTCCCGCCGCCGCGGCCAGCAGGAAAGCCATGGCCGCCGCCGTCATCAGGGTCATGTAGGCGGGGTAGGGGCACAAGAAAGCCTTCTCCGGGGCGGAGATCTCCCGGCCGCCCCGGCACAGAACCAGGGACAACACGGCCATGACAATCGCCAGGGCCAGCAGGGCCAGGGAGGAGGGCGCACCGGCGTTGTAGAGCTGGGTCACCGGGTCCAGGGCCTGGACGCGCTGCCAGATCCGCAGCAGGAGACCTGCCGCGCCGCCGGCCAGAGCCAGGGCGGGCAGGACAATGTCTTTACGCATAATTTGCCTCCTTCAGGAGACAGAGGAAATCTCTGTCAGAGGATAACTTCTTAATTATATCGGATTCTTCCCCAAAACACAAGGAAAAACCCAGGGTCATTTCAGCCGGCGGCCCATTTCTCCCGCGCCGTTTCCGGGGCGGCGGAACTGGAGGTACACCGCCGCCACCAGAGCGATGAGGGCGGGGATGCAGATGAGGTTTGCCACCAGCTCGGTGACCGTGTTGGTGCGCACCAGCACCTCAGACAGGGCCAGGATAATGAGGCTGATAAACAGCAGATTCCGGGCCGCGGGGTTCATGCGCTTGCGGCGGCCGTCGCTGGCAAACTCAGACTCCTGGGCGGGAGCGGTGACCCGCTTTTTGGTGGAATGACGGCGTTTGGCGTGCTTCTGACTCATAAAATCACTCCTGTGTGGATTGAATGATGCCGCCGCCCAGCACCTGGTCCTCCCAGTAAAAGACGACAGACTGGCCGGGGGTCACGGCCCGCTGGGGCTGCTCAAAGGTGAGCCGGGCCTCTCCGGGCCCGGTCTGCTCCAGCATGGCGGGCTGGGGCTCCATGCGGTAGCGGGCCTTGGCCATCACCCGCAGGGGCCGGTCCAGCCGGTCCATGGGGATGAGGTTGAGGTGGTCCACGGTGAGACCGCGGTGGAACAGGTCCTGGTTTTGGCCCAGGATGACGGTGTTTTCCTCCGGATGGATCTGGGTGACGTACAGCCGCCCCTGGTTGGAGGAGACCCCCAGTCCCCGGCGCTGACCCAGGGTGTAGTGGATGATGCCCTGATGCTCTCCCAGTACCTCGCCTGCGGCGTTGCGGAAGGAACCATGGGGGTAGTCCCGTCCGGCGTGGGTGCGGATGAAGGCGGCGTAATCCCCGTCGGGGACAAAGCAGATGTCCTGGCTGTCCCGCTTCCGGGCGCTGACCAGCCCCTGCTCCAGGGCAATGGAGCGGATTTCCTGCTTGGACAGGGCGGCCAGGGGGAAGCGCACCCGGGAGAGCTGCTCCTGGGTGAGGGACCACAGCACGTAGCTCTGGTCCTTGCCGGGGTCATCTGCCTTTTTTAAAAGGTATCGGCCGGTGCTGTCCCGCTCGATGCGGGCGTAGTGGCCGGTGGCCAGCAGGGGGTAGCCATGGTCCACCGCCCAGTCCAGCAGGGCGCCGAACTTGATGGCGCGGTTGCACAGCACGCAGGGGTTGGGGGTGCGGCCCTGTTCATAGGCCCTCACAAAGGGGTCCATGACCTCCCGGCAAAAGGGACCGGACAGGTCCACGGCGTGGTGGGGAATGCCCAGCTTTTGGGCGACCTTTTGGGCGTCGTCCAAGTCTTTCAGGGCGTTGCAGCTCTCCCGGCAGGCGGGAGAGAGCTGCTGGGGGGAAAACAGGCGCATGGTGACGCCGGCGGGGCGATACCCCTCCTGCTGCAGCAGCCAGGCGGCCACCGAACTGTCCACCCCGCCGCTCATTGCTACCGCGATGGGCTCCAAAGCAGCTCCTCCAATCTTTGCTCAGGCCGCAGGACGGCCGGTAAAATCAACGGAAAGTATATCACATTTCCCGCCCCGGCGCAACCGAGGGCGGCCTTTGGGAAGAAACCGTCGAAAAAAGGGGCAATGTGTACAAACGGCGCAAACCCCCGCCGCACAAGGGAGAGGGCAAAATCCTTCCCGGGAAAGGGCCGGGAAAATCCCCAAAAGGGGTATATTTCACGGTGGAAAATACATTTGGTATATGCGGTGTGGAAAAGTCGACAAAGACACAAGATATTGTGTCAAAGCTCTGGACAAGCCTATTGGGGCATGCTATAATCAGAGACCGTTGATGCCAAGCCGGCCCCGTCCGGCTTTTCTGAATACACGTGAGATAAGAGATAGGATATCGTCGAGAGGAGCATAATATGAAAGTCATTAAGCGCGACGGCTCCGTTGTGGAGTATGACCGCAGCAAGATCGTAACTGCCATCCAGAAGGCCAACGCTGAAGTGGCTGAGGAGGAGCGCCTGAGCCTGGACCGCATCGAGGCCATCGTGCGGCGCATTGAGGACATGGGCCAGGACAAGCTGCCTGTAGAGGACATCCAGGACCTGGTGGAGCAGGGCCTGGTGAACGAGAACAAGTTCTATCTGGCCAAGAAGTATATCATTTACCGCTATACCCGGGCTCTGGTGCGCAAGCAGAACACCACCGACGAGTCCATTCTCTCCCTCCTGCGCAACGAGAACAAGGAGCTGGCCGAGGAGAACTCCAACAAGAACACCATGATCGCCGCCACCCAGCGGGATTACATCGCCGGCGAGGTGAGCCGCGACCTGACCCGCCGCATCCTGCTGCCCGAGTATATCTCCAAGGCCCACGACGAGGGCACCATCCACTTCCACGACGCCGACTACTTCATCCAGCCCATCTTCAACTGCTGCCTCATCAACATTGGGGACATGCTGGACAACGGCACCGTCATGAACGGCAAGCTCATCGAGTCTCCCAAGAGCTTCCAGGTGGCCTGCACCGTCACCACCCAGATCATTGCCTGCGTGGCCTCCAACCAGTACGGCGGCCAGAGCGTGGACATGAGCCACCTGGGCAAGTACCTGCGCCGCAGCCGGGAGAAGTTCCGCAAGCACATCTCCTACGAGTGCGCCGGCATGGTGGATCAGGCCACCGTGGAGCGCTTGGTGGAGGACCGTCTGCGGGACGAGCTGAAGAGCGGTGTGCAGACCATCCAGTACCAGATCAACACCCTCATGACCACCAACGGCCAGTCCCCCTTCGTCACCCTGTTCCTGAACCTGCAGGAGGGCGACCCCTATCTGGAGGAGAACGCCATGATCGTGGAGGAGGTGCTGCGCCAGCGTCTGGAGGGCATCAAGAACGAGAAGGGTGTCTACATCACCCCCGCCTTCCCCAAGCTGGTCTACGTGCTGGACGAGCACAACTGCCTGAAGGGCGGCAAGTACGACTACATCACCGAGCTTGCTGTGAAGTGCTCCGCCAAGCGCATGTATCCCGACTATATCTCCGCCAAGAAGATGCGGGAGAACTACGAGGGCAACGTGTTCTCTCCCATGGGCTGCCGCTCCTTCCTGTCTCCCTGGAAGGACGAGAACGGCAACTACAAGTTTGAGGGCCGCTTCAACCAGGGCGTGGTCTCTCTGAACCTGCCCCAGGTGGGCATCCTGGCCGGAGGGGACGAGGAGAAGTTCTGGTCTCTGCTGGACGAGCGCCTGCAGCTGTGCTTCGAGGCCCTCATGTGCCGCCACGAGGCCCTGAAGAATGTCCACTCCGACTCCAGCCCCATCCACTGGCAGTACGGCGCCATCGCCCGCCTGCCCAAGGGCGCGCCCATCGAGCCCCTGCTCTACGGCGGCTACTCCTCCATCTCCCTGGGCTACATTGGCCTGTACGAGGTGACCAAGCTCATGAAGGGCGTCAGCCACACCCAGCCCGGCGGCCAGGAGTTCGCCCAGAAGGTCATGGCCCGGCTGCGCAAGGCCTGCGACGACTGGAAGAAGGAGACCAACATCGGCTTCGCCCTCTATGGCACCCCCGCCGAGAGCCTGTGCTACCGCTTCGCCCGCATCGACAAGGAGCGCTTCGGCTCTATCCCCGATGTAACGGACAAGGGATATTATACCAACAGTTATCACGTGGACGTGCGGGAGCACATCGACGCCTTTGATAAGTTCACCTTCGAGAGCCAGTTCCAGAAGATCTCCACCGGCGGCTGCATCTCCTATGTGGAGATCCCCAACATGCGCCACAACCTGGAGGCTCTGAAGGAGGTCGTAAAGTTTATCTACGACAACATCCAGTACGCCGAGTTCAACACCAAGAGCGACTACTGCCAGTGCTGCGGCTACGACGGGGAGATTGTCATCAACGACGACTTCCAGTGGGAGTGCCCTGTGTGCCACAACACCGACCAGAACAAGATGAACGTCACCCGCCGCACCTGCGGATATCTGGGTGAGAACTACTGGAACGTGGGCAAGACCAAGGAGATCAAGTCCCGGGTGCTGCATCTTTAAGTTTTTCTAGGGGGGACGTTGTCCCCCCTAGATACAAAAGCGGTTCCCAAGGAAACCGCTTTTGATACCCCCCTCGCCTTTTCACGGAAAAGGCGGCCCTGGCCGCCGCGGCCAGGGGTTAAGGCGTCCTGCGGCGAAGTGAATTCGCCTTCGGACATTTGAAACTCTTTCCGCCTGCGGCGGAAACTCTGCGAGGCTGTGAAAGATATGAACTACGCTGACATTCGTCCCATTGATGTGGCCAACGGCCCGGGCATCCGGGTGAGCCTGTTTGTCTCCGGCTGCACCCACGCCTGCCCCGGCTGCTTCAATCCAGAAGCCTGGGATTTTCAGTATGGGACTCCCTTTGGGGGAGAGCAGGAGCAGGCCATTCTGGATGCCATGGAGAAGTCCTATATCAAGGGACTGTCTCTGCTGGGGGGCGAGCCCTTCCACCCCAACAACCAGAAAACCGTGCTGGAGCTGGTGAAAAAGGTCCGGGCCCAGTATCCCCAGAAGGATATCTGGTGCTACACCGGCTACCTCTTTGAGGACATCGCCGCGGGCAAGGTGGGGGAGTACGGCCGCGCCCTGCTGGAGCAGCTGGACGTGCTGGTAGACGGCCCCTTTGTCCTGGAGCAGAAGAATCTGGGCCTGCGCTTCCGGGGCTCGGACAACCAGCGAATTTTGCAGGTGGCCCCCTCTCTGGAGCGGGGAGAGCCTGTGCTGTGGGACGAGGCCCAGTAATCAAACAAAAAAAGAGCGCCCAAGGGGCGCTCTTTTTTTACCCAAACAGGGAAAAATTTTCCCATTTCCCCCTTGACGGGGGTAGGGGAATGTGATATGGTATAGCCGAGTTACTTATAGCTAACTAAAAATGACTTACAAGATCAGGAGGGAAACTCTGTGGATCTGACACAGGCCCAGCTGGGCAAGGAATATATCATTGAAAACGTAGCCACCGAGGACGAGGAGATGGACGGGTTTCTGTTCACCCTGGGCTGCTACAGCGGCGAACCCATCACCGTGGTCTCCCACCTGCGGGGCGGCTATGTGGTATCGGTGAAGGACGGACGATACAATTTTGACGGAAATTTGGCCAGAGCCATTTCTCTGCGCCAGTGATCCGGGAAAAAGCCGTTCCCCTACAGGGGAATGGTTTTTTAACTCGTATAAGTTAGCTATTGCTAATATAAGTTAGCGAAAACTAACACAAAAGTGTGTTCAGGAGGTAGAAACATGCGCATCGCACTTGCGGGAAATCCCAACAGCGGCAAGACCACCATGTACAATGCCCTCACCGGACGTTCCGAGCGGGTGGGCAACTGGGCGGGCGTCACGGTGGACAAGAAGGAGAGCCCCATCAAGAAGATCTACTGGCAGGGGGCGGAGGAGCTCATCGCCGTGGACCTGCCCGGCGCTTACTCCATGTCCCCCTTCACCTCGGAGGAGAGCATCACCAGCAGCTACGTGAAAAACGAGCGTCCCGACGCCATCATCAACATCGTGGACGCCACCAACCTCAGCCGCAGCCTGTTTTTCACCACCCAGCTGCTGGAACTGGGGGTCCCCGTGGTGGTGGCCCTGAACAAGAGCGACCTCAACGCCAAGAAGGACAACAAGATCGACGCCAAGGCGCTGGCCGACAAGCTGGGCTGTCCGGTCATTGAGACGGTGTCCACCGCCTCGGGCAACAACGGCCTGGCCCAGGTAGTGGAGCAGGCCGCCGCCCTGAGAGGCCGCAGCCAAACCTCCCCCTACCGCCAGGAGGACATCAACCTCCACGACAAGAAGGAGGTGGAGGCCGCCGACCGCCGCCGCTTCGCCTTCGTCAATGAGGTGGTGTCCCAGGTGGAGCAGCGCAAGGTGCTCACCCGGGAGAGCAGCACCCAGGACAGCATCGACGCCATCCTGGCCAACCGCTTTTTGGGTATCCCCATCTTCGCCGTGGTCATGTATCTGGTGTTCCAGATCTCCCAGGTCTGGGTGGGTACCCCCATTGCCGACTACCTGGTGGGCTGGATCGAGACCTTCCAGGGCTGGGCGGGTGAGATGCTGGCCGACGCCAATCCCCTGCTGTCCGCCCTGCTGGTAGACGGCATCATCGGCGGCGTGGGCGCCGTGGTGGGTTTCCTGCCTCTGGTCATGGTGATGTACTTCCTCATCGCCCTGCTGGAGGACTGCGGCTACATGTCCCGTGTGGCTGTGGTGCTGGACCCCATTTTTAAGAAGGTAGGCCTGTCCGGCAAGTCGGTCATTCCCTTTGTCATCGGCACCGGCTGCGCCATCCCCGGCGTCATGGCCAGCCGCACCATCCGCAACGAGCGGGAGCGCCGGGCCACCGCCATGCTCACCCCCTTCATGCCCTGCGGCGCCAAGATCCCCGTCATCGCCCTGTTTGCCGGCGCTTTCTTTGACGACGCCGGCTGGGTGAGCACCACCATGTACCTCACCGGCATCGTGCTCATTTTCCTGGGAGCCCTGCTGGTGAACAAGATCGCCGGCTACAAGGCCCGCAAGTCCTTCTTCATCATCGAGCTGCCCGAGTATAAGGTGCCCTCCCTTATGTTTGCCCTGAAAGCCATGTGTGCCCGGGGCTGGGCCTACATCGTGAAGGCCGCCACCATCATCCTGCTGTGCAACACCGCCGTGCAGGTGATGCAGACCTTCAACTGGAACTTCCAGGTGGCCGAGAGCGCCGATACCTCCATTCTGGCCACCATCGCCGGGCCCTTCGCCTACCTGCTGGTGCCCATTGTGGGCGTGCTCAGCTGGCAGCTGGCCGCCGCTGCCGTCACCGGCTTCATCGCCAAGGAGAACG
>USCO01000100.1 GCA_900553135.1 uncultured Eubacteriales bacterium | reverse complement strand
ATTATTGGGATCAAAAAAGGTCCGTTGGATTACCGCTTGTTGGAGCGTCTCCAGATGCCCATCTTCTCGGCGTCCTTGATCAGGTCCTCACGGAACTGGGGATGCGCGATGGAGATGATCTTGTCCGCACGCTCCCAGGTGTTCAGGCCCTTGAGGTTGATCATGCCGTACTCGGTGACCAGGTACTGCACGGTGGAACGGGGGTCGGTGCAGATGGAGCCGGGGGTCAGGGTGGGCACGATGCGGGACTTCAGCTGGCCATCCTTGCCCTTCATGGCGGAGGACAGGCAGATGAAGGATTTACCGCCCTTGGACAGATAGGCGCCCATGACGAAGTCCAGCTGGCCGCCGGTGCCGGAGATGTGCTTGATGCCGGCGGACTCGGCGTTGACCTGGCCGAACAGGTCCATGTCAATGGCGTTGTTGATGGAGATGAAGTTGTCGATCTGAGCCATGACCCGCACGTCGTTGGTGTAGTCCACGGGAGCGCCCATGACCTCGGGGTTCATGTTCACGTAATCATACATCTTCTTGGTGCCGGCGGCGAAGGCATAGACCTGACGGCCATAGTCCAGGGACTTGTTCTTGCCGTTGATCTTGCCGGCCTTGGCGATGTCCACGAAGGCGTCCACGTACATCTCGGTGTGCACGGACAGGTCCTTCAGGTCGGACTGGGCGATCATGGCGCCGATGGTGTTGGGCATGCCGCCGATGCCCAGCTGCAGGCAGGCGCCGTTGGGGATCTCGGGCACGATGAGGTTGGCCACGGTGCGGTCCACGTCGGTGGGGGGCACGGAGCCCAGCTCGGGGATGGAGGGGTTGTTGCCCTCTACCACGTAGGTCACGTCAGCGATGTTCAGCTCTGCCTTGTACAGGCCGTAGACGGGGGGCAGGTTCTTGTTGACCTCCACGATGATGCACTTGGCCCGGGCCAGCACGTCAGCCAGGTGAGAGGCGGCCAGACCGAAGTTGAAGTTGCCGTGGGCATCCATGGGGGTGGTCTGGAGCATCACCACGTCCACGGGGTCCAGGTTCTCCCGGTAGAAGCGGGGCAGCTCGGAGTAGCGCATGGGGCCGAAGTAGCCCATGCCCTTGGAGATGATCTTGCGGTCGATGCCGCTGCAGTGCCAGGAGTGCCAGGTGAAGTGGTCGCCGGCGTCGTCGGCCTTGGCGATCTCGGGCATCCACATGGTGACGCCGCCACGGACCTTCACGTCCTCCAACTCATTGGCCCGGCGGGCCAGAGCCTGGTCCAGCGCCACAGGGTGGTTGGTGCACCAGGTGTAGTCCACCCAGTCGCCGGACTTGACCACCTTCACAGCCTCATCGGCGGTGGTCAGCTTCTGCTGATACAGTGCCTGATAATCCATTGTAAATACCCTCCGTTATATTAATGTGGAAAATACTTTTAGTTATCGAGATAATAGGGTTTCATCAAGCTCTTCTGCTCCGTGGAGTCCTTGGTGCGGAAGGCCTTCATGGGTTCCATGGGAGGACGGGGCCCACGGTCCCGGCGGCGGTCGGGACGGGTGCGGCGCTTCTCCTCCTGCTTGGGGGCCGCCTTGGGCTCCTCCCGGCGGGGGGACTTGGCCTTTTTGGGGGCCTCACGGCGGGACTCCTGAGCCTGGGGCGCGCTCTGCTCCCGGCGGGGCTTTTTGCGGCGGGAGCGGCTGGACGGCTTGGGCTCCTGGGCCTGGGCAAACATGGGCTTGCGGGGGGCCAGCAGCCGGGCGGTGGCGTCCATGATATGGTCACCGGCCAGAGGATCGGGCCGGGTGAGATCAGTGCGGGGCATGGCGCTGCCCGTGTCCAGGCGCTTGCCGGGACGGGTCAGCTTGCGGTGGGGGTGCTCCTTGGGGGCGGGAGCGGGTTCGGCGGGCTGCACGGGGAACAGCTCGGCGTCGGGGGCCACGGCGTGGGTCCCCTTGCCCCGGGAGCGGCGGCGACGGCGCTTGGGCGCGGGAGCGGCCTCCTCCTGGACGGGGGCGGGCTGGGTCTCCGCCTGGACCGCCTGCTGAACGGCCTGAGCGGCCCGCAGCTTTCTGGCCTCAGCGGCGGCCTTGTTGGCCGCGTCCCGGGCGCGGCGCTGCTCCTTGGCGGCAGCCCGGGCCTCGGCGTCCTCGGCGTTGATGATGCGGCCGTTTTTGTCCTTCTTGGGGGCCTCCAGCACCACCATGGGATAGGGGTGGTCCTCCACCACAGGCACCTTGCGGCCCATGAGCTTTTCAATGTCCTTCAGCAGGGGTTTCTCGCCAAAATCACAGAAGGAGATGGCAATGCCCTCCCGTCCGGCCCGGCCGGTGCGGCCGATGCGGTGGACGTAGGTTTCGGGGACCTCGGGCAGGTTGTAGTTAAAGACGTGGGAGAGCTCCTCGATGTCCAGACCCCGGGCGGCGATGTCGGTGGCCACCAGGCAGCGGATGCGCCCGGCCTTGAAGTCGGCCAGGGCCTGCTGGCGGGCGGTCTGGCTCTTGTTGCCGTGGATGGCGGCGGCGGAGATGCCCGCCTTGACCAGATCCCCGGCCACCTTGTTGGCCCCGTGCTTGGTGCGGGTAAAGACCAGAGCGTTTTTCACCTGCAGCTCCTCCACCAGGAGGGCCAGCAGCTTGGTCTTGTTCCCCTTGTCCACAAAGTAGACCTGCTGGTGGATGGCCTCCACGGGGGAGGAGACGGGGTTCACCGCCACCTTCACCGGGTCATGGAGGAGAGAATTCACCAGGTCGGTGATCTCGGGGGGCATGGTGGCGGAGAAAAACAGGGTCTGCTTTTTGGCGGGCAGCCACTTCAAAATCTTCTTTACGTCGTGGATAAAGCCCATATCCAGCATCCGGTCGGCCTCGTCCAGGACGAAGATCTCCAGGTGCTTGAGATCCACAAAGCCCTGCTGATAGAGGTCGCCCAGGCGGCCGGGGGTGGCTACCAGAATGTCAACGCCCCGGGTGAGCTGCTCCACCTGGGGAGCCTGGCCCACGCCGCCGAAGATCACGGCGCAGCGCAGAGACAGGTTGCGGCCGTAAGCGTGAAAGCTGTCGCCGATCTGGATGGCCAGCTCCCGGGTGGGGGTCAGGATCAGGGCACGGATGGGGTGCTTTTGCTCCGGGCGGGCGCTGAGCCGCTGCAGAATGGGGGTGGCGAAGGCGCAGGTCTTGCCCGTGCCCGTCTGAGCGCAGCCCAGCACGTCCCGTCCCGCCAGAGCGGGGGGAATGGCCTTCTCCTGGATGGGAGAGGGGGTCTCGTAGCCCTGTTGGGCCAGGGCGGAGAGAATTTCGGGGCAGAGCCCCAGCTGTTCAAATGTCATTGAGTTCGTTCCTTCTTTTCATTCTAGACCGGACAAACAGGGTCCGGCCCGGCCCACGGTTCCCTGTGGGCTGGGGTCACTCCCCCTGAGAAGGCTGAGTGGGAAGGCAGCCGGAATCTGCCAGCAGCTCCAGCACCTGAGAGACGCTCTTGGCCAGGGGCTGGCCGGGCAGGGCGTCCACCACATAGTCGGCATAGCGCTGGTACAGAGGAGCGCGCATGGTCATAATGTCTTCCAAAGTCTGACCGGGCTCCATGGCAATGCCCCGGGAATCCATGTTGTGGATGCGGGATTTCAGCTCCTCCAGGGGGACCCGGAGGTAGATCACCGGGCCCATGGCCTTCAGGTGGGCGATGGCCCCCTCCCGGCACACCACGCTGCCCCCGGGGGCGATGACATGGTGGTCGCAGGAGACCGAACAAATGGCCCGCTCCTCGGCGTCCAGAAAATAGGGTACGCCCCGGCGGTCCAAAATATCCTGGAGCAGGGCTCCTTCCTGCTGCTGGATCACAAGGTCGGTGTCTAAAAAGCCAAAGCCCAGCGCTTTGGCCAGCAGGACGCCCACCGTGCTTTTTCCGGATCCGGGCATCCCAATCAACGTAATATTGTACACAGGCAGATACCTCTCAAGGGAAATTCATAACATTTTAATTCTAGCATACTTTTTGGGAAAAGGAAAGGGGGAAGGACCATTCTCGGGGGATGGTGCCGGGGGAAAAACCATGGTATAATGACGGAAAAGGGGGGAGCGGGCCGGATGGAACTGCTGGAACTGTTCAATATTCAGGGCACTTTGTTTCTCATGATCCTGGTGGGAGCGCTGCTGAAGAAATTGGGGATCGTGGACGATGAGGGACGGCGGTGTCTCACCGACCTGTGTATCAATGTGGTCATCCCCTGCAACATCGTAAAATCCTGTCTGGTGGGCATGGAGCCCGGGGTGCTCCACGCCTGCGCCGTGCTGCTGGTGGTGGCCCTGGCCATCCAGTTTGTCAGCGTGGGCCTGAACCGCTTCCTGTACAAAAACTACCCCGACCAGCAGCGCAAGGTGCTGCAATACTGCACCCTGGTGTCCAACGGCGGTTTTCTTGGCAACGGAGTGGCCGAGGGCGTGTACGGCACCATGGGGCTGCTGTACGCTTCCATCTACCTCATCCCCATGCGCATCGTCATGTGGTCGGCGGGCACCTCCTACTTTGTGGCCGGACAGACGGATAAGAAAAAGGTGCTGTGCAACATTATCACCCACCCCTGCCTGGTGGCGGTGTACATCGGCATGGCGGTGATGCTGCTGCAGATCCCTCTGCCTGAGCTGGTCACCACCACCGTCACCTCCATCGGCAACTGCAACACCCCCCTCACCATGTTCATCATCGGCACCATCCTGGTGGATGTGAAGCTCACCACCATTGTGAACCCCACCACCCTGTGGATCAGCGCCCTGCGTCTGGTGCTGCTGCCTCTGGCGGCCTGGGGCATGTCCCTGGCGGCGGGGCTGGAGCCGGTGGCCACCGGTGTGGCCGTCATTATGACGGGCATGCCCGCCGGGTCCACTGCGGCCATTTTTGCCGCCCGCTATGGCAGCGACGCCATTTTTGCCACCAAGTGCGTGGTGCTCAGCACTCTGCTGTCCATGCTCACCATCCCCGTGTGGTGTTATCTCATCGGTGCTTGACAAAGGGGGACAGGATGTGGTATCCTGTCCCACGCAATACAGGGAATGAGGTCTCCCTTGCCCCTCGGGGCAGAACCGCCCAACGGCTGATGGCTTCTGCGAAATTTTTTGCAGGGGCATCAGCTTTTTTGTTGCCCCGGAAAGGAAGAAACTGGTATGTTGACAAGCTTAGGACTGGTGCTGCTGCTGGGAATGGCCCTGGGCGCACTGGCGAAACGACTGGGGCTGCCCTCCCTGGTGGGCATGCTCATTGCGGGCATGATTTTGGGCCCCTACGCCCTGGATCTGCTGTCGGACAGTTTGCTGAATATCTCGGCGGACCTGCGGCAGCTGGCCCTTATCATTATCCTCACCCGGGCGGGGCTGTCTCTGGACGTGGCGGCCCTGAAGAAGGTGGGGCGGCCGGCGGTACTCATGTGCTTTGTGCCCGCCTGCTTTGAGATCGCCGGCATGGTGGTGCTGGCCCCCCGGCTGCTGGGGGTGTCCACCCTGGACGCCGCCATTATGGGCGCCGTGGTGGGAGCCGTGTCCCCGGCGGTGATCGTGCCCCGCATGATCCGCCTCAGCGAAGAGGGCTGGGGCGTGGACCGGGGCATCCCCCAGTTGATTCTGGCGGGGGCCTCGGTGGATGACGTGTTTGTCATCGTCATGTTTACCGCCTTTACCGGCCTGGCCTCCGGCGGTCAGGGGCTGACGGTGGGAACGGTGGCGGGGGTGCCCCTGTCCATCCTCACCGGCGTGGCGGCGGGCCTGCTGCTGGGCTGGCTGCTGGCCCAGTGGTTCCGACTGATCCACATGCGGGACTCGGTGAAGGTGGTCATCCTCCTCTCCTTGGCCTTCCTGCTGGTGGCGGCGGAGGACGCCCTGGAGGGGGTGTTCCCCTTCTCCGGCCTGCTGGCGGTCATGGCCGCAGGAGTGGGCATCCAGCGCTGGCGGGGTGTGGTGGCCCAGCGGCTGAGCCTGAAGTTTTCCAAGCTGTGGGTGGCCGCTGAGGTGGCCCTCTTTGTGCTGGTGGGAGCGGCGGTGGACCTGCGCTACGCCCTGAGCGCCGGCGTGATGGCCGTGCTGGCAGTGCTGGGGGCCCTGTGCTTCCGGGCCCTGGGCGTGCTGGTGTGTGTCAGCGGAGCTCATTTCAGCGGAAAAGAGAAACTGTTCTGTGTGCTGGGCTACCTGCCCAAGGCCACGGTGCAGGCGGCCATCGGCGGCGTGCCCCTGGCCATGGGCCTGGGCTGCGGACAGATCGTGCTCACTGTGGCGGTCATCGCCATCCTGGTCACCGCCCCCCTGGGGGCCCTGGCCATCGACCGCAGCTATCCCAAGCTGCTCACCCAGCGTCCCCCCGAATAAGCAAAGAAATAGCCCTGGTGCTGTGCACCAGGGCTATTTTTATAGGGTTATCAGCACATCTTTGCGCCGGCGGGGATCTTGTCATCCAGCATGATGAGGTTCAGCCGCTCCTCACCCTTCTCGGTGTGGACGGCGGAGATCAGCATGCCGCAGCTCTCCTGTCCCATCATCTTGCGGGGAGGCAGGTTGACGATGGCCATGAGGGTCTTGCCCACCAGCTCCTCGGGCTTGTAGTACATGGCGATGCCGGAGAGGATCTGACGGTCCACGCCGGTGCCGTCGTCCAGGGTGAACTTCAGCAGCTTGTTGGACTTCTTCACGTTCTCGCAGGCCTTCACCTTCACGGCGCGGAAGTCGCTCTTGCAGAAGGTGTCAAAGTCCACCTTCTCCTCCAGCTGGGGCTCCAGCTCCAGGTCGGGCAGGGCGGCCTTCTTGGCCTCAGCGGCAGCCTTCTCCAGCTCCTCCAGCTCCTTGGCCACGTCGATGCGGGGGAACAGGTTGTCGCCCCGGGTGACGGTGGCGTCAGCGCGCAGGCCGCCGAAGGCGGCGGCGCTCTCCCAGGTGGAGCAGGCCTCGCAGGCGCCGATCTGACGCAGGATCTCGGCGGCAGAGGCGGGGATGAAGGGGGTCAGCAGCACGGCGCACACCCGCAGGGTCTCCAGCAGGTGGTACATAACGGTGGCCAGACGCACCCCGTTGGCCTCCATGTCCTTGGCCAGCACCCAGGGGGCGTTCTCGTCGATATACTTGTTGGCGCGGGAGATGACCTTGAAGATCTCGCTCAGAGCGTTCTGGAAGGCGTAGTGCTCCATCTGCTCCTCGTAGCGGCCCCGCAGAGCGTTAACCATGGCCTCCAGCTCGTCGTCCAGAGGATCGGCCTGGCGCTGGGCGGGCAGGGTGCCGTCGAAGTACTTGCCCACCATGGACACGGTGCGGCTCAGCAGGTTGCCCAGGTCGTTGGCCAGGTCCACGTTGATGGTGTTGATGAGGGCCTCGTTGGAGAAGTTGCCGTCAGAGCCGAAGGGGAAGGTGCGCAGCAGGAAGAAGCGCAGGGCGTCCACGCCGAAGCGCTGGGCCAGGATATAGGGGTCCACCACGTTGCCCTTGGACTTGGACATCTTGCCGCCGTCCAGCAGTAGCCAGCCGTGGCCAAAGACCTTCTTGGGCAGGGGCATGTCCATGCTCATGAGCATGGCGGGCCAGATGATGGAGTGGAAGCGGACGATCTCCTTGCCCACGAAGTGGACGTCGGCGGGCCAGAACTTCTCGTAGTCGTCGTACTTGTCGTTGAGGAAGCCCAGAGCGGTGGTGTAGTTGAACAGGGCGTCCACCCACACATAGACCACGTGGCCGGGATCAAAGTCCACGGGCACGCCCCAGGTGAAGCTGGTGCGGGAGACACACAGGTCCTCCAGACCGGGCTTGATGAAGTTGTTCACCATCTCGTTGACGCGGGAGCGGGGCTCCAGGAAGTCGGTGTCCTCCAGCAGGTGCTGGATGCGGTCGGCGTACTTGCTCAGACGGAAGAAATAGGCCTCTTCCTTGGCGTCCTGCACCTCGCGGCCGCAGTCGGGGCACTTGCCGTCCACCAGCTGGCTCTCGGTCCAGAAGGACTCGCAGGGCTTGCAGTACTTGC
>USCO01000099.1 GCA_900553135.1 uncultured Eubacteriales bacterium | reverse complement strand
GCTGGAACAGCTGGATATCACCCAGTCCGGTCTTTCCTATCATATGAAGATCCTGTGCCAGTCCGGCGTGGTGGTAGGCCGCCAGGAGGGCAAGTGGACCCACTATTCCCTGGACCCCTCCGCCGGGGCCTCCGCCGCGGAATTGCTGCGGCAGCTCACCACCCCCAACACCCAGAGCCGTCCCTGTGGCTGCGGCTGAAAGAAAACCATCCCGGGATGGTTTTTCTTTTGCCTCTCATATCAAAAATAATTGATCTGTAAAGGAGGATTTTCCCTTGCGAACCGTCTGGCTGTTTTTTCAGGACCAAATCCTGGGCATGCACTGGCTCAACCAGGTGATCGGTGGGCTGCTGTCCCGCCTGGGGCTGGACCTCTCCTCCCCCTGGGGCGGGAGCATCCAGTTCTTTTTCTACGACGTTATTAAGATCACCATTTTGCTGTGCACCCTGATTTTTCTGGTGTCCTACCTACAAAGCTATTTCCCCCCGGAGCGCAGCCGCAAAATTCTGGGCCGGTTCCACGGCCTGGGGGCAAACGCTGTCTCCGCCCTGCTGGGCACGGTGACACCCTTCTGTTCCTGCTCCTCCATCCCCCTGTTTATGGGCTTTACCAGCGCGGGCCTGCCTCTGGGGGTCACCTTCTCCTTCCTCATCTCCTCCCCCATGGTGGACCTGGGCAGCCTGGTGCTGCTGATGAGCATTTTCGGCGGAAAAGTGGCCCTGATCTACGTGGGCCTGGGGCTGGTGGTGGCCATTTTGGGCGGAACCCTCATTGAGAAGCTGCATATGGAGCGGTACGTGGAGGAATTCATCCTGGCCGCCTCGGGCTCTGGGGAGGACGCTCCCACCCTTACCCGCCGTCAGCGAGTGGACTATGCCGCCCAGCAGGTGAAGGACACTTTCCTTAAAGTGTTCCCCTACATCCTGGTGGGCGTGGGCGTGGGAGCCGTCATCCACAACTGGATCCCCCAGGCCTGGGTGGAGGGCGTGCTGGGCAGCGGCAGCTCCTTGGGTGTGGTACTGGCCACCCTTGTGGGAGTGCCCATGTACGCCGACATCTTCGGCACCATCCCCGTGGCCGAGGCCCTGCTCTCCAAGGGCGCCCAGCTGGGCACCATCCTCTCCTTTATGATGGCGGTCACCACCCTGAGCCTGCCCTCCATGATCATGCTGCGCAAGGCGGTCAAGCCCGAGCTGCTGGCCCTGTTTATTGCCATCTGTACCGGTGGTATCATCTTAGTGGGATACTTTTTTAACGCCATTCAAGGATTTTTATTCTAATTCAGGAGGTATATTATTATGGGACTGTTTCGTAAAAAATCTGCTTCTTCCACCCCCGTCCATGACCCCAACGCCCCGATTCAGGTGCTGGGGGGCGGCTACGCCAAGTGCAACGCCCTGGAGGAATCCACCCGCCAGGCCCTCTCCGAGCTGGGTCTGGACCTGGCCGTGGGCCACGTCACCGACTTTTCGGAGATCGCTGCCCTTGGCGTGATGTCCACTCCCGCCCTCATGGTGGACGGCAAGGTGGTCTCCTCCGGGCGGGCGCTCACCAAGGACCAGGCCAAGGAGCTGATCCTCCAGGCCCGGGAGGTGGCCCATGAATAAGCCCAAGGTTGCCTTCGTCTGCGTCCACAACTCCTGCCGCAGCCAGATGGCCCAGGCTCTGGGCACCCTGCTGGCCAGCCAGGTGTTTGACTCCTACTCCGCCGGCACCGAGACCGTCCCCCGCATCAACCAGGACGCGGTGCGGCTGATGAAGGAGCGCTACGGCGTGGACATGGAGCAGACCCAGTACAGCAAGCTGGTTTCTCAGCTGCCCCCGGTAGACATCGTGGTGACCATGGGTTGCAATGTCTCCTGCCCCACTCTCCCCTGCTCCCACCGGGAGGACTGGGGCCTGGAGGACCCCACCGGAAAGGCCGACAAGGAATTTCTGGCTGTGATGGACACCATTGCGGAAAAGGTCCAGGACCTGGCCCGGCGCATTCAGTCGCATCAGCTATAAAAAGAAGCCCCGGAGCAAATGCTCCGGGGCTTCTGCGTTATTCTACCGTCACGCTCTTGGCCAGGTTGCGGGGTTTGTCAATGTCGCAGCCCCGCATCAGGGCCACGTAATAGGCAAACAACTGCATGGGGATAACCTCCAGAGAGGGCAGGAACATGGGATGTACGTCGGGGATGGTGAGGGCGCTGTCCACCTGAGCCGTCAGCTGATCGGCATGGGCGGCGCAGGCCAGGCCGATGACGTCGGCCCCACGGGCCTTGACCTCCTTGACGTTGCTCATCAGCTTGTCAAACAGCCGGTTCCATCCCGCCAGGGCCACCACCAGGGTGCCGTCCTCAATGAGGGAGATGGTGCCGTGCTTCAGCTCTCCGGCGGCGTAGGCCTCGGAGTGGATGTAGGAGATCTCCTTCAGTTTCAGGGAGCCCTCCAGGCCCACGGCATAGTCGATGTTCCGCCCGATGAAAAAGACGGAGTCGTGGTTGAAATAGATAGATGCGTAATACTGGATCTGCTCCGTGTTGGCCAGGATTTCCTCCGCCTTGGCGGGCAGCTGACGCAGCTCCTCCACCAGCTGGGCATACTCCTGAGGAGTGACCCGGCCCAGCAGGTCGGCAAAGTACAGCCCCAGCAGATAGACCACCGCCAGCTGGGTGGAGTAGGCCTTGGTGGTGGCCACGGCGATCTCGGGCCCGGCCCAGGTGTACAGCACATCGTCCGATTCCCGGGCGATCGTGGAGCCCACCACGTTGACGATGGACAGCAGCCGGGCGCCCAGGCGCTTGGCCTCCCGCATGGCGGCCAGAGTGTCGATGGTCTCTCCCGACTGGCTGATGACCAGGGCCAGGGTGCGCTCAGTGACGATGGGGTCACAGTACCGGAATTCCGAGGCCAGGGTGACTTCTACGGGGATTCGCAGCAGCCGCTCCAGGATGTACTTGGCGGCGACGCCTACATGGTAAGAGGAGCCGCAGGCGATGATATACAGCCGGTCCATACGCTCCAGCTGCTCCCGGGTGATGGTGAGATCGTCCAGCACCACTTTCCCTTCCCGCAGGCGGGGGGTGATGGTGTCCCGGATGGCCTTGGGCTGCTCCATGATCTCCTTGAACATGAAGTGCTCATAGCCGCCCTTTTCCGCCGCGGAGATCTCCCAATCCACATGGGAGCGCTCCTTCTCCACGGGCTGGAGCAGGGAGTTATAGACCTGGGCCCCCTCGGGGGTCAGCACGGCCACCTCGCCGTCGTCCAGATAGCATACCTCCCGGGTATACTGGATAACGGCGGTGACGTCGCTGGCCAGCAGGGAGAAGCCCTCGCCGTAGCCCAGGATCAGGGGGGAATCCTTGCGCACCGCCACCAGCTTATCCGGCTCGTCGGCGCACACGATACCCAGGGCGTAGGCCCCTTCGATGCGGTGGAGCACCTTGCCCACGGCGTCCAGCAGGTCTCCCTGGTAGTAGTAGTCCAGCAGCTGGGCCACTACCTCGGTGTCCGTTTCAGAAACAAAGGTGACGCCCTTGGACTCCAGAAACGCTTTCAGCTTGGCATAGTTTTCAATGATGCCGTTGTGGACCACCGCCACGCGGCCGGACTGGCTCACCTGGGGGTGGGAGTTAATATCGTTGGGAGCCCCGTGGGTAGCCCAGCGGGTGTGGCCCAGGCCCATGACGCCGGGGACCAGGGCCCCGTTCTGGGTCAAGTCCCGCAGCACCTGAAGGCGTCCCTTGGCTTTTACCACCTGCAGGCCCTTTTCCGGGTCGTACACCGCCAGGCCAGCCGAATCATAGCCCCGGTATTCCAGCCGGGACAGCCCCTCCAGCAGGATGGGGGCGGCGGGTTCCTTGCCGATAAAACCTACAATTCCACACATATTCAGTTTCCTCCTATGGCACTTGCCAAAATATGGAGGACAAACTCGCAGCCATTTGCACCTCGTTCCCCGGTCTCAGCCCCTCTGTTTTGCGGTCACCCGCATATTTGTAGACTGAGTGCGCGCCCGGAGCGGCACGGAAGGGCATCCGCCGAATTTACAGGACGCCGTGCGTCCCTTCGATACTCCCTTCTCCTCGTCGTCCTGCCCCAAATGGGGCAGGCGCTGGCGCTTTGTGATGGGACAGACCCATGATCCTCCTTTCTTTCTGCGATATGGTATAAAAAAGCGCAGTACACTTTTCTATCAAAGCATTCTCCGGTCCTTCTGATTGATGGATCGGATGGGACGGCAGGGATTACCCACTGCCAGTACATTTTCCGGGATATCCCGACTGACCACACTGCCCGCACCGATCACCGCTCCGGAACCGATAGTCACTCCGGGCAGTACCACCACGTTGCCTCCAATCCACACGTTGTCACCTACGGTGATGGGCTTGGCAAACTCCAGCAGAGCGTTGCGGGTGGGATAGTCCAGGGGATGTCCGGCAGTATAGAAGCCGCAGTTGGGGGCGATGAACACATTGTCCCCGAACGTCACCGGGGCGCAGTCTAGGATAACGCAGTTGTAGTTGGCAAAGAAGTTCTCACCCACCTGGATGTAGCTGCCGTAGTCACAGCGGAACTGAGGATTGATGGTGCAGTTCTCCCCCACCTTGCCCAGCAGCTGCCTTAGCACCTGCTTTCGAAGCTCGGTCTCGGTCATAGGAAGAGCATTGAGCTGGCAGCATAGCAGGTCGGCCCGGTGCCGCGCGGCATTCAGATCAGGTTCATCCGCACAGTAGAACTGTCCGGACAACATTTTCTCTCGCTCTGTCATCCTTTTCCATCTCCTTCACGGGATGTTATCCTGAAAAACAGCCCTATTATAGCGGACATCCCGCCTCTGGTAAAGAGAATTTAGTGAAAAATAATTTTTATTTTTGTATCTCCTCGAAATATATTTTCAACCTTATCCCAACAAAAACACCGCCCTCCCAACATTCGGAAGAGCGGTGTCTTTTGTCTGGATTACCGGCCCAGCATGGTGCGGATGCGGGCCACAGCTTCCTTGGTGGCGTCGGCATCGCCGAAGGCGGTCAGGCGGATATACCCCTCGCCGCTGGGACCGAAGCCCGCGCCGGGGGTGGTGACCACGTTGGCCTCCTTCAGCAGCTTGTCAAAGAACTCCCAGGAGCCCATTCCGTCGGGGGTCTTCAGCCAGATATAGGGGGCGTTCACGCCGCCGAAGCAGGTCAGGCCCGCCTCGGTGAGACCCTCCCGGATGACCCGGGCGTTCTCCTGGTAGTAGGCGATGGTCTCCTTGATCTGGCGCTGGCCCTCCTCGGTGTACACCGCGGCGGCGCCCCGCTGGACCACGTAAGGCACGCCGTTGAACTTGGTGCACTGTCGGCGGTTCCACAGGGCGTTGAGCTTGGCGCCGTCCCGCTCCAGCTCCATGGGCACCACGGTGTAGGCGCAGCGGTTGCCGGTGAAGCCGGCGGTCTTGGAGAAGGACCGGAACTCGATGGCGCAGGTGCGGGCCCCCTCGATCTCATAGATGGTGTGGGGCACATCCTCCTGGGTGATGAAGGCCTCGTAGGCGGAGTCATAGAGGATGACCGCCTGGTTGGCATTGGCGTAGTCCACCCAAGCCTTCAGCTGCTCCCGGGTGGCCACAGCGCCGGTGGGGTTGTTGGGGAAACAGAGGTAGATCATATCCACCTTCTCCTGGGGGATCTGGGGGGTAAAGCCATTCTCCTCCACACAGGCCATGTAGACCAGCTTGGACCACTTGCCCAGCTCCTCCTGGAACTCACCGGCCCGGCCGGCCATGGCGTTGGTGTCCACGTACACGGGGTAGACGGGGTCGCACACGGCCACCACGTTGTCCTCGCCGAAAATGTCGCCGATATTGCCGCAGTCGCTCTTGGCGCCGTCGGAAACAAAGATCTCCTCGGGCTTGATGTCCACGCCCCGGGCGGCGTAGTCAGTCTTGGCGATGGCCTCTCTCAGGAAATCGTAGCCCTGCTCGGGGCCATAGCCGTGGAAGCCCTCAAAGGTGCCCATCTCGTCCACAGCCTTGTGCATGGCCTCAATGACGGCGGGAACCAAGGGACGGGTCACGTCGCCGATGCCCAGGCGGATCATCTTCGCCTCGGGGTGCTCAGCGGTATAAGCGGACAGCCGGCGGGCGATCTCGGAGAAGAGATAGCTGCCGGGCAGCTTTAAAAAGTTCTGATTTACTTTGGTCATACAGCACAACTCCTTTGTGGCAATTTCGGTCGTTTACCATGTTTGATATTATTCACCATACCCCCCCGGTTGTCAACGTTAAATTTCCACCTCGCCCTCGAACACCGTCACCGCCGGACCGGTCATCCTCATGTGTCCGCTGTCCCGGTCCCAGTCCAGATCCAACATGCCGCCGGGCAGGCGGACGGCGCACTGCCTTGCGCACCGCCCCGTTTTTACCGCCGCCGCCAAGGCGGCGCAGGCCCCGGTGCCGCAGGCCAGAGTGATCCCGCTGCCCCGCTCCCACACCCGCACCTCCAGCCGGTCCTGCCCTCTGGGGGCGGCAAATTCCACGTTGATGCCGCCGGGAAACAGCCGCTCCAGAACGGGGCCCACCTGCCCCAAATCCACGGCGGCGGGCTCCTGGCAGAACACCACCCCGTGGGGATTACCCACCTCCACGGGATAGAGCCGGAAAGTCTCCTCCCCTGCCGCCACATCCATTCCCGGCTTTACCACCGGAACGCCCATGTCCACTGACACCCGCACCGCCCGGCCGCCCCGCACCTCCAGCTCCACCAGCCGGGGCCCGGCATCGGTGTCGATGGTCAGGCAGGTCTTTCGGGTCAGCCCCTTGTCGTACACGTACTTGCCCACGCAGCGGATGCCGTTGCCGCACATGGCTCCCCGGGAGCCGTCGGCGTTGTACATCTCCATGGAAAAGTCCCCTGTCTTGCCCGGGCCAATGCAGATGATCCCGTCTCCCCCCACGCCGAAGTGGCGGTCGGACAGGCGGATGGCCAGGCCGGGCAGATCCTCCGGCGCTCCCTCCAGACAGTTCAGGTACAGGTAGTCGTTGCCCAGGCCCTGCATCTTGGTAAAATGCATACGCACCCCTCCAAACAAAAACAGCCGGAGCGGGGCGCCCTGCCCCGCTCCGGCCCTTGTCTGGAACCTATGCTTCTAAGTTTTCTGTTATTCCTCCAGCTCCGCCAGCACCCGGCGGGCGGTCTGGGAGAGCTTTCTGCCGCTGTCCATGCTGCGCTTCTGCAGGCGGCGGTGGGCCTCCTCCTCCGAGATATCAAAGCGGGCCATGAGGGCCTGCTTGGCCCGGTCCACCAGCTGCTGCTCCATGGCACTGCGGGCGGGACGCATGAGCTTTTCCACCCGGCGGCCGAATTGCAGCATCAGGCGCACGGTAATGAGCATCTCCTCCCGCCGGATGGGGGTGGACATCTTGAAGATGTTCACCTCCCCACGGGCATCCAGCTGGTGCTTGCTGCCCACCAGCAGCATGAAGCACTCGGGGGGCAGATCTTCCGCCAGCCACTCCGCAGGTCCGTCAGCCAAATGTGGGCCGCACACCACGCAGTACACCGCCTGCCGTCCCAGCAGACGGCGCACCTGGTCCCCCGAGGAGCAGGTCAGGCAGGAGGCCGCGCCGCTGCTCTCCAGCAGTTCGCTGACCTGACGGCTGAATTTTTCGTTTTCAAAGGCCACGATCACGGTTTCCAATGGCCAGTCCCCCTCTCCGGCTTAGTAGATGACCAGGTACTTTTCCAGTTCCCAGCTGGATACCCGGGTCTGGTACTCCTCCCACTCTTTCTGCTTGCCGTTGAGGTAATGCTGGGCCACATGGGGGCCCAGTACGTCCATGACCACCGGGTCCCGCTCCATCTCCACCAAGGCCTCCTCCAGGTTCCGGGGCAGGGCCTCGATGCCGAAGGCTTTCCGGGTCTCCTGGTCCATGGCGTAAATGTTGCCGGGGATCTCCGGGGGCGGGGTCAGCCCCTGGGCGATGCCGTCCAGGCCCGCGGCCAGGCAGGCCGCCACCGCC
>USCO01000098.1 GCA_900553135.1 uncultured Eubacteriales bacterium | reverse complement strand
ATTCCAGCCGGGGATGGTGGCGCCGCAACCGGAGAAAACAGTATGATGGAGGCGGAAAGGAGGTCAAAATATGACCCTAGGAATGACGATTCAAAAAGAACGCACCCGTTTGGGCCTGTCCCAGGAGAAGCTGGCCGAGCAGGTGGGCGTGTCCCGCCAGGCGGTGAGCAAGTGGGAGCTGGACGACGCGGTGCCTGATACGGATAAGCTGGTCCCTCTGGCCCGGGCTCTGGGCCTTTCGGTTGACGTCCTGCTGGGCAACCTGCCGGAAGAGGCAGGGGAGGAGGACAGCGCGCCGCCCGCCGGGGAGCTTCCGGAAAAGCCGGAGAAGCGGCCGGGCTGGTTTGCCCTGCACTGGTATTGGCTGGGGCTGATCCCGGTGGCCTGGGGCTGCTACATGCTGGTCCAGCTGCTGCTTCTCATGGTGTCCCTGGGAATGATCCTGCGGTAAAGGAGGAAACACAATGAGTATTATGCCGACCTATTATCTTCTGGCCCTGTACGCCCTCATCCCTCTTGGGGCCATCGTGCTGGGACTGCTGATCTTTTCCCTGGGCCGCCGCCATGTGCGCAGAAAGTACGGGGGAAAATAATCGAAAATCCATTGCAAAATACCGCGGGTTAGGATATACTATCTCCATCCCAAGAATACTGGAGGAAGATTCCCATGACTATTACGAAGGACACCATCATCGGTGATATTCTGACCATCGCTCCCCAGACTGCGCCCCTGTTCATGAACATCGGCATGCACTGCCTGGGCTGCCCCGCCTCCCGCGGCGAGACCGTGGAGCAGGCCTGCATGGTCCACGGCGTGGACCCCGACGAACTGCTGGCTCAGGTCAACAAGATGATCGCCGAGGGTTAAAGAAAAAGACGGGGGCGGAGGACATCCGCCCCCATTTTCTTGCCGCTGGGAAGGTCCAGACGGCAGAATCAGCGCTGCTCCTGAGCCGGGAGCCACAGGGAGGAACACAAGATGAAAACACACCTGGAGTTATCCCCCCGCCTTCGCCTGGCGGCTGACATGGTCCCCCGTGGGGCCAAGCTGTGCGACGTAGGCACCGACCACGCCTATTTGCCCACCTGTCTGCTGCTGGAGGGGACCATCTCCTCCGCCATTGCCGCCGACCTGCGCCGGGGGCCCTTGAACCGGGCCATGGAGACGGCCCGGGAGTACGGCTGCTCGGGCCGGATGTCCTTTCGGCTGTGCAACGGCCTGGCGGGGATCGCCCCGGAGGAGACCGATGCCGTGGTCATCGCGGGCATGGGGGGCGAGACCATCGCTCAGATCTTAAACGCGGCCCCCTGGGTGCGGGAGCGGAAGGTGGAGCTGATCCTCCAGCCCATGAGCTCCCAGCCCGAGCTGCGGGCCTGGCTGGCGGCCAATGGCTTCCATATCCGGGAGGAGCGGCTGGCCCGGGAGGGGGATACCCTCTATGTGGTCATGTCCGTGTGCGCCGGGGTGGAGGAGCCCATGACCGCCGCCCAGGTGTGGGCGGGGCGGCAGAGCCGGGCCCCCCTGCGTGGGGCCTACCTGGCGGAGTTGCTGGAAAAGCTGGACCGGGCCCTGGCGGGCATGGCCCGCAGCACGGCTCCCCAGACCCAGGCCCGGCGGGAGGAGCTGACCCTGGTGCGCAGCGGCGTGGCTGAGATGAAAAAGGAGTGGGATGCATGGCAAGTGTAAAGGACATTTACAGCGCTGTGGACCGTCTGGCCCCCTTTGAGACCCAGATGGACTTTGACAACGCGGGCTTTCTGGTGGGTCGGGGCGAGAAAGAGGTCAGCGCCCTGCTGGTGGCCCTGGACATCACCAAGGAAGTGGTGGAGGAGGCCGTGGAGCTGGGGTGCCAGCTCATCGTGTCCCACCATCCGGTGATCTTCCACCCGGTGAAGGCCCTCACCGACGAGAGCGTGACGGGGGAGATCCTGCTGGCCCTGGCGGAGCAGGGCGTGGCCGCCATCTGCGCCCACACCAACCTGGACGCGGCCCAGGCGGGGGTGAACGACTGCCTGGCCCAGACCCTGGATCTGGGGGAGACCACCTTGCTGGAGCAGGGGGGCGTGGACCGGGAGGGCCGCCCCTACGGCATCGGCCGGGTGGGACATTCCGCCAAGCCTGGGTGCAGCGCGGAGGACTACGCCGCCTTTGTGAAGAAGGCCCTGGGATGCGCCGGGGTGCGCTTCTGCGACGGAGGCAAGCCGGTGAACCGGGTGGCGGTGGGAGGCGGCTCCTGCGGTTCCATGCTGGCGGAGGCCGCCGCCGCGGGCTGTGACACCTTTGTGACGGCAGACGTGAAGTACGACCAGTTCCTCCAGGCCAAGGCCATGGGCATCAGCCTCATGGACGCGGGACACTTTGCCACCGAAAACGTGGTGTGCCCTGCGTTGGCGGAGTATTTGGCCCAGAGCTTTCCTGGCGTGCGGGTGGAGCTTTCCAAGCGGCACCGGGAAGTCTACGGCAGTTTATAAGGGCATACTGGAAAAATGCAAGAAAAGGGGCGGGGAACCGCCCCTTTTTTCATAGGTAAAATTGGTTCCTCTTATTGTGTATTTGTGGGGGCTGTGATAAAATAACCTATTAGCGTATAAAATGAATCAGAATACCTGAATGAGGTGTTGAAGTTATGAAAATCGTGGTATTGGCCGGGGGACTCAGCCCGGAACGCAACGTATCTCTGTCCTCGGGCGCCATGGTGTGTCAGGCTCTGCGGAGCAAGGGACACGCTGTGGCCCTGATCGATCTGTTTTTCGGCCGGGAGACCTGCCAGGCGGAGGACCCCTTCCAGGCGCCCATTCCCCAGGAATACCTCCATGTCAGCCCCAAGGCTCCTGACCTGGCTGAGGTGCGCTCCAGCCGGAAGGACCGCAGCCCCTCGGCCATCGGCCCCGGCGTGCTGGACCTGTGCGCCCAGGCCGACGTGGTCTACCTGGCCCTCCACGGGGCCTGCGGCGAGGATGGCCGCATCCAGGCCACCCTGGACCTGCTGGGCATCCCCTATACCGGTTCCGGCTGCCTGGGCTCCGCCATCGCCATGGATAAGGATATGACCAAGCGCATCGTGGCCGACCTGGTGCGCACCCCCGCCTGGCGCACCGTCACCGTGACGGAGGAGAACCTGGAGCAGCTGATGAAAGAGACCAAGCTGCCCGTGGTGGTCAAGCCCATTGCCAGCGGTTCCTCCATCGGCGTGACCATCGCCCACACCCAGGAAGAGCTGCGCCGTGGCCTGGAGGAGAGCATCACCCTGGGCGGCCGCACCGTGCTGGAGCAGTATATCAAGGGACGGGAGATCCAGGTGGCCGTGCTCAATGACAAGCCCCTGCCCTCCATTGAGATCATTCCCCAGGCGGATTTCTATGACTACGAGAACAAGTATCAGCCCGGCGCGGCCCTGGAGGTCTGCCCCGCCCAGATTCCCGCGGAGTGGGAGGAGGAAGTGGGCAAGGCGGCTGTGACTGTGTTCCAGGCCCTGGGCCTTGCGGTGTACGCCCGTGCGGACTTTATCGTCACGCCCGAGGGCGAGGCCTATTTCCTGGAGATCAACACCCTGCCCGGCATGACCCCCACCAGCCTGGTGCCCCAGGAGGCGGCGGCGGTGGGCATGGACTACCCCGCCCTGTGCGAGACCATTGTGGAGTCCTCGCTGAAGGCACGCAAGGAAGGAGCGTAACGGTTCTATGGAAGCCATCACAGTACGGGAGCTTTTGGAGGCGGTGAACGGGACCCTGCTGGGGTCCTACGCCGGACCGTGGACCGGGTGGATACGGACAGCCGCTCCGTCCATGAGGGGGCTTTGTTCATCCCTCTGGTGGGCGAGCGCTTTGACGGCCACGCCTACATCAACTCCGCCCTGGAGGCGGGGGCGGCGGGCTGTCTTACCGCCCGGGAGCGCACCAGCTACCAGGAAGGAAAATTCTATATTAAGGTAGGCAACACCCAGCGGGCCCTGCGGGACCTGGCCGCCTGGTACAAAAACCGCTTCCAGATCCCCTTTGTGGGGGTGACAGGCAGCGTGGGCAAGACCACGGCCAAGGACATGATCGCCGCCGTCCTTTCGGTGAAGTACAAGGTGCTGAAGACCGAAGGAAACTTCAATAACAACATCGGCCTGCCCCTGACCCTGCTGCGCCTGGACCGCAGCCACCAGGTGGCGGTGCTGGAGATGGGAATGGACAAGCCCGGGGAGATCGACTACCTGGGCGAGATCGTCCAGCCCGAGGTGGGCGTCATCACCAACATCGGCGACGCCCACATTGAGAAGCTGGGCAGCCGGGAGAACATTTTTAAGGCCAAGTGCGAGCTGCTGCCCCACATCCGCAAGGAGAACGGCCTGCTGGTGCTCAACGGGGACGATGATATGCTCTCCACCCTGCGGGGCAACACTCCCGTGAACACCGTGTTCTGCGGAAAAGGGGAGGGGCTGGACTACCGGGCCCAGGTGACCGGAGGAGACGGCGTGAGCCACATCCACTGCCGGGTGACCACCCCCAAGATGGACCGGGAGCTGATGATCCCCGCCCTGGGAGAGCACATGGTCTATCCCACCCTCATCGCCGCGGCGGTGGGCGAGCACTTCGGCCTGACGCCCGAGGAGATCCAGGAAGGCGTGGCCCGCTTCGTTCCCACCCGTATGCGCATGAACCTGCTGCAGCGGGCCGAGGAGATCACCATTCTGGACGACACCTACAACGCCAATCCCCAGTCCATGCGGGCCGCCATCAGCGTGCTGGCCGACAGCCGGTGCAGCTGGCGGGTGGCCGTGCTGGGTGATATGTTTGAGCTGGGACCCTTTGCTCCCGCCCTCCATGCGGGGGTGGGCGAGTACCTGGGCAAGCGGGGCATCGACTGCCTGGTGGCCGTGGGCGAGATGGCCGAGCACATCGCCAAGGGCGCCCGGGAGGCCGGCGTGCCCACGGTGTACTACTGCGCCGACAAGGAGGCCGCCCGCGTGGTGCTGCCTCAGGTGGTGCGGCCCGACAGCACCATTCTGGTAAAAGCCTCCCGGGGCATGGCCCTGGAGGAGCTCACCGCCCAGCTGCTGGAACTGACCAAAGAGAGATAAGAGGAAGCTATGATCGACATTTCAGTGTCCAACCTGGTCAAGGAATTTGAGGTTGGCAACAAAATATTGGACGGCCTCTCCTTTCAGGTGGACACCGGACAGCGGGTGGGCCTGCTGGGCCCCAACGGCTGCGGCAAGACCACCCTGCTGCGCATCCTGACGGGAGCCATCGACTATGACGAGGGCGAGGTGGTCCTGGCCCCGGGCAAGCGGTTGGGGCTCATCTCCCAGATCCCCGTGTATCCCGAGGGCTACACCGTGGAGGACGTGCTCTCCACCGCCTTTTCCTCCCTCCACGACATGGAGCGGGAGCTGGGAGAGCTGGCAGCCCGTATGGGGGAGGAACACAGCCCTGAGCTGCTCGCCCGCTACGACCGGCTTTCCGCCGCCTTTGAGTCGGCGGGGGGCTACGAGACCCAGACCCGCATCAATAAGGTGTGCAACGGTCTGAGTATCCCCCAGGCCATGCGGGAGCAGCTCTTCGACAGCCTGTCCGGTGGAGAAAAGACCCGGGTGAACCTGGCCCGGCTCATTCTGGAGGACACCGACATCCTGCTGCTGGACGAGCCCACCAACCACCTGGACCTGCGGGCCACCGAGTGGCTGGAGGAGTATCTGGACAAGTTCAAGGGCACGGTGCTCACCGTCTCCCACGACCGCTACTTCCTGGACAAGGTGGTGGACCGCATCATCGAGATCCAGGAGGGCAAGGGGGAGTTTTACGCGGGCAATTACAGCTTCTACGCTGTGGAGAAGGAACGGCGGTACGAGGAGAAGCTCAAGCGGTATGAGAAAGAGCAGGCCAAGATCCAGCAGCTGGAGAAGGCCGCCGAACAGCTGCGCACCTGGGCCTACTCCGGTATGGACAAGACCTTCAAGCGGGCCCAGTCCATGGAAAAGCGCATCGAGCGTATGCGGGTCACCGACCGCCCCAAGAAGGAGCGGAAGATGGAGGTGCGCTTTGGCGAGCGGGAGTTCCGGGGAGACGAGGTACTCACCATCAAGAACCTGAAAAAGTCCTTCGGAGACCGCACCCTGTTTTCCAACGTGAACCTGGAAGTGGCAGGGGGCGAGCGCATCGCCCTGCTGGGAGATAACGGCACCGGAAAATCCACCCTCATTAAAATCCTCATGGGGGAGGAGGAGCCCGACAGCGGCAAGCTCCGTATGGGCCCCACGGTGAAGATCGGCTATCTGCCCCAGATCATCCGCTTCTCCCACCCGGAGCGCAATCTGGTGGATACCATGCTCTACGATCTGGACTGCACCGCCCAGACCGCCCGTAACCGCCTGGCTGCCTTCAAGTTCCGGGGAGAGGACGTATTCAAGCCCGTCTCCACCCTGTCCGGCGGCGAGCAGAGCCGGTTAAGGCTGTGTATGCTCATGGACGCAAAAATCAACCTGCTCATTTTGGACGAGCCCACCAACCACCTGGACATCCAGAGCCGGGAGTGGATCGAGGAGGCCGTGGAGGAGTACGAGGGCAACCTGCTGTTCGTCTCCCACGACCGCTACTTTATCGAGCGCTTTGCCAGCCGCATCTGGCTGCTGGAGGACGGGTGTATCACCGATTTCAAGGGCACCTATGAGGAATTCCAGGCCGCCCGGGCCCGTGGGGCCTTTGGCAAGCCGGCCACCGCCCCCGCAGCCCCCAAGCAGGAGACTCCCGCCCCGGCGGAGAAGAAGGAGAAACCCAAGCGTCCCGGCGGCACCAAGAACCTGGAGAAGGAAGTGACCGCCGCCGAGCGGGCAGTGGCCAAGGCGGAGGAGCACATGGCCCAGCTGGACAGCCAGGTGGAGGAATCCGCCGCCGACTATGTCAAGCTCCAGGAGCTGTACGAAGAGAAGCAGGCCCTGGAGGAGGAACTGATGGGCCTGTACGCCAAGTGGGAGGAACTGTCCGCCCAGCTGGAAGAGGCCCGGGGCTGAACGCACCAAGGAGTCGCTTATGAAACGACCAAATCACCAAAAGAAACCCTGGAGCCCCTGGCTCAAGGCCTTCTTTGCCCTCATTCTGGTGGGGGTGCTGTCCTTCTGCGGCCTGTTTGCCGCCGTGATGTACGGCTCCTACAACCACATCACCGGCGACCCCCAGGTCATGGTGATCCTGGGGTGCCGGGTCATGCCCGGGGGAGAGCCCTCCATGCTGCTCCAGGACCGGCTGAAAACCGCCCTGGATTACCTGGAAGAGGACCCGGACATCCTGGTGGTGGTCTCTGGGGGCCAAGGCAGCAACGAGCCTGTCTCCGAGGCGGCCTGCATGGCGGGCTGGCTGGAGGAGCGGGGCATCTCGGAGGACCGGATCTTCCAGGAGGACCAGTCCTCCAACACCAAGGAGAATCTGATCTTCTCCAAAGACCTGCTGGCACGGGAGGGCATCGACGTGGGGGAGACCGACGTGCTGGTGGTATCCAACGGGTTCCACCTGACCCGAGCCCGGATGCTGGCGGAGCGGTTTGGATACGGAGAGGTATCCACCCTGGCCGCCCCCAGCTCCCACATCCCTTCCCGCATCCAAATGTACATCCGGGAGCCTCTGGCCCTGGTAAAATCCTTCCTGCTGGACCGATGAAGATAGGAGGCGTCAACTATGCACCGCATTTTATTGGAATCTGAGGTAGACTGCCCCGCTGGCACCCAGGAGCTGCTGGAGAAGGTGATCTCCGCCGCTCTGGAAGCGGAGGGCGTGGAGGCTGACTGCGAGATCAACGTGCTGCTCACCGACGATGAGGGCATCCACCAGGTGAACCTGGATATGCGGGGGGTGGACCGCCCCACCGACGTGCTTTCCTTTCCCATGTTTGACCTGCAGCCCGGGGAGAAGCCCGGGGAAGAGGACGCCGACCCGGAGACCGGGCTGGTCCCCCTGGGAGACATGTGTTTGTCCCTGGAGCGGGCCCAGGCCCAGGCGGAGGAGTTTGGCCACAGCGTGGAGCGGGAGCTGAGTTATCTCACCGTCCACTCGGTGCTCCACCTGCTGGGCTACGACCACATGGACGAGGGTCCCATGAAGGTCCAGATGCGGGGACGGGAGGAGGCCATCCTCCAGACCCTGGGCATCACAAGAGA
>USCO01000097.1 GCA_900553135.1 uncultured Eubacteriales bacterium | reverse complement strand
GAAACGAAGTTTCGCAGGAAGTTCTTTGCTAAGCTTTCTTTCAAGAAAGCGTGCCGTGGGCAAAGGAACCCGCCGCCGGGGCGGCGGAATTCCTCCGTGTAATCAATCAAAACGCAGAAATATCTTATGTTAACCGAATAGACGTTTCCCTACCCCGCTTGATTTTGTTGACTGGAAGGGGCTTTCGTTCCCTTTTTCTCTCCAGATGCAGGGATGCGGATGGTCAGCAGGATCTCATCCTCTTTATCCTCCCGGCGGCACTCGGCCTTGACCCCCGCCGACTTCATCAGAGCCATCCCCCGGTTCAGGGTGTTGAGAAACAGGCGCACATCCTTCACGATGAACATGGGCCTGTTCCGCTTCTTCCGGATGGGCGGCTCCTGGGGATGGAGCAGCCCGTTGACCAGCTCCTCCGTCTGGGCCACCGTCAGCTTGTCCGCTAAGATCCTGTGGGCGCAGGCCATCTGGGCGGCCGGGTCATCCAGAGCCAGAAGGGCCCGGGCGTGGCGCTCGGTGGCGCCCCCATCCCGCAGGCCTTCCAGTACCGTCTGTGGCAGCTTTAAAAGCCGCAGCTTGTTGGCCACGGCAGACTGGCTCTTTCCAATGCGCCGGGCCGTCTCCTCCTGGGACAGGTGGTAGGTCTGAATCAGCCGGTTCAGGGCCAAGGCCTCCTCCCAGAAGTCCAGGTCCTTCCGCTGTAAATTCTCCACCAGGGCCAGCAGGGAGGAGCGCTGGCTGTCCACCTGAACGCACAGGCAGGGCACCTCCCGCAGCCCGGCCAGCTGGGCCGCCCGCAGCCGCCGTTCCCCCGCCACCAGCTCCCAGCCCCGATCGCCCCGGCGCACCGTCAGGGGCTGGAGGACGCCCAGCTCCTGAATGGACTGGGCCAGCTCCTCCAGCTCGTGGGGGCTGAACACCCGTCTGGGCTGGTCCGGGTTGGGGGCAATGGCGTCCACAGGCAGGTACTGCACCCGTCCGCTCTCCCAGAATCCTTTTCTCCGCAGCAGCGCCATGTGCTCCACTCCCTTCTATGTTATCTATAGTTTACCATATTATGGAAGATAAAAGGGCGAAGGCAGTCGAAGGTGGAAAATTTCGTTCCCGCCCGAAAAAGAAGGCGGAGCAGGGGCAAAGATGCAAAAATAACTGGGAAATTTCGGGACCGGACCAGGAGATAAGGCGGAACGTGGGGGAGGAGGCAGAAAAAATTTTCCCTAAAATGGGGAAAAGGAGTTGAGAAACAGGCTGGCAATGTGTATACTGAAGGAGTAAGAGGACCGCCCCCTGTTTTGCAAGGCAAGGGGGTGGAAAACTTCGTTTGTGAGAAACGGAAGGAGAGAGCTGCATGACAAAGAAAAAGCTGCCCCTGGCATTCTGGATCTTCATTGGTCTGGCAGTGGGCGTTGTGGCGGGTCTGGCCCTGATGCCCCTGCCTGACGGCGCGGGGGTGAACATCGCCAAGACTTACATCAAGCCCTGGGGCGATATTTTCCTGAACCTGCTGAAATTCGTGGTCGTTCCCATTGTGCTGTTTTCCATCGCCTCCGGCGTCATTTCCATGAAGGACATCAGCAAGGTGGGCGCCATCGGCGGCAAGACCGTGGTCTATTACATGTGCACCACCGCCTTTGCCGTGGTGCTGGCCCTGATCCTGGCCAACGTGGCCACGGGCATCGGCCTGTTCCACACTCTGGATACCTCCGATCTGTCCTATACCCCGCCTGAGGGCCAGAGCATCATGACCGTCATCGTGAACATCTTCCCCGCCAACGCGGTGAAGCCCCTGGCTGACGCCACCATGCTGCAGGTCATCGTCATTGCCCTGTTCCTGGGCTTTGGCGTGCTGTTGGCCGGGGAGAAGGGCCTGGTGGCCGCTCAGGTCATCGACAGCTTCAACGAGGTCTTTATGAAGATCATGGACCTGATCATCAAGTTGTCCCCCGTGGGCGTGGCCTGCCTCATCTGCCCCGTGGTGGCGGAGAACGGACCCATGATCCTGCGGGATCTGGTGGCCGTGCTGGCCCTGGCCTATGTGGGCTATATCCTCCATGCCCTGATCGTCTACTCCTCCACGGTGAAGGTGCTGGGCGGCGTGTCCCCCGCGGCCTTCTTCAAGGGCATGGCCCCGGCTATGATGATGGCTTTCTCCTCCGCCTCCTCTGTGGGCGCCCTGCCCTTTAACCTGGAGTGCACCGAGCGCCTGGGCGCCCGCCGTGAGGTGGTCTCCTTCGTGCTGCCCCTGGGCGCCACCATCAACATGGACGGCACCGCCATCTACCAGGGCGTGTGCGCCGTGTTCATCGCCACCGCCTACGGCGTGAACCTGACCCTGGGCGACATGGTCACCATCGTCCTCACCGCCACCCTGGCCTCCATCGGCACCGCCGGCGTGCCCGGCGCGGGCATGGTCATGCTGGCCATGGTGCTGCAGAGCGTGGGTCTGCCCATCGAGGGCATCGCCCTGGTGGCCGGTATCGACCGTGTCTTTGACATGGGCCGTACCACCGTCAACATCACCGGCGACGCCGCCTGCGCCCTCATCGTCTCCAAGATGGAGGACCGCAAGGAGGCTCGCACCCGGGCCGTGCGGGGCTGATTTTCCCAACAGACCCAAACCAAATGAAAAAGCCGCGGAGCATTTGCTCCGCGGCTTCTTTTTTATGCCAATCATGCCAGCGAGGACACGCCTGTGAGGATCAGCCGACCGGCCAGGGCCGCCATCTCTTCGGGGGACTCCCGGAATTCCCGGCGCATCCAGGTGCGGGCCAGGCCCACGGCTCCGGATACCACAAAGTCCAGGCAGTAATTGGGGGTGTCGGGGGGCGCGACGGGGTAGAGGCCCTGCCACTCCTCCAGGCACTTCTGGTACACCAGGGCGTTGAGCCGGTGGAAGAAGGCGTCCTCGGTCTGGGGGCTGAGAAAGACCAGGGTGAGGGCCTGGTTGTCCCGGATGAAGCGGAACACGTCGGTGAGCAGGGCGGACAGGTCCCCCTGAAGCTGCTGGGGCGTGTAGGTGCCCAGCATGGCGGCAAAGTCCAAAAATAGCTGGTCCTCCATCTGGTCCAGCAGGTCGTATACATCGGTGTAGTGGGCGTAAAAGGTGCCCCGGTTCACGTCGGCCCGGCGGGCCAATTCCTGGACCGTGATGGACCGGATATCCTTTTCTTCCAGCAGCTCCAGCAGGGCTTTTTGCAGCTGGGCCCGGGTGCGGCGGACCCGGCGGTCGGTTTCATTTCGGACCATCCCAACACCCCTCCGTTCCTTTACAAAAGTTTTACACATTTCCGGACAAACATGTGGAAAAATGTCGCCTTCCCATCAGACTGGAAGGGACTTCCCTCTTGCGTCCGGACTTAAAAATACTATAATATAAGAGTAGAAAATAATCAACACCTGTTTCTTATTCAACAGGAGGTCAGTATGGCATATATCTCGCTGGAACATGTGGTCAAGCGCTATCAGATGGGGGAGGTGACCATCACCGCCGCCGACGATGTGACCTTTACGGTGGAAAAAGGGGAATTCGTCATCATCGTGGGCCCCTCTGGGGCGGGCAAGACCACGGTATTGAATATTTTGGGGGGGATGGACGCCTGTGACGAGGGCACCATCCTGGTGGACGGCAAGCAGATCAGCGGCAGCACCCAGCGCCAGCTGACCACCTACCGCCGGTATGACATCGGCTTCGTCTTTCAGTTTTATAACCTCATCCAGAACCTCACCGCCCTGGAAAATGTGGAGCTGGCCTCCCAGATCTGCAAGGACCCGCTGCCCGCGGAGGAGGTGCTGCGCCACGTGGGGCTGGGGGACCGGCTGAATAACTTCCCCGCCCAGCTGTCCGGCGGCGAGCAGCAGCGGGTGGCCATCGCCCGGGCCCTGGCCAAAAACCCCAAGCTGCTGCTGTGCGACGAGCCCACGGGCGCTTTGGACTACGTCACGGGCAAAGCCATTTTGAAGCTATTGCAGGACACCTGCCGCCAGCAGGGCATGACGGTGGTGGTCATCACCCACAACACCGCCATCGCACCCATGGCGGACAAGGTGATCCACGTGAAGAACGGCCGGGTGGACCGGGTAGAGATCAACGAGCATCCCAAGCCGGTGGAGGACATCGAGTGGTGATCCGGCGTAGAAATTCAGTCAGAAAGGGGAGAGAAGCATGGCCAAAGGACGCCGGCCCAACCGGCTGCTGACAGACGCCCTCCGGGAGATCCGCAACACCCGCAGCCGGTTTTTCTCCCTGATGATCCTGTCCGCCCTGGCGGTGTGCTTCCTGGCAGGCCTGCGGGCCACCGCCCCCGACATGAAGATCAGCGCTGACCGTTATCTGGACGGGCAGAAGCTCATGGACCTGCGGGTGGTGTCCACTCTGGGCCTGACGGAGGAGGACGTGGCCGCCCTGGCCGATCAGCCGGGGGTGGCCCTGGTCCAGGGGGCCTATTCCGTGGACGCCATTGCCAAGATTCAGGATAAGGATTCTGTTGTAAAGGTAATTTCCTTAACAGATGAAGTGAACCTCCCCCGGATGGTGGAGGGCCGTATGCCGGGAAATGCCCAGGAATGTTTGGTAGAACCCCGATATTTGCAGGAAAATGGCCTTTCTATCGGGGATAAGATTACCTTAGACACAGGAACGGGCACCTATGAGGACGCATTGCGCCACGAGACCTATACCATTGTAGGTACGGCGGACTCCCCCTTGTACATCGGCGTGGAGCGTGGTTCCTCCACCCTGGGCACCGGCAAGGTGGCCTTTTATGTGATGCTGCCGGAGGAGGCCTTTGACATGGAGGCCTACACCGACGCCTACCTCCTGGCCGACGGAGCCCTGGAACTGCCCACCTACAGCCAGGAGTACGAGGACCTCATCGACTCCCTGGCCGACGCTCTGGACCCCATGGCCCAGGAGCGGGCCCAGCTGCGGGGAGACTCCGTACGGGAGGAGGCCCAGGAGGAGATCGACAAGGCCCAGAAGGAGCTGGACGAGGGCAAGGCGGAGGCTGAGCAGGAGCTCAGCGACGCCCGGGCTGAGCTGGAAGACGGCCGCCGGGAGCTGGACGAGGGCTGGGCCGACTACCTGGAGGGGCAGCGGGAGCTGCGGGACCAGGTGGCGGAAGCGGAACAGGAGATCGCCGACGGCCAGGTGGAGCTCCAGGACGCCCTCCAGGAACTGGAGGACGGCAAAGTGGAACTGGCCGACGCCCGCACCGAACTGGACGATGGCTGGCAGGAGTACCACGGCGGCTACGGCGACTATCTGGAGGGCCTGCGCCAGTATTACGAGGCCGAGGAAGAGCTGGAGGAGGGCCGCCAGGCCTACGAGGACGGCCTCAAGGAGTATGAAGACGGCCTGAAAGAGTATGAAGATGGCCGGGCTTCCCTGTCCTCCGCCAGCGGAAAGCTGATGGACGCCGAGGAGCAGTACCAGGCGGGCAAGGAAAAGTTTGACCAGCTGCTGGACCAGATCGTCCAGGCCATGGCCCAGGGCGGGGTCTCCCTCTATCCCGACGGGGATGCCCTGCTGGCCGCCCTCACCTCTCAGGACCCCGCCGAGGCCGGCATGGCCCAGGCGGCGGTGGACCAGGTGCTCAGCGGCATGCGGGGCCAGCTGCTGGCGGGCATGGCCCAGGCGGACGAGCAGATCGCCCAGCTCAATGAGACCATCGCCCAGCTGGAGGCGGCCATTGACGCCATCGAGAATCCCCCGGTAGACCCTGACCCGGAACCCGAACCCGAACCCGAGCCGGAACCGGAACCCGAGCCGGAGCCCGAGCCCGCCCCTGATGAGAGCGAGACCCCCGCGCCCCGGACCACAGAGGACACCGACCCGGTGGACCCGGGCTTTGACGGTCCCAGCCTGGAGGAGCTGAAGGCCCAGCTGGCCCAGGCCCAGGAGGGGCTGGCGGCGGCCCAGGCGGCCAAGGCGGAGCTGGAGAGCCAGCTGAGCCTGCTGCCCCAGGACAGCCAGGCGGTGCTGGCCAACGCCCAGCTGCTGTCCAGCAGCCTCAAGCAGATCCAGGACGGCTGGGCCGAGGTCCACGACGGCTATGACCAGCTGCGGGAGGCCAAGCAGCAGCTGGACGACGCGGCCAAGACCCTGGAAGAGACCAAGCAGAAGCTGGAGGACGGCCAGAAGGAGCTGGACGACGGCTGGGCCGAACTGGAGGACGGCCGCCTGGAGCTGGAGGACGCCCTGAAGGAGCTCAACGACGGCGAGGCCGAGTACGCCGACGGCCAGAAGGACTGGCAGGAGGGCTGGCAGGAGTACCAGGACGGTGTGCAGGAGCTGGAGGACGCCAAGGTGACTCTGGCCCAGGAGAGCGCCGACGGGGAGCGGGAGCTGGCCGACGCTTTGCAGGAACTCAACGACGGCGAAGCCGACTACGCCCAGGGCTACCAGGACTATCTGGACGGAGAGCGGGAGGCCCAGGAGGAAATTGCCGACGGCGAAAAGAAGCTGGAGCAGGCCCGCCGGGACCTGGCCCAGCTGGACGAGAGCGAGTGGTATCTGCTGGACCGGGGCACCAACATGGGCTACGCCAGCTATGAGATGGACGCCGACCGCATGGGCAACCTGGCCAGCGTATTCCCCCTGATTTTCTTCCTGGTGGCCGCTCTGGTGTGTCTCACCACCATGACCCGCATGGTGGAGGAGCAGCGGGTGACCATCGGCGGATTGAAGGCCCTGGGCTACTCCAAGGGAGCCATCGCCATGAAATATGTGGGCTACGGGTTCCTGGCCAGCGCCATCGGCTCGCTGCTGGGCCTGGCGGTGGGTCTGACCCTGCTGCCCTGGATCATCTGCAACGCCTGGGCCATCATCTACACCCTGGGAGACATCCACTACAGCCTGGAGCCCGTCACCTCGGTGGTGGCCTGTCTGGCGGCGGTGGGCACCGTGACCCTGTCCGCCCTGGCGGCCTGCATCTCCACCCTGACGGCGGTGCCCGCCCAGCTTATGCGACCCAAAGCGCCCCCCATGGGCAAGCGCATTCTCCTGGAGCGCATCACCCCCCTGTGGCGGCTTCTGTCCTTTAACTATAAAATCACCCTGCGAAACCTGTTCCGCTATCAAAAGCGGTTCTGGATGACGGTGATCGGCATCGGCGGCTGCGCCGCCCTCATCGTCACCGCCTTCGGCCTGCGGGACTCCATTTTCAGCGTCATGGACATGCAGTATGACGAGATCTACCGCTATACCGCCCAGCTGGGCCTGGTGGACAACATCACCCCCGGCGAGTGGCAGGAGGTGGAGCAGGCCCTGAACGAAAGCGACCTGGTGGAGGACTGGACGGCGGAGCACACCGAGACGGTGACCGCCCAGACCGACGCCTACGCCGTGGACTGCACCCTGGAGGTGGTGGACAGCGGGGAGACCCTGTCCCGCTTTGTGAACCTGCGCCACCGCCAGGACCACAGCCCCGTGAAGCTGGGGGACGACGGCGTCATCCTCACCGAGAAGCTGGCCAAGCTTCTGGGCGTCCAGGCGGGGGACACCATCACCCTGGACGGAGACAGCAGGGTGGAGGTCACCGTGGCCGACGTCACCGAGCACTACATCCAGCACTATGTGTACATGACCAGCGCCTGCTACCAGCAGCTCTTCGGGGAGACTCCCCAGGAAAACGCCGTGCTGGTGGACTATTCTACCCAGGACGCCGAAAGCCAGCAGCTGGAGAGCGACCTCATGGCCCTGGACGGCATCACCTCCCTGACCCGCATCGTGGACACCCGCACCACCTTTACCTCCAGCATGGAGAGCGTGGACTACGCCGTGGTGCTCATCATCGTGTGCGCCGCCGCCCTGGCCTTTGTGGTGCTCTACAACCTGACCAACATCAACATCACCGAGCGGGTGCGGGAGCTGGCCACCCTGAAGGTGCTGGGCCTGTACGACGGGGAACTGTCTGCCTACATCTACCGGGAAAACGTGATCCTCACCGTGTTCGGCGTGGCCCTGGGCATGGTGCTGGGCAAGCTGCTGCACCAGTGGCTCATTTTGACGGTGGAGATCGACCTGCTCATGTTCGGCCGGGTCATCTCCCTGCCCAGCTACCTCTATGCCGTGGTGCTCACCACCATTTTCTCCCTGGTGGTCAATCTGGCCGCCCATCGAAAGTTGAAAAAACTGGATATGGTGGAGTCTCTCAAAACGGTGGAATGAGAATTTGTCCCGCCGGGGAAGAAAAAATTTCATCCCCGGCGGGAAGTTTTTTTCAGAAAGGGATTGCGCGGGAGGAAATTATTTTGTAGAATAACTACG
>USCO01000096.1 GCA_900553135.1 uncultured Eubacteriales bacterium | reverse complement strand
GGTGGCGCTCTACCAGATGAGCTACACTCGCAGTGACAAATGGTATTATAGCACACATTCGCCATTTGTCAACTAGATTCGAAAATTTTTTCAAAAAAACTTTTTCAGCCTTCCACCGTGCACTTGGGCACCAGCTCGCTGTCCCAGGTATAGCCCAGCTGGGCCATGGCGGTATCCACCTGGTAGCTCACGCCAGCGGTGGAGGTCAGATCCACGTGGCGGTATCCCTGGTCGGTCTGCACCACGTTCCAGCAATGGGACTGGCCCTTCCACTGTCCGTCCACCACCACGCAGGAGATCCCCGCCTGGCGGCACAGCAGCGCCATGGCCAGGGCGATCCCCTGGCTGTCGGCGCCTCCGTTAAACAGAGCATCGTAGGGCGTGGAGCCGCCGCCGGACACGTAGCCCCCCGCGTCACTCAGAGCCTGGACAATGCCGCTGAGCTTTCGCTCCACCGACAGGTCCTGAAGGGGCAGCACCAGCCGCTCCGCCTCCCGGGCCATGGAGTTGCGCTGGCTCTCCAGCACCTGGAGCGACTGGGGATAGGTGAGCAGCACCTCTACGATCCGCTGCTGGCCGCTCTTGGGGTACATGGCCACCTGTGCCTGGGGCATGCCCAGCGCCGTCTCAGGGTTGGACAAATAGGCCTGGCGCACCAGTTCCTGGATATAGGCCTCGTTCTCCTCAAAGTAGCTGATGCGCAGCACCACCTCGTCCGAGAAGGTGGCCAGCGCCCGGCTGAGCTCGCTGCGGATGGCCGAGGTACCGGTGGCGTCCACAATGGCGGCCACCTGCTCCCGGGTGCGCCGGTAGGTGATGCTCACCCCCGCCTCATAGCTGCCCACGATGGAGGTCACACCGTACTTGATGTAGTCCACCGCATAGGCCCCCAGGGGGTCCTCCTGAACTTCCAGGCAGGCCTCGTCCATCATCTGCTTGACGTCGGCCTCCTCCCCCTCTTCAAAGCGGATGGTCCCCTCCTCAGAGCCCTTGTTGATGAGGTAAATCAGGGCGTTGACCAGCTCCTGATAGCTTTTCACCCGCAGGGTATTGGTGTCTCCGTCGGAGGCGGGGGTGGCGCTGTGCTCCGTCACAAAGGAGTAGTCCCGGTCCAGCATGGCGGAACAGCCCGCTGTGCACACCATGGACAGGCACAGCAGCCCGCAAAGCAGCTTTTTCACCGAAACTCCTCCTCTCATGTGGGCTTACAGGCCCAGATCTTCCTCAATGATCACCACTTCCGCTTCCTCCAGGGAAGTGGGCTTGCCCCACAGAACCGTCAGGCCCCGGCAGATGCGCTCCGGGCTCTTGCAGTCGTAGCAGCGGTCGGCCTTGACCGCGCAGGGGGTCTTCTTGCCCAGGCGCTGGGCGTTCTTGGGGGCGGCAATGTTTCTGGCCCGCCACAGGGCGCGGTCATAGTCGGGCTCGATCTTGTTCTGACCCAGGACATAGTACACCTTCTTGTGGCCAAAGACGGAGGCTGCAATGCGGTTGCAGTTGCCGTCGATGTTTACCAGCTCGCCGCTCTCCGCCGCACCGTTCACCGAGGTGAGGTACACGTCGGTGAGGGCTGCCCGGCGCAGGTCGCCCTGCTCCCAGTGCCAGATCACCTCATTGTGGGTGCCCAAGCGCTGGGCCAGGCCCATCTGCTGGATGGTCATGGAGCCGCCGATGCCCACGCTGACGCCGTCGATCTGGGAATCCAGATAGTCCGCCGCCTGGGCCGCCGTCGCAAATACGGTGCAGCGGAAGCCCCGCTCCTCCAGGTTTTCCTTCAGCCGCTGAATGTCTGCCATAAAAACCGCTCCTTTCCGCCCAATCAAGGCTTAGATCTCGTTTTTCCGGAAGGTTTTAAATCCATTGCCCGTGACTTCGTGGGCATCGCACACAATAATAAAGGCCTTCTTGTCAATATCAAAGATCATCTCCTTCAGGGTGACGATCTCCTTCTGCTTAAAGGCGCACATGAGCACTTCCTTCTCCGCGCCGGAGTAAGCGCCCTCGCCCCGCAGCACGGTGACGCCGCGGTCCATGTCCTTGACGATGGCGTCGCTGATGCGCTTGGCCTTGTCGCTGATGATATAGGCCACTTTGGAGGTGTCCATGCCATACAGCACCAGGTCGGTGACGTAGGCGGAGACCACCTGGGCGATGATGCCATAGAGGGCGGCGGTGACGTCGCCGAAGGCCACGGCCACCAGGAGGATGACCGCCAGGTCAATGACCAGCAGCAGCTTACCCATGGGGGCCCAGGGCAGCTTCAGCTTCACCAGACGGGCGATGAGGTCGGTGCCGCCGGTGGTGGCGCCCTTGGCAAAGATGATGCCCAGGGCAAGACCGATCAGGCCGCCGCCGAAGATGGCAGCCAGCATCCGGTCCATGGGGGCAAAGTCAAACATCCAATCCACCACGTCCACCGCCACGGAGGACAGCACCATGGAGTACAGGGAGGTGACCAGCAGATGGCCGCCGATATACTTCCAGCCCAGGATGAACAGGGGGATGTTGATGACCAGCACGAAAATACCGATGGGGATGACGGGCACGTAGGCGTTGACCACCTGGCCCACGCCGGTGATGCCGCCAAAGCCGATGGCATTTGGGGTGTAGAACCAGTCAAAGGCGATGGCGTACAGGATGGACCCCACCGTGATCCAGAAATAGGCTTGCGCCGTGTTTTTTACTACCGTTTTACTCATACATATTACCTCCAGGTATCCAAAATCAATTCAAATTCCCGCTCAAGACTCCAGCAGAGACATCTGCTGCTCTCCCCGGTCCTCTTCCCGGAGCAGGGCACCCGCCACCGGAAGGCTTCGGGCCCGGTAGCGCCCCGGGTTGACGATGGGCGTCTGAGCCAGGGGGGACACCTGGGTCACGGCGCGTTTGGGTTTCAGAGTCATGACGTTTACACCCTGCGTGGTGCGGGTGGTCTTGGGGGCCAGGACGGCGGTGTGGAACACCATACAGCGGCTGTCGCTGGAATAGACCGCCATCTCCATGTCCTCCCGCAGCAGGAAGGCCGCCACCAGGGGCGCCTTATCCGAGTAGGCGCCCGTGAGCTTCTTGCGGCGGGTCTGGGTCTGATAGGCCGACAGCTCCACCCGGGCCACCTTACCGTTGTTGAAGAAGAAGAGCAGCTGGCCGGAGTAGTTCCCCGGCACGCAGGCCCAGACCACCCGTTCCTCCGCCTCCATGGCCAGCTTGGTGGGCAGATAGTCGCCCAGCACGCTGGCCTTACTGTCGTCGAAGTCGCTCATGCGGGTCTTGTAGCACTGCTGCCGGTCGGTAAAGACCAGCATCTCGTCCCGGTTGCTGCCCTCCCACTGGAGGAAGGGGCCGTCCCCTTCCTTGTACTTCTGGTCGCTGGCCATGCGCAGGGACTGGGGGGTGATCTTCTTGAAGTAGCCCTCCCGGGACAGGAACACGTGCACGGGATAGTCGGGAGTCTCGTCCTCCTCGGGAAGGGCTTCCTCCAGCATATGCTCGTAGACGATCTCGGTGCGGCGGGGCACGGCGTACTTTTTCCGCACCTCGGTGAGCTCCCCAATGATGATCTTCCGGATGCGCTTGGGGTTGTTCACGGTGTCCTGCAGGTCGGCGATCTCGGCCTCCAGGTCGTCCACTTCCTTGGTGCGTTTCAGAATATATTCCTTATTGATGTTGCGCAGGCGGATATCGGCCACAAACTCGGCCTGGATCTGGTCGATGCCGAAGCCGATCATCAGGTTGGGCACCACCTCGGCGTCCTCCTCGGTCTCCCGGATGATGCGGATGGCCCGGTCAATATCCAGCAGGATACGCCGCAGGCCTTTCAGCAGGTGCAGCTTATCCTGCTTCTTTTTCATGTTGTAGTAGACCCTGCGGCGCACGCAGTCCATACGCCAGGCGGTCCACTCCTCCAAAATCTCCCGCACACCCATGACTTTGGGCATGCCGGCGATGAGGATATTGAAGTTGCAGGACTGGGAGTCCATGAGGGGGGTGGCCCGGAAGAGCTTGGCCATGAGCTTGTCCGGGTCGGTGCCCCGCTTCAGGTCAATGGCCAGTTTTAAGCCGTTCAGGTCGGTCTCGTCCCGGACGTCGGAGATCTCCTTCAGCTTGCCCGCCTTGATGAGCTCGGCCATCTTGTCCATAATGGCCTCGGTGGTGGTGGAGTAGGGAATCTCGTAGACCTCAATGAGGTTCTCGCTTTTCAGATAGCGCCACTTGGCCCTTACCTTGAAGGACCCCCGGCCGGTGCGGTAGATCTCCCCCAGGGTCTTGGCGTCATACAGCAGCTCGCCTCCTGTGGGCAGGTCGGGGGCCTTCAGGGTGGACAGGATGTCGTGGTCGGGATTTTTCAGGAAGGCGATGGTGGTCTCGCACACCTCGCCCAGGTTGAAGCCGCACAGGTTGCTGGCCATGCCTACGGCGATGCCCTGGTTGGCCGACACCAGCACGTTGGGGAAGGTGGTGGGCAGGAGGGTGGGCTCCTTCATCTTGCCGTCGTAGTTGTCCACGAAGTCCACGGTGTCCTGGTCGATGTCCCGGAACAGCTCGCTGCACACGGCGTCCAGGCGCACCTCGGTATACCGGCTGGCCGCCCAGGCCATATCCCGGGAGTAGACCTTACCGAAGTTACCCTTGGAGTCCACAAAGGGGTGCAGCAGCGCCCCGTAGCCCCGGGAGAGGCGGACCATGGTGTCGTAGATGGCGGCGTCGCCGTGGGGGTTGAGCTTCATGGTCTGGCCCACCACGTTGGCGCTCTTGGTGCGGGCGCCCCCAAGCAGCTTCATCTGGTACATGGTGTACAGCAGCTTTCGGTGGCTGGGCTTGAAGCCGTCGATCTCGGGAATGGCCCGGGACACGATGACCGACATGGCGTAGGGCATGTAGTTGAGTTCCAGCGTCTGGGTGATGGGCTGCTCCAACACCTCGGAGCGCAGGCCCATGACGTTGGGGTTATTGACTTTCTTTGCCCCCTCCGCGGGGGCCTTCTTCTTTGGCATTGGGATCCGTCCTTATCTTGGGTTTTCAAACAAAATTGGCATCGTTCAGATTCCGCTCAGGTCGGTCACCTGGCCCCACTGCGGCGGCTGGCCGACTGGGGTTTCCTGAGAGGGCGCAATGGTGAGGCGGCACTCCAGGGCGGTCTTGGCCGTGTTTTTCATGTGCAGGTCCATGGTCAGTTCCAGCCCTGCCTTGCTGCCCTTCAGACTCAGCTCCATGGCAGCGTTTTGATTTCTGCTCTGGAGCTCCAGGGTGCAGGCAGCGCTCTTCTCCCCCGTGGGCGTGATGGTAAAGGCGGCGGAGAAGGTCTCATCCTCCTGGAGATAAAGGTCCCGCAGGTCGCTCTCATCCCAGGCCACCCGGTAGGAGCCGCCCATCTGGGTAAAGCGGCTGTCTCCCAGCACAGCCTCCAGCTCGCCCGCGCTGCTCAGGAGCTGGCTGTAATAGTGGAAGGGACAGCCCCACAGGTTGTCCCGAAGAGCGAGCTGGCCCATAGTGACATGGTCCAGATCGGCGGGCAGGTCCAGCTGCTCCCGGTCTACCTCGACCCAGGTATCCTCCTGGGGGCTCAGGCCCAGCAGAGCGGGCAGAGTACCCCGCAGGAACACGGTCTGCTCCTCTCCGTTAAGGATGCCCTCCAGGTCCAGCTGAGAAAAGTCCACATATTCGCCCAGCTCTCCCATCACCAGCTCCCACAAATAGGGATTTTGATCCTGGTAGACCTGCGCCAGCTGGCTAAAATCTCCCTGGAAACTCAGGTTGACGTTCCCGTCCCCTGCCAGCGCTTCGCCTTTCATGGTGGTGGAATAGGTCTTGTCCCCGTTCAGGCTGTCCAGAGCGGTCACGTCCAGTTGGGCGGTAAACCCGTACTCCACAGATTTCCCGTCCTGCCGGTATTCTTCGCCAGACAGAGAATACAATACCCGGTTGAAGAGGGTAAACTCCTGGTCGATCCTCTCGGCCAGGGCCTCCCGGTCCAGCAGGACCGCCGTCTCATAGTTCTCGTCCCAGAACACCTCATAGCCCAGCACCTGGGCAAAGAAGGCCACGGGCACCATGGTGCGGCCATTTTTGGCGTAGGAGGCGGCGTCCATGTTCAGGCTGCGGGGCTCCTTCTGCCCCTCGGTGATGGTCAGCTGGCTGGTGCCGATGGTGTGGCGCAAAGTTACTTCATCCAGGGTGATCTCCACCCCATTTTCTCCGGGCAGGTAGGTCACCTGGGCGTCCAGATACTCCATGGTGGGGGCCAGGGGCACCATGGTGCGGTTATACTTGGCCTCGGGGGTCACGTCGGGGAAGGGAACGCAGGCTCCGTCCACCATCAGGTTGATGCCCTCCGGGGACCCGCCCAGTTCTGTTTTCTCCTGGGCCATGGATGCCTGTTTCTCTTCCTGCATCATCATGGTGTACACCCAGTCGTCCAGCATCTCCGCCTCAAATTCTTCCCGGCTCAGCCCCCACTCTTCCATGTACATCTGGGGGGTGTAGTCCTCTCCTGCCCACAGGGCATAGCTTTCCCGGAAATAGGCATCCGCGTCAAAGGCCGCCGCCTCTTCCTGGTGGTCCTTCAGCCATGCCTCTTGGCGCGCAAGCTGCTCCTGCTGTTTCTGCTGCCAGGCCAGCTCATCGGCCGCCATGGCAGCGTACTCCTCCTCGGTGAGCCAGCCCTCCTCCAGCAGTTCCTCCAGAGAGGAGTACCCCATCTGCTGCCAGAGGGGCGGCTCCGTATCCGGATAGGCCGAAACAGGTAATACCAGGGACAGGGTCAGCGCCGCGGTAAGCACCAGAGTCACGAGTTTGCAGGTCCATTTTTTCATGAGAACCGCTCCTTTCAATTCAACAGAAAGGCCCTTTGGTACACTGGTCTATGCGCACCCCACCGGGGGATTGGGTACTGGTTCAGGAGATATCCGCCAACTCCAGATACTTATATCCGTTGTCGGCAATGTGGTTTTTCCGCCCCTGGAGGTCATCCCCCAGAAGCAGGTCAAATACGGCGGCGGTCTGCTCCACGTCCTCGGGCATGACCTTGATGAGCCGCCGGGTCTCGGGGTTCATGGTGGTCAGCCACATCATGTCCGGCTCGTTCTCGCCCAGGCCCTTGGAGCGCTGGACGTCGTACTTCTTTCCGGCCAGAGAGGCCACGATGTCGTTTTTCTCCTTGTCGGAGTAAGCAAACCAGGTCTTTTCCTTGCAGGTAATCTCATACAGGGGGGACTCGGCGATGTAAACAAAGCCCTTCTGGATGAGGGTGGGCGTCAGGCGGTAGAGCATGGTGAGGATCAGGGTGCGGATCTGGAAGCCGTCCACGTCGGCATCGGTACAGATGACGATCTTGTTCCACCGCAGGGCGTCCAGGTCAAAGGCGCTCAGGTCCTTGACGTGCTTGTCCTTGACCTCTACGCCGCAGCCCAGCACCTTCAAAAGGTCGGTGATGATGTCGCTTTTGAAGATCTTAGCGTAGTCCGCCTTCAGGCAGTTGAGGATCTTGCCGCGCACGGGCATGATGGCCTGGAACTCTCCGTCCCGAGCCATCTTGACGCTGCCCAGAGCCGAGTCACCCTCTACGATATACAGCTCGCTGCGCTCCACGTCCTTGGTGCGGCAGGGGACGAACTTCTGCACCCGGTTGGAGATGTCCAGGGAGCCGGTGAGCTTTTTCTTGATGTTCAGCCGGGTGCGCTCCGCCGTCTCGCGGGAGCGCTTGTTGATGAGCACCTGCTCGGCAATTCTTTGGGCGTCGGCAGGATTCTCGATGAAGTAGACCTCCAGCTGGGAGCGGAGGAAGTCGGTCATGGTCTCCTGCACGAACTTGTTGTTGATGGCCTTCTTGGTCTGGTTCTCGTAGGAGGTCTGGGTGGAGAAGTTGTTGCTCACCAGCACCAGGGCGTCCTGGATGTCGTTGAAAGTGATCTTGGCCTCGTTCTTCTGATATTTTCCCTGCTGCTTGAGCCAGGCGTCAATGGCGGAGACGAAGGCGGATTTCATGGCCTTCTCGGGGGAACCGCCGTGCTCCAGCCAGGAGGAGTTGTGGTAGTGCTCCACCACGGACACCTTGTTGGAGAAGCAGAAGGAGACGGACAGCTTCACCTTGTACTCAGGCTTGTCCGCCCGGTCCCGTCCCTTGCGCTCGGTCTGCCAGAACACAGGCTGGGTGAGGGGGTCCTCCCCCGCCAGCTCGGTGACATAGTCCAGGATGCCGTTTTCATATTTGAAATCGGTGGTCTTGAACTTGTTGGAGGCGATCTCTTCCTTGAAGCGGAAGGTGACCCCGGCGTTGACCACCGCCTGGCGCTTCATCACGTCCAGGTAATAGTCCACGGGGATGTCGATGTCGGTAAAGACCTCCAGGTCGGGCTTCCAGCGGAAGGTGGAGCCCGT
>USCO01000095.1 GCA_900553135.1 uncultured Eubacteriales bacterium | reverse complement strand
TGCAACTTTTTGAGCAGATGCAGCACCCCCGCCTGGACGGACAGGTCCAGCATGGAGGTGGGCTCGTCCAGAATGAGCACCCGGGGCTGGGGCAGCAGGGCCCGGGCCAGAGCCAGGCGCTGGATCTCTCCGCCGCTGACCTGGTGGGGGCGGCGGTCCAGCAGGGCAGGGGACAGGCGCACCCGATTCAGCGCGGCGGCCAGCAGGGTCTCCCGGTCTCCGGGGATGGCGTGGATGGTCAGGGCCTCCGTCAAACTGTAGCGGAAGGTGCGCTGGGGGTCGAAGGCCCCCTCGGGCCGCTGAGGGAGGAACTGGACCTGGCGGCGAAATTCTCCTCGGTCCCGGCCCTTCAGCTGGGAGAGGTCCCGGCCCCGGAAGGTCACCTGGCCTTGATCCCAGGGGAGCAGCCCCAGCAGGATGCGCAGCAGGGTGGTCTTGCCGCAGCCCGAGGGCCCGGTGAGCCCCAGACATTCCCCCTCCATCAAGGCGAGGGACACCCCCCGCAGCACAGGGACAGGGCGGGCCAGGGGAGAGGGCCGGAAGGACTTCTCCACCTCCCGGCAGGAGAGGATCTCAGCCATAGCGGAAGCACCTCACCTTCTGGCCCATGGGGGCCGGGACCTCCGGGGGCAGGGCAGTTTCGCACGCTGTCAGCCGCTGGGGACAGCGGGAACAGAAGGGACAGCCCGCCCCGGGCTCCTCCATTCCCAGTTCCGGGGCCTGAAAACCGTTTTGGGGCAGGGCGGCCAGCAGGGAGCGGGTGTAGGGGTGGGCCGGGTGGTTCAGGGTCTCAGGGCCCCACTCCATCACCTGGCCCCGATACATCACGGCGATGTTCCCGCACACCCTGGCCGCCAGTTCCAGATCGTGGGTGATAAGCAGCAGGCTGGCCCCCCGCCGGTGGAGCAGAGCCAGCTGCCCGGCTACCTGGTCCCGCAAAGGGCGGTCCAGGCCCTTGGTGGGCTCGTCGGCCACCACCCACTCCGGGGAGCAGGCCGCCCCCAGGGCGCACAGCACCCGCTGCTGCATGCCCCCGCTGAGCTGGTGGGGGTAGGCCCGGAGAATGGGGCCGGGCTCAGGAAAACCGAATTCCTTCAGCAAATCGGCGGCCCGCCCCTCCGCCTCCCGGCGGGGCAGGTTCAGGGGCAGGAGGGCCTCCAGCAAATGGGCCCGCACCCGGCGGGCGGGGTTCAGGGACTGGGAGGGGCTCTGGGGCACCAGGCCGATGTGCCGCCCCAGCAGCTCCCGCCGGGGCAGGGGCGTCCCACCCAGTTCCATGGTCCCCGTCACCTGGGCGTAAGGGGGCAGCAGGCCCAGCAGAGCCATGCCCAGCACCGACTTGCCGCAGCCGCTCTCGCCCACCAGGCCGGTGATGGTCCCCGGCGGGACGGTCAGGGAGACGTCCCGCACCGCCTCCACCGGCCCCGAGGGCAGGGAAAAGGTGACGGACAGATTTTTGACAGAAATTCCATTCAATCCAGGGACACCTCCTCACTGGCCCCGTCCAGCCGGTCCCGCAGGGCGTCGCCCAGCAGGTTCAGGGACAGCAGCAGCAACAGGATACACACGCCGGGCTCCATGAGCAGATAAGGGGCCGAGCGGTAGTGGAGCCGGGCGTCGTTGATCATGACGCTCCAGTCGGGGGCGGGTGGCGGCAGGCCCAGGCCCAAAAAGCTGAGGGCGGCCACCGACAGCACCCCGCGCCCCAGGCGGGTGGTAAACAGCACCACCAGGTTGGGCAGCAGATTGGGCACCACGTGGCAGCACAGCAGCCGCACCGGCCCCGCCCCCAGGGCACGCAGGTTCTCTACAAAGGGGGCCTCCCGCACCCGGATGGTCTCGGTGCGCACCACCCGAGAGAAACCCGCCCAGGAGGTAAGCACCAGAGCCAGCACCAGGTGCTCCGCCCCGGGGCCCAGCACCCCGGCCACCGCCACCATGAGGCAGGTACCGGGCAGGCCCTGGAAGATGTTGGTCAGGACGGTGAGCCCCCAGTCCAGCCAGCCGCCGAAGTAGCCTCCCAGCACCCCCACCACAAGGCCGAAGGCCATGGACAGCACGGTGGCGGCCAGGGCGGTGAGGATGGCTCCCCGCCCGCCGTAGAGCAGGCGGCTGAGCATGTCCCGGCCCAGGGCGTCGGTGCCCAGCAGATGGCCGGGGCTGCCCGGGGGCTGGAGGGCGGCGGTCACGTCGATGGCCCCCGGGTCGTAGGGCGCCAGCAGGGGGGCCAGCACACTGGCCAGCAGGATGGCACCCAGCACCAGGGCAGGGAGGAGAATGGATTTGTTTCGTCTCATAGCGCCTTTCCTCCCAATCGAATTCTGGGGTCCAGAACCATGCTGATGAGGTCCACCCCTGTGGTCACTGCCACATAGACAAGGCCGGTCACCAGCACATAGCCCTGCAAGGCGGGATAGTCCCGGTTGGTGACGGCGGACAGGGCATAGGCCCCCAGCCCCGGCAGGGCGAAGATGGACTCCACCACCACCGAGCCCCCCAGCAGCCCGCCCAGGGTGTTGCCCAGCAGGCTGACCACAGGGGGAAGGGCGTTGGGCAGGGCGTTATGCCAAATGAGGCGCACCCGGCTCACCCCTCTGGCCCGGGCGGCCAGGCAGTATGGCCGGGCCAGCTGCTCCAGCAGAGCGGAGCGGGTCAGCCGGGCGGCGGAGGCCATGGGTGCCCAGGAGAGGACCAGGGCGGGCAGCAGAATGCCCTTGGGGGAGCGCAGCCCGCTGGTGGGCAGCCAGCCCAGGGTCTCGGCAAAGAGGAGCACCAGCAGCAGCGCCAGCCAGAAGGCGGGCAGCGACAGCTGAAGGGCGGTAAAGCCCCCAATGACCCGGTCGGGCCAGCGGCCCCGGCAGGCGGCAGCCACACAGCCCAGAGCCAGCCCGCCACCCAGGCACAGGGCCATGGCGGCCCCCGCCAGCAGAAGGGTGACGGGCAGGCGCAGCATCAGCTCGGTAAGCACAGGCCGCCCGCTGGCGTAGGACTGCCCCAGGTCCCCGGTGAGGGCCCGTCCCACCCAGCGCAGATACTGGGCGGGCAGGGGCAGGTCCAGGCCCATTTGATGCTCCATCTCCTGAATCTGTTCCTCCGTGGGCTGGTAGCCCCCCTGGGACAGGGCCAGCTCGGCAGGGTTGCCCGGGGAGACCACCCCCAGCAGAAAGGCGGCCAGGGTGATGCCCAGCAGGACAGGGAGGAGGGAGACAAGCTTTTTCACACAATAGCGGCCCATGCAACCTCCTTATGCCCAGGCGATGGCGGGCAGCTCCACCCCGTAGGACTTGGCTTCAAAGCCGGTGAGGCGGGTGCTGTAGGCCATGAGGGTCACGTCGTTGAAGAGGGGCACCACGGGCAGCTCCTGGGTGGAGATCTCCTGGATGCGGGCGTAGCAGTCCTCCCGCACGGTGAGGTCCAGGGCGGCCTGGGCCTCATTCATGAGCTGGTCCACCTCCTGGCTGTGGTAGCCCAGGCAGTAGTTCTGGTTGTGGTCGCCGGTGGTGAGCATAAAGCGGCGGAAGATAGTGGCGGGCTCCGAGTTGGAAAGGCCCTGCTGCATGCGGGCGATGCCGTAGTCGCCGCTCTTCATCTGCTCCTTCAGGTTGGTCATCTCCATGGGCTGGAGCTGGCAGTCGATGCCGATTTCGCTCAGCCACGAGGCGATGAGCTCCGCCTCGCTCTTCTGGGCCAGCTCTCCGCCGTTGTAAAGGTAAGTCACTGTAATGCGCTGGTCTCCCAGCACTTCCCGGGCCAGCTCCTTGGCCTTTTCCAGGTTCTCCTCCACAGGGAACTCCCGGTAGAAGGGGGTAGTGTAGTTGAGAATATTGGTGGTGGGGGAGCCGAAGCCCTGGTACACCGAATCCACCAGGGTCTGGCGCTGGAGAGCCAGGCTGACGGCCTGGCGCATGCGCACGTCGTTGAAGGGGAACTGGGTGCCGTTGAGGGTGAGGAAGCGGATCATGGTGGACTTGGCGGTGGCCAGGGCGAAGTCCTGGCTGCCCTCCAGCTCCACGGCCAGGGAGGCGGGGATGGCGTTGAGATCAATGAGCCCCTGGACCTCGCCGCTTTTCAGGGCGGAAAAGCGGGTGTCCGCGTCGGGGATCACCCGCACCCGGATGGTCTTGGCCTTGGCCTTCTCGCCATAATAATCCTCGTTGCGCTCCAGCAGCACATAGTCGTCCAGCTTGTTCTCCACGATGCGGAAGGGCCCGGTGCCCGCGCACACGCCGGTAAAGCGGCCCGTCTCGTCAAAGCACTGGGGGCTGTACATGGCGCTGCCGAAGTTCACCATGTTGTACAGCTGGGTGGGAGCGGGCTGAGAGAAGGTAAGGCGCACGGTGTACTCGTCCACCTTCTCCCAGGCGGTGAGGTTGGGGTAGAAGGCGTCCAGGTCCAGGGGATAGAAGGCGGACTTGCGGATGCCCTGGGCCATGCGGTCAAAGTTGGCCAGCACCGCGTCGGCGTTGAAGGGCACGCCGTCGTGGAAGGTGACCCCCTGGCGCAGGGAGAAGGTCCACTGGGTGCCGTCCTCCGACATGGTCCAGTCCTGGGCCAGGCAGGGGACAGGATTGCCGCTGTCGTCCTGGGTGACCAGAGGCTCCCAGACGTAGAGGATCTTGCTGCAGTAGTAGCCGTCCTCCTCTCCGGGGGCCAGATTGCGGTAGCCAGCCAGGACGATCTCCTGGTCGGGGTCGGCGGTCTCCTGCCCGGCGGGGTTTCCTCCGCAGGCGGTGAGACACAGCATGGCCAGCAGCAAGGCCAGCAGCAGGTGGGGGATACGTGGTTTCATTGCGGTTCCTCCTTAAAAAATCGGTTCCGCCCCGGGAGCCGCCAAGGGGCGGAAGGTGTTTTTTCTTTCCCGGCACAGGCACAAAAAAGCGGGCCATTCCCATTTTTTACCATGGGAATGGCCCGAATTCGCCACTGCACCGTCGCCGGCAGCTCCAAAGGTCCGTGGAGCACACTGCCGACCCTTTCCAGGCAAGTCTTCTGACTCGTGGCTCTCCGCCCGCGCCGTCTTCCCAGTCCACAGGACCAGTGACCCATTGGCGCAGGCACTCCACTTACAGCGGCGGCTCCGTGCGGGACTCTCACCCGGCTTCCTTTTTCAGCGTCCCATCACAGGACGCACCTGGACTTTTATCATATCATACTTTTTGCCCCAAAGCAACGGGCCCCGCCGGGCAGGGAGGAGGTTTCAAATTTTCTATTGACAACTTTCCTTGTCAATGCTATCCTGTGATTGACAAAGATACTTGTCATTCTGACATGGATTCTTGTCGGAAGGAGGAACAGCATGGCGCTTGGAAACCGGCTTAAAATCTTTCGGGCGGAAAAGGGGCTCAACCAGCAGGAGCTGGGCACTCTGGTGGGGGCCTCCCGCCAGACCATCAGTCTCATTGAGCGGGGGGACTATAACCCCTCCATCACCCTGGCCCTTCGCATCGCCCGGGTGTTCGGCCGTCCTGTGGACGAGGTGTTTTATTTGACGGAGGAGGAATCTTGATGAAACAGAAAAGCCTTTTGGTTTACGTAAAGTTCATTGCCATCACCGTGGTCAGCGCCCTGTTCGGCGGCGCCTTTGGCTACGCCGTGGCCGCCGGAGCGGTGGATTTCGCCGCCCTGAGCCGGGTGCTGAACGGCGCTATGGCATCGGGCGGCCTGTGGTGGTTCGCCCCCGGATTTTTGGCTCTGGCCGTCAGCTCGGTGCTCTACCACAAGGCCAAGGTGCTGCTGCCCCGGGCGGCGGAGGAGGACCAGGCCTTTGAACAGGCCGACCGCCTGCTGTGCCTGTCCCTGCTGTGGGCCACCGTCTCGGTGCCCTGGCTCATCATCAGCATCGGCATCGGCTTTACCGGGACGACAGATGTCTGGGTGCTGCTCCTGCTGGGGCTCATCGTGGCCTATGTGGTGTGGGTCACCATTCTTCAGGCTCTGGTCATCTCGGCCACCAAGGCCATCCACCCGGAGAAGCGGGGCAACGTCTTTGACACCCGCTTCCGCAAGGAGTGGTTCCAGTCCTGCGACGAGGCCGAGCAGCAGCAGATCAGCCAGTGCGCCTACCGCACCTTCCAGGTGATGAACGGGGCCTTCACCGTGGTGGCCGTGGCCCTGTGCCTGCTGGCCCTGGCCGGGGTGGTCACCCCTCTGTGGATGCTGGTGTTCGGGGGGCTGTGGCTGCTGCAAAATCTGGTGTACACCTACACCGCCTACCGCACCTCTCACGCCGTCCTGTGACCGCCGCGCCGGAGAAAGCCTCTCTTTCTCCGGCGCTTTTTCTTGTGCCCTGGGCGGCCATGTGCTATAGTAATAAGAACGCATTCCGCCAAGGCGGAAACAAGGGAGGTCAGGGGCCATCATGGAGGAGACACAGTTTTTTGCCCGGCTGCCCGCCCAGCTCAACCCCCAGCAGCAGGCTGCGGTGCGGGCAGGGGAGGGGCCGGTGCTGCTGCTGGCAGTGCCGGGCAGCGGCAAGACCACGGTGCTGGTGGCCCGCATCGGCTACCTGTGCTACGTCCGGGGCGTGGCCCCTCAGCGCATCCTCACCATGACCTACACGGTGTCCGCCGCCCGGGACATGCGGTCCCGCTTTGCCCGCTTCTTCGGTCAGGAGGCCGCCCAGCTGCTGGAATTCCGCACCATCAACGGGGTGTGCAGCCGCATCATCCGCTACTATGAGCAGGTCTTTGGCCGCACCGCCTTCCGCCTGCTGGAGGACGGCGGAGAGAAGGCCGCCCTGTTGGGGGAGCTCTACCGGGCGCAGACAGGGGAGTTTGCCCCCGACGGCACCATCAAATCTCTGGAAACCGCCCTTACCTATGTGAAAAACCAGATGCTCTCCGGGGAGGAACTGGACCAGGTGGAGGTGGAAGGGGTGGACTTTCCCGCCTTCTACCACAGCTACGTCCAGACCTTGCGCCAGCGGGGACGCATGGACTACGACGACCAGATGGTCTACGCCCTTCAGATTTTACGGAAATTCCCCCGGGTGCTGGAGGCGGTCCAGGACCAGTACCAATATTTCTGCGTGGACGAGGCCCAGGACACCTCCAAAATCCAGCACTGCATCATCCGCCTGCTGGCCTCCCGGTCGGGAAACCTGTTTCTGGTGGGCGACGAGGACCAGAGCATTTACAGCTTCCGGGCCGCCTACCCCCAGGCCCTCACCGGCTTTGAGGGGGACTATTCCGGCGCTCAGGTCCTCTATCTGGAACAGAACTACCGCTCCACCCCCCAGATCGTGGCGGCGGCGGACCAATTTATTCAGAAAAACACCCCCCGCCACCCCAAGCACATGAAGGCGGTGCGGGAGGACGGCCCCGCCGTGCGGGAGATCCCGGTGCTGGACCGCCGGGCCCAGTACCGCTACCTGTGCCAGGTGGCCCAGGACTGCACAGTGCCCACGGCGGTACTCTACCGGGACAACGACAGCGCCCTGCCCCTCATCGACCTGCTGGAGCGCCAGGGCATCCCCTACGCCAGCCGCCAGGTGGACAGCACCTTTTTCTCCAACCGGGTGGTACGGGACCTCACCGACCTCATCCGCTTTGCCCAGGACCCCTGGGACGGGGAACTGTTTCTGCGGCTGTACTACAAGCTGGGAGCGGGCATCAGCAAATCCCTGGCCCAGCAGGCTGCCGCCCAGGCGGCCGGGCGGGGGGAGACCATTTTGCAGCTTCTGGCCAAAAGCGGCGCTGCCTCCCACTGGACCCGGAAGCAGTGTAAAGCCCTCCAAACCCACCTGGACAACCTGCTGGAGGAGCGGGGAGACCGGGCGGTGTACCGCATGGTCCACTTCATGGGCTACGGGGCCTACTTAGAGGAGCGGGGAGGGGACCTACGCAAGGCGGAGATCCTGGAGGCCCTGGGCTCGGAGACGGAGACCCCCGCCGACCTGCTGGAGCGGCTGGGTCAGCTGCGGGGGGGGTCCAAGCGGGCTCCGCGGCCCCCGACTGTCCCTTTGTCCTGTCCACCATCCACTCCAGCAAGGGCCTGGAGTATCAGCGGGTGTTTTTGATGGATGTGGCCCGTGGCCTGCTGCCCAAGACCCAGCCCGAGGAGGACGCCGACCTCTATCAGGAGGAGCGGCGGCTCTTCTACGTGGCCATGACCCGGGCCCAGGACGAGCTGGCCCTGTTCACATTCCGCAAGGTGGGATTGACCTCCCCCTTTTCCCGGGAAATTTTCCCCCAGAAGGCCCCCGCCGACGGGCCCAAGAAAAAACCGCTCAGCATCCCCGCCCGCCCCGCTCCGGGGCAGGGGGAGGCGGACGCCTTTACCCCCGGCACCCGGGTGCGGCACACGGTGTTCGGCCCGGGGCTGCTCACCGCTCGCACGGGGGACATTGTCAGCATCACCTTTGACCAGGGAACGGACAAACGGCTGTCCCTCTCCGCCGCT
>USCO01000094.1 GCA_900553135.1 uncultured Eubacteriales bacterium | reverse complement strand
TCTGCATGAACCCCTACGGCCACGTGGTGGCTGAGAACGTGGAGGGCATCAACACGGTGAACGGCCACTCCTACGCCGACCCCGCCCTGCGCAGTCAGAACACCAACTTCGCCCTGCTGGTGTCGAACCGCTTCACCCAGCCCTTCAACGAGCCCTACCGCTACGGCAAGCACATCGCCTCCCTGAGCAACATGCTGGCCGGCGGCGTGCTGGTGCAGCGCTTCGGCGACCTGGTGAAGGGCGTGCGCACCAACGAGCACCGGCTGAGCAAGTCGTTCACCCGGCCCACCCTCACCGCCGCCGTGCCCGGCGACCTGTCCCTGGCTCTGCCCAAGCGGCAGCTGGACGACATCATCGAGATGATCTATATTCTGGACAAGATCGCCCCCGGCACCGCCAACCACGACACCCTGCTCTACGGCGCGGAGGTGAAGTTCTACTCCGCCCGCCTGGCCCTGTCTCCCCAGCTGGAGACCGCCCTGCCCGGCTTCTTTGCCGCCGGCGACGGCGCGGGCGTCACCCGTGGCCTGGCGCAAGCCGGCGCTTCCGGCGTGCAGGCTGCCAGAGCCGTTTTGGAACGTATCTCCTAACCGCCGCCGAAGGCGGCGCCCAAACCGAAGCCCAGCACAGCGGGTTCGGTTTGGAGAGGCGGAGCAAGGAAGCGGGTGCAGGTTTCACCGCCAGGTGGAACCGGAGCAAAGCGTACTTTGCGACGCCGAGGCGCAGGCCGGAGCCTCCGGCGTACAGGCCGCCAGAGCTGTTCTGGAGCGGATCTCCTAAGCCGTTTCCGCCCTTTTTCCGCCGCCGCCCACGGGCGGCGGCGGTCCTGCATTTTCCCCGCTCCCCCGGGGGTGCCCCATGCCCCGGAGCCCTTGGGCCCCAAGAACTGTGTGGATTTCTCCAAATCCCCGGCCCTTCGCCCGTTTTCCCCCTGCAACCCCCTGAGCGGCAAGGGTTATCCACACTTTCCACACGGTTTTCCACAGGCTGTTATGTTAACTTCCATTCTCTGATTTCTTGACATTTCGGTCCAAAATACCGCTGTCAAGTGTTTTTTTGCCGCAAAATCCACAAATCGCTTTTTTGCAGGACGGCCGGAGCCCAGCGCCGGTTTTCCACATCCCTTCCGAAAGGAGCTGCGCCATGTCTCAGGATATCATCGCCGCCATCGCCACCCCCGTCGGACCGGGGGCCATCGGCATTCTGCGCCTGTCCGGCCCCGGGGCGGCCAAGCTGGCCGCCCGGTGCTTCCGCCCCCTGGGGAAGAAACCCCTGGAGGCGCACCCCGTGCGCACCCTGGTATACGGGGACCTGCTGGACCGGGAGGGCCAGGCCATCGACCGCTGCCTTTGCACCTACTCCCTGGCCCCGGAGAGCTACACCGGAGAGGACACGGCGGAGTTTCACTGCCACGGCTCCCCCATGGTCCTTTCCCTGGGGCTGGAGGCCCTCTTTGCCCAGGGGGCCCGCCAGGCGGGACCGGGGGAGTTCACCCGCCGGGCCTTCCTCAACGGCAAGCTGGACCTGGCCCAGGCCGAGGCGGTGGGCGACCTGCTGGAGGCCCGCAGCCGGGAGGGCGCCCGCCACGCCGCCGGGCGGCTGTCGGGGGCGCTGAGCCGCCGGGTGGGGGAGATCTACTCCGCCCTGGTGGATGTGATGGCCCACTTCCACGCCGTGCTGGACTACCCCGACGAGGACATCGACCCCTTCCGTATGGAGGAGCTCTCCGCTACCCTCACCCAGCAGCAGCAGGCCTTGGACGCTCTGCTGGCCACCTGCCGCCGGGGCAGGCAGCTGCAGCGGGGGGTGTCCTGCGCCCTGGTGGGCCGCCCCAATGCGGGAAAATCCTCCCTGCTCAACGCCCTGGCGGGCTATGACCGGGCTATCGTCACCGACATTCCCGGCACCACCCGGGACACTCTGGAGGTGGAGGTGGAGCTGGGGGGCGTGCCCGTGCGGCTCATCGACACAGCGGGCCTGCGCCAAAGCGACGACCCCATTGAGCGCATGGGGGTGGAGCGCAGCCGCCGGGCCATGGAGGAGGCCGAGCTCATCCTGGTGCTGTGGGACAGCTCGGTGGCTCCCACCCAGGAGGACGGAGCGCTGCTGGAGCAGGCCCTCTCCCTGGCCCCCACCATCCTCATCCATACCAAGACCGACCTGCCCTCCGGCCCCATGCCCTTCCTGACTCTGGACCCCATGCCCCCCGTGGTGGAGCTGAGCACCAAGACAGGGGAGGGCCTGGAGGCCCTGGAGCAGGCGGTGGCCGCCCTGTTCCCCCGGGACAGCCAGGTGCCCTACGGCCAGCTGCTGTCCAACCAGCGCCAGGAGGAGGCCGCCCGCCGGGCCCGAGACTGCATCTGCCGGGCCCGGGAGGCCCTGGAGCTGGGCATCACCCCCGACGCCCTGCTCACCGACGTGGAGCAGGCCCTCCAGGCCCTGGGCGAGCTCACCGGCCAGAGCGTGGCCGAGGACGTCACCGCCCGCATTTTCCAGCGCTTCTGCGTGGGCAAGTGAGGGGGCCGTATCCCCTGGGGGGCGGGCTTTTTCGTTGATTTTTCCCCCTGTATGGTGTAAAATGAAAGAAGTATTTCCCAAAAATTCATCCCCGAAAGGAGCAGACAGAGATGGACGACAAGGTGAAGGACCTGCTGGACCGCATTCGCAGCACCGCTGCCGGAGCCGCCGACTCCGCCCAGCAGACCGCCCGGGTGGCGGGCAAGCGGGCAGGCCAGATGGTGGATGTGGCCAAGCTGAACGTGCAGCTGTTTGATCTCAGCGGAGAATATAACGACGTCCTGCGCCAGCTGGGCCAGGTGATGCACCAGACCCACAAGGGCCAGGCCCAGGACGAGGAGAAGGTGCCCGCTCTGCTGGAGCAGGCCGACCAGCTGGAGAGCCGCATCGCCGAGCTGCGGGAGCGCATCGCCGCCCTGCGCCAGTCCCGCTCCTGCCCCAACTGCGGGGCCATGTGCGGCCGGGACGACCAGTTCTGCCGCCGCTGCGGCCAGAGCCTGTAAGGAGGTCGTTCCATGCCGTTTACCATGCAGCAGTATGAGGAAAGCGCCGCCATGCTCCGCGCCCGCCTGGGAGACTTTGTGCCCCAGGTGGCCATGATTCTGGGCTCGGGCCTTGGCTCCATGGCCGACCAGGTGGAAAACCCCGTGGCCGTGGACTACCAGGACATCCCCCACTTCAAGGCCTCCACCGCCCCCGGACACCGGGGCCGTCTGGTCTTTGGCACCCTGGAGGGGAAAAAAGTGGCCGTGATGCAGGGCCGGATGCACCACTACGAGGGCTACTCCTATGAGGAGGTCACCTACGCCGTGCGGGTGCTGCGCCTGCTGGGCTGCACCACCCTCATCGTCACCAACGCCGCCGGCTGCGTCAACACCGCCTGGAAGGCCGGGGAGCTGATGCTCATTACCGACCACATCAAGATGTTCTCCGAGTCCCCTCTGCGGGGGGAGAACCTGCCCCAGTTCGGGGTGCGCTTCCCCGACGCCTCCAAGCTGTACACCCCCCGCCTGCGGGACATCGCCCGCAGCCAGGCCCGGGAGCTGGGTCTCACCCTGCGGGAGGGCGTCTATTTCTACTGCTACGGCCCCCAGTACGAGACCCCCGCCGAGATCCGGGCCGTCCGCGTCCTGGGGGGCGACGCTGTGGGCATGTCCACCGCCCCCGAGGTCATTGTGGCCGGCCACTGCGGCATGGAGGTGCTGGGCATCACCCTGCTCTCCAACATGGCCGCGGGCATTCTGGACCAGCCCCTCAGCGAGGAGGAGGTGCTCCTGGCCGGGGAGCACGCCCGCAGCGACTTTTCCGCCCTCATCCGGGGCTGCCTGAAACAGCTGTAAATTTCAACACCAAGGAGTTATCTGCATGGCTATCTTATTTGCCGACGTCACCGCCGTCACCATGGACCCCGCCCAGGGGGTGATCCCCCACGCCTATGTGGTGGTGGAGGGGAAGAACATCGTCTCCGTGGGCACCCAGCGTCCTCAGGGGACCTTTGACCGGGTGATCTCCGGGGAGGGCCGGGTGCTCATGCCCGGCCTCATCAACGCCCACACCCACGTGCCCATGACCCTGATGCGGGGATACGGCGGGGGCCACGACCTGCAGCACTGGCTCCACGACTACATTTTCCCCGCCGAGGCCCGTCTGGACGACCAGGCGGTGGCCGCCGGGGCCGCCCTGGGTCTGGCTGAGATGATCGCCTCGGGCACCACCTGTATCGCCGACATGTATATGCACACCGGCACCATCGCCCAGGAGATTTTAAAGGCGGGCATCTCCGCCAACCTGTCCTGCGGCGGGGTGTATTTCGGCGCCCCCGAGGATTTTTCGCCGGAAACCTGCAACGACTGCCGCAATCAGCAGGAGCTGACGGAGCAGTGGCACGGGGCGGGGGAGGGCCAGATCCTGGTGGACGCCTCCATCCACGCCGAGTACACCTCCAATCCTCCCCTGTGGCAGTGGATGGCCGACTACGCCGCCGCCCACGACCTGGGCATGCAGGTGCACATCTCCGAGACCCGGCTGGAGCACGAGAGCTGTCTGGAGAAGTACGGCAAGACTCCCGTGGCCCTGCTGGACCAGTACGGCGTTTGGGAGCGGGGCGGCACCGCCGCCCACTGCGTGTGGGTCACCGACGAGGACATGGCCCTCATGGCCCAAAAGCACATCACCGCCGTGCACAACCCGGTGTCCAACCTGAAGCTGGGCTCCGGCGTGGCCCGGGTGCCCCAGCTGCTGAAGGCGGGGGTGAACGTGGCCCTGGGCACCGACGGGGTGTCCTCCAACAACAACTGCGACCTGTTTGAGGAGATCAAGCTGGCCGGCATCCTCCACAAGGGGGTGTCCCACGACCCCATGGCGGTCACCGCCTGGGAGGCTCTGTCCATGGCCACCGTCAACGGCGCCAAGGCCCTGGGCCGCAACACCGGCGTCATCGCCCCCGGAAAGACCGCCGACCTCATTCTGGTGGACTTCACTGCCCCCAACCTGTTCCCCTGCCACGACCCGGTGGAAAACCTGGTCTTCTCCGCCCGGGGAAACAACGTGGTGATGAATATGGCCCGGGGACAGGTCATATATGAAAATGGGGAATTTATGACCCTGGACCTGGACAAGATCCGCTACCAGGTGACCCATTACGCCCTGCCCCTCGTATTTCCCGGGTGATTCCCCTCTATTCTTCTTGATCCAGGAGGTCTGCTTTTATGGCCCTGCACCAAAACTCCCCCCGCCGCGCGGCCCAGCCGTCGAAACAGAGTACCTTTTTCGGCGGCGCCGCCGTCCTTGCCGTGGGCATCATGGTGGTAAAACTCATCGGCATGTTCTATAAAATCCCCCTTATCAACATCATCGGGGATCAAGGCTCTGCCGACTTCAACAACGCCTACAACATCTACGCCGTGCTGCTCACCATCTCCACGGCGGGCCTGCCCGTGGCCGTGTCCAAGCTGGTCAGCGAGGCCAACGCCACCGGGCGCTACAACCAGGTGCGCCGCACCTTCCGCCTGTCCCTGGCCCTGTTCCTGGTCCTGGGCGTGCTGTCCTTCCTCATCATGTTCTTCGGCTCCACCCAGCTGGCCGGGCTCATGAACGACGACATGGCCGCCCCCGGCATCCGGGCCCTGGCCCCCGCCGTCATCTGCGTGGGCTGTCTGTCCGCCTTCCGGGGCTACAACCAGGGCCACGGCAACATGACCCCCACCGCCGTCTCCCAGATCATTGAGGCCCTGTGCAAGTTGGTGGTGGGCCTGGGTCTGGCCTACTGGCTGGTGCGCACCGGGGCCGATGCCAGCCACGCCGCCGCCGGCGCCATCACCGGCGTCACCGTGGGTACCATTGTGGCCCTGGCCTACATGCTCATGAGCTTCCTGGCCAGCGGCCGGGAGGGCACCCTCTCCGACGACCGCCCCGAGGCCGGCAGCACCATTTTGAAAAACCTGCTGATGATCGCCATTCCCATCACCATCAGCTCCTCCATGGTGGGCATCGTCACCGTCATCGACACCTCCCTGGTCCAGGGCCAGCTCCAGCGGGCTCTGCTGGAAAACCGGGACACCTGGTCCATTTACCAGAACTTTGTGGACTTTGACGCCCTGGAGAGCGCCGTCACCGCCTGGAAGGACGCCCTGCCCGACGGGGCCGCCGCCACCATGGCCACCCTGAACAGCCAGCTCTCCGCCCAGGACGTGCCCGAGGTCACCCAGACCCTGCACACCACCCTGGAGTCCATCAGCCGCACCCTCTACGGCAACTACTCCGGCGCCCTGAACATCTACAACCTGCCCACCTCCCTCATGGCGGCCATCACCGCCGCCGTCATCCCCGCCGTGTCCGGGGCCATGGCCCGCCGGGACAAGAAGGGGGCCTCCCGGGTGGCCGGTTCCGCCCTGCGCATCACCGCCCTGCTGGCCTTCCCCATGGCCGTGGGCCTGTATGTCCTGGGCGAGCCCATTATGTCCCTCATTTTCCCCAGCCTCAACTCCCAGCTGGCCGGCCCCCTGCTGTCCACCCTGGGTCTGGCCACAGTGTTCGTGTGCATGATGCTGGTGTGCAACTCCATTTTGCAGGCCTACGGCTTTGTGAACCTGCCCGTCATCATCATGCTGCTGGGCGGCGTGGTGAAGATCATCCTCAACTACAACGTGGTGATCCTGCCCCAGGTGGGCATCTACGGCGCCCCTATGGGCAACATCTTCTGCTTTGCCCTGTGTCTCATTCTGGACCTCCTCCTCATCGCCCGGGTCATCCCCGGACGGCCCCGCTATCTGCCCCTCTTTGCCAAGCCCGCCGCCGCCGCGGCCATTATGGGCCTGGGCGCTTGGGGGGTCTACGGCCTGCTGTCCAAGCTGCTGGTCAAGCTGGGCGTGCTGACCTCCGAGGTGGTCAACGACGCGGGCCAGACCATTCAGATGCTGGGCTACAAGGGCAACGCCCTGTGCACCATGGTCGCCATTCTGGTGGCGGTGGTGATCTACGCCGTGCTGGTGGTGGTGCTGCGGGCCATCACCAAGGAGGACCTGTCCCTCATGCCCAAGGGGGACAAAATTGCCCGTTTGCTGCATCTTTCCTAAGAAAAAGCGAAAAATACCTTGCGAAGGAAGCGAGATTGTGGTAGATTTTCATTGCAAAGAACACTATGATATCCAGGACCTCATCGCCGTGATGGCCCTGCTCCGCGCCCCCGGGGGCTGCCCCTGGGACCGGGAGCAGACCCACCAGTCCATCCGCCGCAACATGCTGGAGGAGGCCTACGAGGCGGTGGAGGCCATCGACCAGGACGACCCCGAGCACCTGAAAGAGGAGCTGGGCGACGTGCTGCTCCAGGTGGTGTTCCACGCCCAGATGGCCCAGGAGGCCGGGCGCTTCACCTTTGCCGACGTGGTGGACGGGGTGACCCAGAAGATGGTGTTCCGCCACCCCCACGTCTTTGGCTCGGTTCAGGCCGAGAACACCGACCAGGCCCTGGACACCTGGGACGCCCAGAAGCGGGAGGAAAAGGACCAGCGCACCGCCGGGGACACCCTGGACGCCGTGGCCCGGTCCCTGCCCGCCCTCATCCGGGCGGAGAAAATCCAGAACAAGGCCGCCAAGGCGGGCTTTGACTGGCCCGAGGCGGGCCCCGCCCTGGAGAAGGTGGCCGAGGAGGCCCGGGAGCTTCAGCGGGCCGCCCAGGGGGACGGCGACGCCGCCGAGGAGCTGGGAGACCTGCTCTTCGCCGCGGTGAAGGCCGGACGCTTCCTGGGACTGGACAGCGAGCAGGCTCTGCACCAGGCCTGTGAGAAGTTCATCCGCCGCTTCCGCCGGGTGGAAGACCTGTGCGGGGGCACTCCCATGGACCAGCTGCCCCTGAGCCAGTTGGAAGACTACTGGGCTCAGGCCAAGCACGAGGAAACTTGAGCCGTCCCCACGGCTTTAAGTGATACCACCAACGAACGGCCGCCGGCAACGGCTGCCCCAGATTTCTAGGAGGAAATTCGCTATGAACAAGACCGAACTCATCAACGCCGTGGCCGACAAGACCGAGCTGCCCAAGAAGGACGCCGAGGCCGCCATCACTGCCGTTGTGGAGGCCATCTCCGAGGCTCTTGCCCAGGGCGAGAAGGTACAGCTGGTGGGCTTTGGCTCCTTTGAGGTCAAGACCCGGGCTGCCCGTGTGGGCCGCAACCCCAAGACCGGCAAGGAGATCGAGATCCCCCAGGCCAAGACCCCCGTGTTCAAGGCGGGCAAGGCTCTGAAGGACGCGGTGGCCGGTTAACACACTGCAAACGACCCTGGGGCGCTGCCGCGGCGGCGCCCCATTCTTATGAACATTCCCAAAGAAGGAGGCCGCACTTATGCGACTGGACAAATGGCTGAAGGTGTCCCGGCTGATCAAGCGGCGCACCGTGGCCAACGAGGCCTGCGACAACGCCCGGGTCACGGCCAACGGCCGGCCG
>USCO01000093.1 GCA_900553135.1 uncultured Eubacteriales bacterium | reverse complement strand
GGAAAAGTACAAGCAGCCCAGCCTCTGCAACTATTACTGCGCCAACCAGTGCCCCATCGGCCAGCATTATGTCCCGGAGGTCAAAATCAAGGACCTCTCCCAGATTGTCCTGGAAATGCTGGCATCCCTCAACTCCATGAACAAGCGGAAAGAGCGGCTCATCGAAATCACCGCGGATGGGGTCATCAGCGAGGACGAGCTGGCCGACTTCATTTTTATCCAGCAGGAGCTGGAGCGCATCTCCATCACCGTGGAGACGCTGCAGCTTTGGGCGGAGCGTATGCTGGCCACCGGCTCCATCAACGCCCAGCAGTACCAGGCATATAAAGAGCAGCTGGAGCAGCGCGGAAAATAAGGGGCTATATTTGCTGCGGCAGTGAAAATAAGCACCTCTATTTTGCTGATCCCGTTCTGGCAGAATGTGACATTCCCTGATACAATGATCCCATCAGCAGAGAATACAGAAACCGTTTTTCCGTGAGGTGATGGGAATGGATGCAAAGAGAAGAATTCAGGCAATCCGTTTGATGGACATGCTCCAGAGAAACCCAGCATACGCAAAAGCGCTTGGGATCGAGATCATTCTGCAAAAAGTTGGCTGAAGATGGAATATCTGATCCCGGTCATGTTGGGGCTTCACAGAGCTGTGAAGCCCCTTTTTGTCTATCACGGAACGCCGTATCTGAACTCAAATTTCGGTGCGCCGAAGAAAGGAATGGCAATCTATGAAGTGTTATGATGAACAACTGCGCCAGCTGCAGGCTCAATGCGCAAGGAAGAAAAAGCTGGAAGCTTCCCTGGGCGAATTGCGCGCCCAGCGAAAGACCTATGCCGCCCGCACGGAGGAGCTCCGGCAGCTGTTGTCTGACGAGCAGGCCGATGTGGACCGGCTGGAGGGGCGGAGCCTGGCCGCATTTTTTTACAATGTCATAGGCAAGATGGACGAAAAATTGACCCAGGAACGGCAGGAAGCCTACGCCGCCCAAGTAAAATACGATGCCGCCGCCCGAGAGCTGCTGGGCGCGGAGGAAGATCTGACGCGGTGCGAGGAGGAATTGGCCGCCCTCCAGGGCTGCGAGGACCGCTATGCCTCCGTTCTGCAGGAAAAGACGCTGGCCGTGAAGGCCGCAGGCGGGAGCACCGCCGAAAAAATCCTGGAGTTGGAGGAACGGCAGGGCTATTTGATGAGCCAAAAGCAGGAATTGCAGGAGGCTTGGGACGCCGGCAGGGCCGCACTTTCCTGTGCGGACCATATTTTGTCCCAGCTGGACAGTGCGGAAGGCTGGGGAACCTGGGACCTGTTGGGCGGCGGTCTGGTCACCGACCTGATGAAGCACAGCCGCCTGGACGATGCCCAGGCCGCGGTGGAAACCCTGCAGACCCGGCTGCGCCGCTTCAAAACGGAACTGGCCGATGTCACCATTGACGCAAACATTCAGGTCAGCATTGACGGGTTCCTACGGATGGCCGACTACTTTTTTGACGGAATTTTTGCCGATTGGGCCGTGCTGGATCGAATCCGTCAATCTCAGGAACAGGTGCAGCGCACCAGAAGCCAGATCAGCGGAGTATTGGCCCATCTGCGGACTTTGATGGACCAGGCGGAGACAGAGCTGCTCCGCATCTCCGAGGAAACGGAACAGCTGGTCCGCAGCGCATCCATGTAAGGCAGAAGGAGCCGCATATGGAACAATCAACTACCCAAGCGCAGCCCCATACCATATGGATCAATCGCAGCGAACACATCCTTTCCTTTCATGAAGTCCAGTGCGACGGCTATGAACCGTTGGTATTTTCCAACCACAAAGAAAAAATGGACTTTGTGTTTGAAACCTGCGCCCATGGTTTTCGCATCCAATAAGATAGAACCTATCAAACAGCAAGGAGATCCGTATGAAGTTTGTCATTGACCATCTCTCAAAGCGTTTTGAGTCAAAAGAGGTGTTGAGAGACATCACCTTTACCTTCGAGGAGGGAAAAATCTATGGCCTGCTGGGCCGCAACGGCGCCGGCAAGACCACCCTCTTCAACTGCCTCAATCGGGACATCCGGGCCGACAGCGGTACCTTTTTCCTGGAGGACGTCGGCGGGGCCAGAGAGCTCTCCCCCGAGGACATTGGCTACGTGCTTTCTACCCCCACGGTGCCGGAGTTTCTTACCGGGCGGGAGTTTCTGAAATTCTTCCTGGACATCAACGAATCCTCCATCCAGAACATCCGCTCCGCGGACGAATATTTTGACATGATGAGCATTGCGCCCGAGGATCGGGACAAGCTGCTGAAGGACTACTCCCACGGCATGAAGAACAAGATGCAGATGCTCATCAACATCATCGCCCAGCCCAAGGTCCTCTTGCTGGACGAGCCGCTGACTTCTCTGGATGTGGTGGTGGCGGAGGAAATGAAGCAGCTGCTCCGCGCCCAGAAGGAGGGAAAAATCACCATCTTTTCCACCCATATTATGGACCTGGCCCTGGACCTGTGTGATGAGATCGTGCTGCTCAGCCACGGCATGCTGGAAGTGGTGGAGAAGTCCAATCTGGACAGTCAGGAATTTAAGGAAAAAATCATTGCGGCACTGAAAGAGGAAACCTATGCTTAAGACATTGCGGCTGTCCTTTTCCCTGAAAAACACCTATCGGGTCAACGCCATCCTCCATGCCCTGAAGCAAATCCCAGGAATCAAGCAAATTCTGCCCGATGCCCTGTATCAGGTCCGGGGGCTGAAGATTTTCGCCAATCTTCTGGCGATCCTTTGGGGGCTCATCACCATTTTTCTCTTTAAATTCCTCTATTTTGTCCTCATGGTCTGTGGTCTGGGACTGCTCCGGCCGGAGTTTCAGTCCAGAGAAGCGTTCTTACATATTCTGTTCCTGCTGACTCTGGCGGGCTCCTTCATGAACACCACTCTGTTTGACGTCACGCGGGACAAATACTACGCCATAATCCTGCTGCGGATGAACGCCCGCTCCTACACCCTGGTCAACTACGGCTATTACCTCATAAAGGTCGTGGTGGGCTTTCTTCCCTGTGTGCTGCTGTTTGGCTGGAGCCGGGGCGTTCCCCTGTGGCTGTGCCTGCTCATCCCCTTTGCTGTGGCGGGCACCAAGCTGGCGGCAGATTCCTATTCCCTGTTGGATTATGTGAAAACCGGCCATGTGCGCAACGACAGCAAATGGAAAAAATGGCCCTGGATTCTCTCTGCTGTCCTGCTGGCTCTGGCCTATCTGCCCCTGCTGGTGGAGATCGTCCTTCCTCTGGAGGTATCCGCTGTTCTGTGGGTCCTTTGCATCCCGGCAGGTCTGCTGGGGCTGCATCACATCATCTCCTACCGGTATTTCCGGGAATTCCATCAAGAGCTGCTGGCCAATCTCTTCTCCCAGATGGACAAGACCAAAAAGGCGGCCAAAAAAGCCAACGAACGGCTCATCTCCACGGACACCGCCATTACCAGTCAGAAAAAAGGCTTTGAGTATCTCAATGAGCTGTTCATCAAGCGCCACCGGAAAATTCTGTGGCGCTCCACCATCCGAATTGCCGTTGGCTGTGCAGTCCTCTGCTGCGGTGCCCTAATGCTGATGTACTATAAACCGGAGACAAAGGCAGAGATCAATGGGGTGGTCATGACCTGGCTCCCCTACTTCTCCTTTATCATGTACATGATTAACCGGGGAACCAACTTCACCAACGCCCTGTTTATGAACTGCGACCACAGTTTGCTGACCTACTCCTTCTACAAGCAGCCCAAATTTGTGCTGCGGCTGTTCCAGATCCGCCTGTGGGAGATCATGAAGGTAAACGCCCTGCCCGCTCTGGTCATCGGCTTTGGTCTGGCGGTGATCTTGTTCGTCTCCGGCGGTACGGAAAATCCCCTGGACTACGTGGTGCTGGTGGTATCTATCTTGGCCATGAGCATGTTCTTTTCCATCCACTACCTGACCGCCTACTATCTGCTCCAGCCCTACACCGCCGGGACTGAGATGAAAAGCGGCACCTATCGCATCGTGATGAGTTTGACCTATGTGGTGTGCTATGTCATGATGAACCTGCGCCTGCCCATTCTGGTGTTCGGCGTGGCATGTATCGTTTTTTGCGTGCTGTACTCCGTTGCCGCCAGTATTCTGGTCTATAAATTTGCGCCCCAAACCTTCCGCCTGCGCATGTAAAGCGTTTCTATGGGAACGGTCGTGGTTTGCACCAGAACCAGGCCGGGCGCATAGGATAAGTCCGGATGACTCAGGGCTCAGACAGGCAAAACCATGGCTTCCCTCTTTTCTCAGTTTCATGGCCGGTGTTACATTTTGCGACAGGCACAGCGGTCTGTCCCAAAAATTCAGAAAAAGAATGCTTGACAAAGGGCCATTTCCCCTGTAAAGTTAAGTCACTCTTTGCACTGCATTACATTCCATTTGGAATGCGAGTTCAACAGTACAAACTGAACAGGCGATGGCCACCCGGCCATTTGCCGGGCCACCATGGCAGCAGGCGTTAAGCATCTGCGGGACAGTTGTATGCCCCGCAGGTGCTTTTTTCTATTCACCTGGGGAAACGAGAATTTGAATGTGTGCGGATAAGAGCCATCCCTGACCATCCACTATGAGTAGGAGGAATTTCAATGAAACCAGTGGAACAGCAGACCGACACCGTTTCCCGCAGCAGCACCATTGACGAAGCGGCTGCCATTCGCAAAATGTCCTTTGTCAGCGTGGCAGGCAACGCGGTATTGTCCGGATTCAAACTCTTTGCCGGAATCGTAGGAAACTCCGGCGCCATGATCTCCGATTCCATCCATTCCTTTTCCGATGTAATCACCACGGTAATCGCCTGGATCGGCGTAAAGATCTCCAAGAAAGAAGCGGATTCCGACCACCCCTATGGGCACGAGCGAATCGAGTGCATCGCGTCCCTGCTGCTGGGCATCATTCTCCTGGCAACCGGACTGGGCGTGGGCAAAGTGGGCCTGGAGAACATCCTTTCCGGCAGCTATGAAACCCTTGCCATCCCCAGCGCCATTGCTCTGGTGGCCGCCATCGTTTCCATTGTGAGCAAGGAAGCCATGTATTGGTACACCCGTCATTATGCCAACCTCATTCATTCCTCGGCCTTTCTGGCCGACGCCTGGCACCACCGCTCCGACGCGTTTTCTTCCATCGGCTCCCTCTTGGGCATCGGCGGCGCTATGCTGGGCTTTCCTGTAATGGACTCCGTGGCCAGCGTGGTGATCTGCCTGTTTATCGTGAAGGCCTCTTACGACATTCTGAAAGACGGCGTGGTCAAGCTGCTGGACACCTCCTGCGGGGAGGGCTATGAGAAGCAGATGGAGCGATACATTGCCGCCCAGGAGGGCGTGGTCCATGTGGATCTGCTCCGTTCCAGAATGTTCGGCAACAAGGTCTATATTGACCTGGAGATCCAGGTAGACGGGGAAAAGTCCTTGCGGGACGCCCATCAGGTGGCGGAGCACGTCCACGATCAGGTGGAGCGTACCTTCCCGGATGTGAAGCACATTATGATCCACCTGAATCCCGCCAATGCCCCGGGCTGATTGCCGCAAAACTCCGAAAATCTGGACATAAGGAAGCACCCCTGGGCAGATAGCACGGGCAAAGGGAGGAACGGAACATGTGGCTGGCGGCAGCAATTTTATCATCGGTTTTTGCGGGATTAACGGCCATTCTCGCAAAATGCGGCATCAAAAAAACGGACTCTGATGTTGCAACGGCGATTCGGACCGTGATCGTATTGATCTTTTCCTGGCTGATGGTCTTTGTGGTGGGCTCCGCCGGAACCATCACACAGATCTCTTCCCGCTCGCTGCTGTTTTTGATCTTGTCCGGCGCTGCAACGGGTGCTTCCTGGATCTGTTACTTCAAAGCACTGTCCCTGGGAGACGTCAACAAGGTCGTGCCCATTGACAAATCCAGCACCATCCTCTCCGTTCTGCTGGCCATCATTTGCTTTGGAGAAACAGAGCATCTCCTCATAAAATTGATCAGCACCGTTCTGCTCGGCATTGGAATTCTTCTCATGGTGGAGAAAAAGGCCCAAGGCAATGAGGTCACAGATCGCTCCTATATTCTCTACGCCATCGGCTCGGCGGTGTTTGCCGCACTGACCTCCATTCTGGGAAAAATGGGGATCACCGGAGTAGAGTCGAATCTGGGGACGGCGATCCGAACGGTGGTGGTCCTGATTATGGCATGGGTCATCGTCTTTATGAAAGGCAAGCAATCCCAGCTGCGCCACCTGGATCAGAAGGAACTCATTTTCTTGTTCTTCTCCGGCATTGCCACAGGCGCTTCCTGGCTGTGCTATTATTACGCCATTCAAAACGGCGTGGTCAGCATTGTGGTTCCCATTGATAAAATGAGCATCCTGCTCACCATAGCATTTTCCTATTTTGTATTTGGAGAAACGCTGAGCAAGCGGGCCGCAGCCGGTCTTTGCCTGATGACCGTCGGAACACTGATCATGACCTTTTTCGGATAGCATTTGAAGAGAGGGCATCGCAATTTCCATGTGATGCCCTCTCGTTTTTTCCCGGGAAGATCACCAGGGCCTATCTTGCAGTGGCTCCCTCCCCGTGATATGATGGTTCCCACAGAGTCAAGCGAGGAGGAAGGACATTGCGCACGGAACAGGAAATGATGGATCTCATCCTGGACACAGCCAAATCAGATGACCGGGTCCTGGCGGCTTATCTGAAAGGGTCGCGGACCAACCCCAAGGCCCCCAGGGACTGCTACCGGGATTTTGACGTGATGTACGTGGTGACGGAAACCCGCAGCTTCATCCAGGACCCCAGCTGGCTGAGCCGGTTTGGGACCGTGGCGCTCATGCAGGAGCAGGACACCGCATTCGGATATGGGCAGCGGTTCCATATCCAAAAAGGGTATGAGGAGAGCTACTCCTGGCTGCTGCTGTTTGACGACGGAAACCGCATCGACATCGGGATCGAGCTGCTCCCGGTCATGGAACGCGGCCGCAACCGCAACAAGCTCTTCCTCCCTCTCCTGGATAAAATCGGATGCCTGCCCCAGCTTCCGCCCCCCACCGACGAGGAGTTTTACATCCAAAAGCCCTCGGAGCGGGGTTTTTATGGGTGCTGCAATGAATTTTTCTGGTGTCTGTGCGATGTGGCAAAGGGGATCGCAAGGGATGAGCTGCCCTTCGCCATGACCACCTACAACACTCTGGTGCGGGATATGCTGGAGCAGATGCTGGATTGGTATATTGGAACGTACACCGATTACGCCGTCTCCAGCGGAAAGCTGCACAAATATTTCAAACAATACCTCTCCTCAGATTTTTACGAGGAATATGTAACAACCTACACCGACGGCGACTACCAGCATTTTTGGGCAGCCATCCAGGCAGCCTATGTCCTGTTCCGAAAAGCAGCCCTTCTGGTGGCCCAATCCTTTCAGTTTTCTTACCCGGAGCAGGAAGAAACGGCTTCTCGAAATTATATCCGGCACGTACAGAAAACCATGCAGGCTTCGGATTCTGTCTGACGCCGGTGATAGCTTAAACATACAAAGGGACTGCCGCGGAGGATTCCGCAGCAGTCCCTTTACGTTTGCGGCAGCAGCTCCTGGCGCAGCCGCTCCACCCCCCGGCGCTCCAGCCGGGACACCTGCACCTGGGACACCCCCAGCACCCGGGCCGCCACCGCCTGAGTCATGCCCCGGTAATAGCGCAGCAGCAGCACCTGGCGCTCCCGCTCCGGCAGCCGCTCGATGGCCGTGCGCAGGGCTAGGCGCTCCACCAGTCCCTCCTCCATCTCGCCCCCGCTGAGCACGCCCTCCAGGGTGAGGCCGTCCCCCGTCTCCGATTGCAGGGACACCACGGGTTCCGTGGCCGTCTCCGCTGCGGCGATCTCCTCCGGGGTCAAACCCGTGGCCTGGGCCAGCTCGGAGAGGACGGGCTCCCGGCCCAGCTCTCCGCACAGGCGGCTTCGGGCCGAGCGGAGAGCGGTCCCCCGCTCCTTCAAGCCCCGGCTCACCTTCACCGCGCCGTCGTCCCGTAGAAAGCGGCGAATCTCCCCGGCGATCTTGGGGACGGCGTAGGTGGAAAACTGGGTCCCGTAGGAGGGGTCAAAGCCCCGCACCGCCTTCAAAAAACCCAGACAGCCTAGCTGATACAGGTCCTCCGGCTCCACGCCCCGGCCGTAATACCGCCGCACCACCGACCAGATGAGGCCGTTGTTCTCCTCCAGTACCCGCTCGCAGGCCTGGTTGTCCCCCTCCCGGGCCGCCTGCAGGAGATCGGCCGGGGTGACGGTTCCACTCATCGGGGCATACGGCGGGCGATCTGCCGCCGCATGGTCACCGTGGTCCCCTTCCCCGGGGTGGAGCGCACCCGCAGGGTGTCCATAAAGCTCTCCATGATGGTAAAGCCCATGCCCGAGCGCTCCTGGCTGCCGGTGGTGAAGAGGGGCGTGCGGGCCTGCTCCACGTCCGGGATGCCGACGCCCCAGTCCCGCACCACCACCTCCAGCACGTTTCCCGGGCGCAGGCGCAGCTTCATGACAATCCTGCCGATCTGGTCGGGATAGGCGTGGACAATGGCGTTGGTCACCGCCTCACTG
>USCO01000092.1 GCA_900553135.1 uncultured Eubacteriales bacterium | reverse complement strand
ACGCCGTTCTTTTTTCGTGGAGCGGTAAATTTTTCCAAAAGAAGGCGAGGAGTGGCCATGGAGCTTTTGAAAGAGCGCATCCGTAAGGATGGAAAAGTGAAGGGGACCGACGTGCTGAAGGTGGACAGTTTTCTGAACCACCAGATGGATGTTACCCTTTTCGCGGAAATGGGCAAGGAATTCAAGCGCCGTTTTGCAGACTGCGACGTGAACAAGATTTTGACCATCGAGGCCTCCGGCATCGGGATCGCTTGTGTTACGGCGCAGTTTTTTCACTGTCCGGTGATTTTTGCCAAGAAGAATCAGACCAAGAACATTGCCGGTGAGGTGTACACCTCTCAGGTGGAGTCCTTTACCCACGGTCGTGTGTATAACATCATCGTGGCCAAGGAATTCCTGGGCCCTGGGGACAAGGTGCTGCTCATCGACGACTTTTTGGCCAACGGCGCCGCCCTGGAGGGGCTGGCCAAGCTGGTGAAGGACGCCGGGGCCGAGCTTGCGGGCGCGGGCATCGTCATCGAGAAGGCCTTCCAGCCCGGCGGCGACCGGCTGCGTGCCGAGGGACTTCGGGTGGAGTCTCTGGCCCGGGTGAAGTCCATGAACGAGGAGACCGGCGTGGAGTTTGTGGACTGAGCAAGGCGCGGGTGATTAAAACCGGCTCAGGCTGGTTTTAATATAAGAAGAAGGATGAAACGATCGACACAAGGAGGACTTTTGCAATGAAGAAACTTCTCGCATTTGTCATGGCCATGGCTATGATTCTGGGTCTTGCCGCCTGCGGCGGCGGCAGCGACGCCGGCAGCAATGCCAGCACCAGCGGCAGCCAGACCGGCAGCAATTCCGACTTTAAGGTGGGCGCCATCTATATCAACAAGAAGAGCGACACCGCCGGCTACACCTATGCTCACCACACCGGCATCACCAAGGCCATGGAAGAGCTGGGCATGGACCCCGACACCCAGCTGGTCATCGTGGACCAGGTTCCTGAGGACGACACCCAGGTGGGCGCCGCCGTGGACACCCTGGTGGGCGAGGGCTGCAACATCATCTTCGGCATCTCCTTTGGTTACCTCAACGAGATGGAAGTGAAGGCCCAGGAGTATCCTGACGTGATCTTCTCCCACGCCACCGGCTTCAAGAGCAACGACACCAACTACAATAACTACTTCGGCCGCATCTATCAGGCCCGCTACCTGGCCGGCATCGCCGCGGGTCTCAAGAGCCTGGAGACCGGCAACAACAACATCGGCTATGTCTCCGCCTATGACACCGAGTACGCCGAGACCTGCTCCGGCATCAACGGCTTCACCCTGGGCGTGCAGGCTGTGAACCCCAACGCCACCGTCTATGTCAAGGAGCTGGGCACCTGGACCGACGAGGTCAACGAGTATGCCTTTGCCGAGGAGCTCATCAAGAGCTACGGCTGCGGCGTCATCGCCCAGCACTGTGACTCCGCTCAGCCCCAGCTGGCCGCTGAGAAGGCCGGTCAGTTCGGCTGCGGCTACAACTCCGACATGACCGCCGACGCCCCCGCTGCCCACCTCACCGCTCCTGTGTGGAACTGGGACGTGTACTACAAGCTGGCCATCCAGACCGCTATGGACTGTGAGTCTGCCGACCAGTTCGTGGAGAAGATGGGCGGCCCCGCCTACTACGGCGGCCTGAACGAGGGCATGGTTGACGTGTCCCCCCTGAGCGACAACTGCGCTGCCGGCACTCAGGATGCCATTGACCAGGTCAAGGCCCTGATCGCCTCCGGCGAGTGGGACGTGTTCTCCGGCGTGAAGCTGAACATCACTGTCACCGACGGCAAGGCCTCCATCGAGAAGGTGGACGCTCCCCTGGTGACCAGCGACCGGGATGAGGTGAAGGACGACCAGGTGGTGGTGCCCGCCAACACCGAGATCGTGCCCGCCGGCGGCCCCTCCGTGGAGGACAGCGTCATCACCGGCAGCATGAACTATCTGGTGAAGGGCGTCGTGGTGGCCTGATCCCCCGCGCCAACCTTTGAAAGACCCGAATCACCGGGCCGGCCAACCGGCCGGCCCGGTTTTGATTTTTGCAGTTTGGGCCGGGACAAGGCCCGGTTTGAACTGGAAAAATCAACCCAAGACCAAACAGACAACCATTTGCAGATACAAAAAAAGGGAGTGTGATTCCATGGCGGAGGAATACGCCATTGAAATGCGGGGGATTACCAAGACCTTCGGAAGCGTGGTGGCCAACAAGGACGTGAACCTGACCCTGCGCCGGGGCGAGATCCTGGCGCTGCTGGGCGAAAACGGCTCGGGCAAGACCACCCTGATGAATATGCTCTCCGGCATCTACCAGCCCGACGGAGGCGAGATCTTCGTGGAGGGCAAGTCCGTGTCCATCCACTCCCCCCAGGCGGCCAAGCGCCTGGGGATCGGTATGGTCCACCAGCACTTCAAGCTGGTGGAGGTTTTCTCTGCCGCGGACAACATCTGGATGGGCAAGGAGAAGGCGGGATTTTCCCTGAAAAAGGACCGCTATGCCCAGATCGAGGACATGGCCAAAAAGTTTGGCTTTGACATCGACCCCAAAAAGCAGGTCAAGAACATGGCCGTGTCGGAAAAGCAGACCCTGGAGATCATCAAGGTGCTGTACTACGGCGCCAAGGTCATCATTCTGGACGAGCCCACCGCCGTTTTGACGGTGCAGGAGATCCAAAAGCTCTTTGCGGTGCTGCGCCGCATGAAGGAGCAGGGCCACTCCATCATCATCATCACCCACAAGCTCAATGAGGTGATGGACATTTCCGACCGGGTGGCCATCCTGCGCAAGGGCGAGTACATCACCACCGTGGACACCGCCCAGACCAACGAGCAGGAGCTCACCGAGTGGATGGTGGGCCGGAAGGTGGACCTGAACATCGAGCGCCCCGTGGTGGAAAAGACCCGGCCTCTGCTGGAGATCCGGGACCTCACCATCGACAACGACGAGGGTGCGGTGGCCATCGACAAGGTGAGCTTCTACATCCGCGGCGGCGAGATTTTGGGCGTGGCCGGCATTGCGGGCTGCGGCCAGAAGGAGCTGTGCGAGGCCATCGCCGGTCTGCGGCCGGTGCGGTCGGGCCTGATGATCCACAAGGGCGACAACATTGTGGGTCTTTCCCCCAAGGCCATTTTGGAAAAGGGCATCTCCATGTCCTTTATCCCCGAGGACCGGCTGGGCATGGGCCTGGCCCCCTCCATGTCCATTACGGACAACATGATCCTGAAAAACTACTCCGAGACCAAGGGTCCCCTGGTGGACCGGAAGGCTGGCCGTGCGGCGGCGGAGCAGGTCATTGAGCAGCTGGGCGTGGTGACGCCCTCCACCGAGACCCCGGTGCGCCGTCTGTCCGGCGGCAACGTGCAGAAGGTGCTGCTGGGCCGTGAGATCAAGGCCGGTCCCAACGTCATCGTCACCGCCTACCCGGTGCGCGGCCTGGACATCAACTCCTCCTACGCCATCTATAACATCCTCAACCAGCAGAAGAAGGACGGCGTGGGCATCCTCTTCGTGGGCGAGGACCTGGACGTGATGCTGGCCCTGTGCGACAAGATCATGGTCCTGTGTCACGGCAAGGTCATGGGCGTGGTCCACGCCCACAAGACCAGCAAAGAGGAGCTGGGCCTGATGATGACCGGCGCGCTGGATCTGACCAACAAGTATGAGGACAAGCCTGCCGGTATCGCCAAGGACACCAACATCTCCCAGGAGCAGCTGGAGCAGAGCAAGAGAGAGGAGGAGTGACATGGGCTTTCATATCGTAAAACGGGACAGCTGTCCCATGTGGAAAAAGGTGTCGCTCTATCTTGGGGCGGTTCTGCTGGCGCTGGTGGTGGGCGGTCTGCTGCTGCTGGCCATCGGAGTCAACCCCTTTGCTTACTACCAGCGCATGTTCACCATGGGCATGATCGGAAACAAGATCGCCTATAAAACCTTTGAAAACTATCTGAAGGTTTTCGTTCCCCTGGTGCTCACCTCGGTGGCCCTGTCCCTGTCCTTTAAAATGCGCTTTTGGAACATCGGCGGCGAGGGCCAGTTCATCCTGGGCGCCGTGGCCTCCGGTGCGGTGGCCCTGAAGCTGGGCAGCGTGCTGCCCCAGGGGGTGACCCTGCTGCTCATGTGCCTGGCGGGCATGCTGGCCGCCGGTCTGTACGGGGCTCTGGTGGCGGCGCTGAAGGTGAAGTTCGGCACCAACGAGACCCTGATGACCCTGATGCTCAACTATGTGGCCCTGTACTTCCTGGTGTTCCTGGGGGAGACCCAGGCCTCCTGGAACTTCTTCCTGGACACCTCCTCGGCCCGTCCCGTCTTTGCCAATTTCAGCAGGGAGGTCTCGTTCCCCACCATCCCCATCGGCAAGTTCCAGCTTAACGTGTGCGTCATCTTCACCCTGATCATCGGCGTGCTGGTCTATTGCTACCTGAAATACTCCAAGCAGGGCTATGAGATCGCCGTGGTGGGCGACAGCGTGGGCACCGCCCGGTACGCGGGCATGAAGGTCAACCGCATCGTGCTGCGCACCGTGTTCCTGTCCGCCTGCCTCATCGGCCTGGCCGCCGCCTTCAAGGTGGGCACCGTGGGCATCCTGTCCTCCTCCTTTACCGACGATGTGGGCTGGACCGGCGTCATTGTGGCCTGGCTGTCTCAGCTGAACACCGGGGCCATCTTCCTGGTGTCCGCCCTTATCTCCATGCTGCAGCACGGCTCTACCGTGGCGGCAGCTACCTTTGCCCAGGTGGATTCCAGCTTTGCGGATATGCTCCAGGGCGCTATTCTGTTTTTGGTACTGGCTGCGGATTTCCTGATCCGCTTCAAGATCGTGCGAACCAAGAAAGGGGGCGGCGAGAATGGAAATGGATAAGCTTGGTGTGGTCACCACCTTCATCCACAACATCGTGGTCTACAACATCCCTCTGCTCTACGGCACCGCCGGAGAGATCATGGTGGAAAAGTCGGGCAGCCTGAACCTGGGCGTGGAGGGCATCATGGCCGTGGGCGCCATCTTCGGCTATATCGTGGGCTGCTACGCCAACAGTCTGGGCGTGGGCATCCTCATGGCCTTCCTTATGGGCGCCCTGTGCGGCCTGCTGTTTGCCGCCCTCACCGTCTCCCTCCAGGCCAACCAGAACATCACCGGCCTGACCCTGACCACCTTTGGTCTGGGCGTGTACTTCTTTGTGGGCAACGGCGTGAAGGCCATCAGCTGGCCCGTGATGAACGACTACGAAAACATTAAAAACGGCTTTGCCAACCTGCCCATTCCCGGCCTGTCCCAGATCCCGGTGCTGGGCGAGGGCCTGTTCAACCACAACATCCTGGTCTATCTGGGCGTGGTCATCGCCCTGGTGATGTGGTGGTATCTCAACCGCACCAACCCCGGCCTGCGGCTGCGGGCGGTGGGCGAGAACCCCGGCGCTGCCGACTCGGTGGGCGTGAACGTGAAGCGGTATAAGTATATCCACATCTGCCTGGGCTGCGGCGTCATGGGTATCGGCGGCTACTACATGGCCCTCAACATGTCCGGCTCCTTCAACAGCAGCTGCTGGATCAACGGCTACGGCTGGATCGCGGTGGCCCTGGTCATCTTCGCCAACTGGAACCCCGCCCTGGCCATCCTGGGTACCTTCGTCTTTGGCTTCTTCAACACCCTGCGGGTGTCGGGCTCCAGCCTGGCCGCCGCCTTCCCCGAGGGGCTGGGCTGGCTGGCTGCGGTGCCCACCCAGCTCTACCAGGCGCTGCCCTTCCTCATCACCGCCATCGTGCTGGTGGTTACCTCGGTGCGCAAGAGCGACGGCAGCGGACAACCTGCTGGCCTGGGTCTCAACTACTTCCGGGAGGAGCGGTAAAGGGTTTCCCGGAATTGCCCCCAGCTTTGATGAAAAAGCCCTCCTGCAAGGAGTTCCGACGCCCGCAGGCGGCGGAATAAAATGAAATCCCGTTATTTCCGGCGACATGTGCGTTGGAAATAACTCTTCTCGCGCAAGGCAGGCCGACTTTTCCGGAAGGAATCGAGGCCTGCCTTGCGTGCAGTCCTTTTCGAAAAAGTGGCAGCGCCACTTTTTCGACGATGTAAGGCGGCGGGCTTCGGCCCGCCGTCTGCTTTTATGTTGGAACGGATGCAGAAAGCATATTGTTCGCAGGCGAAATTTCCGCTACAATAGAGCTATCAAACCGGGCAGGGGAGACCCGCCCGAGAGAGGGGATTTTTTTATGAAACGCAAGCTGCGCCGGTTGTTTGCCGGAGTGCTCACCACCGCCATGGTCCTGGGCATGACCGTGCAGGCCTCGGCCTTTACCTACCCCAACTCCTACTGGCCCCTCCACGACGCCTGGTCGGCCGCCGTGGCCAGCCAGAATGTGGACCAGACCATCTCCATCGGCAAGCAGACCTATGACCTGCTCATGGGCCAGTTCGGCCTGTGCGCCGACGTGTGCTACAACCTGGAGGTGAAGTGCGACCAGGTGGCCTGGTGCTACGAGATGAAGGGCGACCTCACCAACGCCATTTTGTGGCGGCAGCGCCAGCTGCAGATGGCCCAGTGGCTCAACGACCACGAGCGCAGCTATCAGGATACCATCCTCAACGTCACCGCCCAGCTGCAGCACCTGCAGCGGCAGATGGAGGTCTATGCCCTGGTGGACGACCCCGCCGACGTGCCCTATACCGGCACCACCGGCGAGCCGGTGAGCGGCGTGTACTACGGCACCGTGCCCAACGGCACCCAGGTCAACGACTCGGCCCATCTGGTTTATGTCAACTTCATGGACGGCTACGGCCTGCCCTACTGGGTGGACTACTACGCCGACTCCGATGCCTCCCTGGCCAAGGACCTGAAAAACGGTGGCGTGGTGGAGTTGGCCTGGAACTTCACCGAGAGCAATTCCGGCCTGGACACCGTCCTCAGCTCCAGCGCCGACAGCTACATCCAGGAGGGCGTGGACTACCTGGGCAAGCAGAACTGCACCTTCCTGCTGCGTCTGGGAGCCGAGATGAACTGCTGGACCAGCCTGCCCGACCCCCAGAAGTTCATCCAGGCCTACCAGAAGATCGCCAAGGTGGCCCGGCAGTATGACAACATCGCCCTGGTGTTCTCCCCCAACGACGTGTCCAACCGCACCGTGGACTACGAGACCTACTATCCCGGCGACGCCTATGTGGACTGGATCGGCTGCTCCAGCTACAAGAGCAACCCCACCGGCAACGGCAGCAGCTACGCCTACGGCAACAAGGGCTACTCCAACGACGCCTACTACTGCACCGGTATCTACGGCAACGACCCCCTGGTGGTCCTCCAGGACCTGAACGCCCTGGCCGAGAAGCACGACAAGCCCATGATGATCAGCGAGTGCGGCTTCGGCTACTACAACAATTCCACCGGGGCCGACCAGACCGCCTTTGCCACCCAGCAGCTGACCAAGTTCTACTCCTATCTGCCCATGGTCTACCCCCGGGTGAAGGCCATCTTCTTCTTTGACGTGGACCTGAGCAGCAGCACCTACCGCTACTCCCTGGGGGGCAGCAGCTCGGTGTACAACGCCTACCAGCAGGCGGTGACCTCCTCCGCCTTCATCCAGAAGGGGGAGAACAGCGCCCAGGGCTACACCCGTCTGTCCACGGTGAATGAGAAGATGGACACCCTGAAGCTGTCCACCTACGCCATCTTCCCCGGCAGCGGCAGCGCCACCTGCCAATACTATGTGGACGGCGCCCTGCAATACACCGCCACCGCCGAGCCCTTCGCCTATGACCTGCCCGTCTCCTCCCTGACCCCCGGCGCCCACACCATCAAGGTGGTGGCCACCCGGGCCCCCTTCTCCAAGACCGTGGAGCGCACCATCTTTGTGGACGCCCAGGGCAACGTCACCGGCTCCGGCGCTACCGGCATGGACCTGTCCTCCGCCGACAACTGGGCCATGGGCCACATCCTCAGCGCCAAGAACAACGGCCTGCTGACTCCCCGCACCTCCTCCGGCTTCCGCAGCAACGTGACCCGCCTGCAGTTTGCCGAGCTGGCGGTGAATCTGGTGGAGCAGGCCACGGGAGAGACTCTGTCCACCGGCGGCAAGAGCTTCACCGACACCAGTGACCCCGTGGCCCTGAAGGCTGCCGCGGCGGGCATCACCTCGGGCACCGGGGACGGCAGCACCTTCTCGCCCAGCAGCCCCATCACCCGCCAGGAGATCAGCGTGATGCTCAATCAGGTCATCCGCCTGGTGGATACGGCCAAGGGCACCAACACCCTGACCAACAAGGACGACCAGCTGGGCAGCCAGTTCACTGACAAGGGCGAGGTAGCTGCCTGGGCCGCCCAGAGCATGGCCCTGCTCACCAACAACGGCCTGATGAGCGGCCAGAGCGGCGGCCGTCTGGCTCCCAAGAGCAACACCACCGTGCAGGAGGCCATTGTGCTGATCCTAGCTATGTACAACAAGTTCTAAGAGATTTGTAAAAAAGAGAGCCATCCGGTTGGATGGCTCTCTTTTTGTTGGGAGTTCCATATGTTCTTTCCAGGGATGGAAAGAACCAAAGATCCCCGGGGGACGCCGCAATCGGACCGGCGGCCAGCCGCCCGGTCCTCCATGTCGGCT
>USCO01000091.1 GCA_900553135.1 uncultured Eubacteriales bacterium | reverse complement strand
ACATATCCCAACAAGAGAGGAAGGAACACATGGGCATCTTTGACAAAATCCGGGAAGGCCTGAAAAAGACCCGGGACAACATCAGCGGGCAGATTACCCAGATGGTCAACTCCTTTACCAAAATAGACGAGGAGCTCTTTGAGGAGCTGGAGGAGCTGCTGCCCGGCACGGACATTCTGCGCATGGATGCGGACACCGTCACCGCCGCCCACTCCCACCAGGACATCCTGGACCAATTCCGGGAGGGGAAGGCGTCCATCCTCATCGGTACCCAGATGGTGGCCAAGGGGCTGGATTTTGAAAATGTCACCCTTGTGGGGGTAATCCTGGCCGACCAGTCCCTGTTTGTGGACGATTTCCGGGCGGGAGAGAGGACCTTCTCTCTGCTGACCCAGGTGGTGGGCCGGGCAGGCCGGGGAGAAAAGACAGGCCGGGCCATGATTCAGACCTTTGTTCCCGACCACGACGTGATCCGCTTTTCCGCCCGGCAGGACTACGACAGCTTCTACCGCACGGAGATCCAGATGCGCCGCCTGCGCCGGGAGCCGCCCTTTCAGGATGTGTTTGTGCTCACAGCCTCCGGTCTCAATGAGACGGCAGTGCTGCGGGCCTGTATGAAGCTGCGGGGGACCCTGGAGGGGTCGCTGTCCGCCTATCCGGAGCCCTGGCAGCTGTTGGGTCCCGCCCCCGCGGCGGTGGCCAAGGTAAATAACCGCTACCGCTACCGGGTGACCCTGACCACGAAAAACTGCGCTCCGGTGCGCCGGCTCCTGGCCGACGCCATCCAGCAGGCCAATCAGGACCGGGAGAACCGGGGTGTCTCGGTATATGCGGATATGAACCCATATTGACCCCCAACGGGGGATAAGGAGGAAAAATTATGGCGATTCGTGAAATTTTGAAGCAGGGCGAGCCTGCGCTGTCCAAGGTGTGCCACCCCGTGACCGTCTTTGATCAGAAGCTGTGGGATCTGCTGGACGACATGAAGGAGACTCTGGCTGACGCCGGCGGACTGGGTCTGGCCGGTCCCCAGGTGGGCATCCTGCGCCGGGTGGCCATTGTGGTCAACGAGAAGGACGAGATGCTGGAGCTGGTGAATCCTGAGATCATTGCCCAGCAGGGCGAGCAGGACGGCCTGGAGGGCTGCCTGTCCGTGCCCGGGCTGTGGGGCTTTGTGAAGCGTCCCGCCTGGGTGAAGGTGAAGGCTCTGGACCGCAACGGCAAGGAGTTCGAGGTGGAGGGCACTGAGATCACCGCCCGCTGCTTCTGCCACGAGCTGGCCCATCTGGACGGCCACCTGTACACCGAGCTGGCCGGAAAGCTCTACAACAGCGAGGAGCTGGAGCAGATGATGGACGAAGAGGAGGAGCAGGCTTGAGGATCGTATTCATGGGGACCCCGGATTTCGCGGTCCCGTCCCTGGCCGCCCTTCTGGAAGCCGGACATGAGGTCTGCGGGGTGTTCTGCCAGCCGGACAAGCCGGTGGGACGCCATCAGAACAAGCTCCAGGCGCCGCCTGTCAAGCAATTTGCCTTGTCGAAGGACATTCCTGTATTCCAGCCCGTGAAGCTGCGGGACGGCACGGCTCTGGCCCAGTTGAAGGAGCTGGCCCCTGAGCTCATCGTGGTGGCGGCCTACGGCCGTATCCTGCCCGATGACATTCTGGCGCTGCCCCCCAAGGGCTGCATCAACGTGCATTCCTCCTTGCTGCCCAAGTACCGGGGCGCGGCTCCCATCAACTGGGCGGTCATCAACGGCGACGCCGAGACCGGCGTGACCATCATGCACATGGCCACCGAGCTGGACGCGGGGGACATCATTGACCAGGTCTCCACCCCCATCGACCCGGACGAGACGGTGGAGGCGGTCCACGACCGTCTGGCCGCGCTGGGCGGTGAGCTGCTGGTCAAGGTGGTAGGGGAGATCGCCGCCGGAACGGCCAAGCGCACCCCTCAGGACCATGAGAAGGCCACTCTGGCTCCCATGCTGTCCCGGGCTCTCAGCCCCATTGACTGGACCCGGCCTGCCAAGGCTATCCACGATCAGGTCCGGGGTCTGGTGCCCTGGCCCGCCACCTCCACCGACATTCTGGGCGGCGGCGTGGTGAAGGTCTACGCGGTTACCGAGACCGGGGAGACCACCGGAAAGGCACCCGGCACCATCCTGGCCGCCGGGAATCCCGGCATCGACGTGGCCTGCGGCGATGGCAAGGTAATTCGCATTACAGAGCTTCAGGCGCCCGGCTCCCGCCGCATGGCTGCCGCCGATTACCTCCGCGGCCACCCACTTTTCTTGTAAGAAAAGTGGGCAAAAGAACTTTCTGCGAAACTTCGTTTCGCCTCGCTGGTTTTCGGGGTAACTGCTGTCTTGAGAGCCTGTGGGTTTGAATTGCTCAGGCAATCAACGAAGTTCTAGCGGAAATAAACGGATAGAACATAAGAAAACGATTGCGGGCGCTTAGGCCGGAGGTCTGGTTCAGGCCTTCGGCGAAGCGCCAAGGAACCCGCAGGGTTCCGCCAAGCTTTTTTGCCGGCTTTTTTCCCGAAAAAAGCCGAAATGGAGAGGAAAGAGATAGGGGGATTGGGCATGGACGCCAGAGAAGCTGCGCTGCTTACCTTGAACGCCTGTGAGCGGCAGGGGGGCTGGTCGGACAACGTGCTGAAAAAGCAGATCGCCTCCGCGGGCCTGGACAGCCGGGACGCCGCCTTGGCCACCCAGCTGTGCTTTGGGGTGCTGCAAAATAAACTGCTGCTGGACTTTTATTTGAGGAAGTTTTCCAACATTCCCCTAAAACGCATGGAGGGAAAGGTACTTCAGGCGCTGCGCCTGGGGGCCTACCAGCTGCTGTTCCTCACCCGCATCCCTGCCAGTGCGGCGGTGGACCGCTCGGTGGCCATGACCCGGAGCAACTGCAAAAATCCCAGAGCCCCCGGCATGGTCAACGCCATCCTCCGCAGCTTCCAGCGCAACCTGGACCAGCTGCCCACCATTCCCATGGAGGACCCGGCGGAGTACCTCAGCATCCTGTACAGCCACCCCGTCTGGCTGGTGCGCCAGCTGCTGGAGGTACTGGGCAGCGAGGGAACGGCGGAATTTTTGAAAGCCAACAACGGCCCCGCCCCCATGACCGCCATGGTCAACACCACCAAGGCCACCCCGGAGCAGGTGACCGCCGCTCTGGAGGAGGAAGGGGTCCAGGTGGAGTCTCACCCCTGGCTTCCCGGCTGTCTCCAGCTGTCCAAGAGCGGAAGTATTGAGACTTTACAGCCCTTCCAGGATGGTCTTTTCTACATTCAGGACCCGGCTTCCCGCTTGGACATCCTGGCCAGCGGAATCCAGCCTGAGATGCAGGTGCTGGATGTGTGCGCCGCCCCGGGCGGCAAGTCCTTTGCCGCTGCCATCCAGATGGAAAACCGGGGAGAGGTAATCTCCTGCGACATCCATCCTCATAAGAAAACCCTGATCCAGAAGGGTGCCCAGCGGCTGGGTCTGGACTGCATCACCGCCATGACCGCCGACGGCAAGGTGCGCCGTCCCGAGTGGGAGGACCGCTTTGATGCGGTGCTGGTGGACGCCCCCTGTTCCGGCTTGGGCGTCATCCGCAAAAAGCCGGACATCCGCTATAAAGAGCCGGAACCTCTGGAGGGACTGCCTCAGATCCAGCTGGAGATTCTGGAAAATGCCACAGGATATGTAAAGGAAAACGGCTTGCTGATGTATTCTACCTGTACGGTTTTGCCCCGTGAGAATGAGGACGTGGTCCGCCGCTTCCTGGAACAGCACCCCGACTTCCGGCCCGAGGGCTTCACGCTGCCCGGCCCGGTGGGGGAGGTGCCCCAGGGCATGGTGACCCTTTGGCCTCAGGTCCACGGCACCGACGGATTCTTCATCTGCAAGCTTCGGAAAGTGGGGGAACACAGTTGATCGATCTGAAATCCATGACGCCGGAGGAGCTGGCCGCCTGGTTCAAGGAGCTGGGCCAGCCTGCCTTCCGGGCCAAGCAGGCGTTCCGCTGGCTCTACCGGGGCGTGCGCAGCTTCGAGGAAATGACCGACCTGCCCAAGGCCCTGCGGGAGCAGCTCGCTCAGACCTGCCAGTTGACGCCCCCGGTGGTGGCCCGAAAGCAGGTCTCCAAGCTGGACGGCACCATTAAATATCTGTGGGAGCTCTCCGACGGCAACTGCATCGAGACGGTGCTCATGCGCTATAAGCACGGCAACACCGTGTGCATCTCCTGCCAGGTAGGCTGCCGCATGGGCTGCGCCTTCTGCGCCTCCACCTTGGCGGGAAAGGTGCGGGACCTGACCCCCGCCGAGATGATCGACCAGGTACTCTTCACCCAGATCGACAGCGGCGCCCCCATCTCCAACATCGTGCTCATGGGCATCGGGGAGCCTCTGGACAACTACGATACCGTCATGCGCTTCCTCACCCTGGTGAATCATCCCGACGGGATGAACATCGGCATGCGTCATATCTCTCTTTCCACCTGCGGCCTGGTAGAGAAAATTGACAAATTGGCCCAGCGTGAGTTACAATTAACCTTGTCAGTTTCCCTTCACGCCCCCGACGATGAGACCCGGTCCAAGATCATGCCGGTCAACCGCAGCGTGGGAGTGGAAAAGCTGATGGACACCTGCCGCCGGTACTTCCAAACCACCGGGCGCAGGATTTCCTACGAATATGCCATGATCGACGGGGTCAACGACGCCGATTGGCAGGCGGACCTGCTGGCCAAGCTGCTGGAGGGAATGCCCGGCCATGTGAATCTGATCCCACTCAATGACGTGGAAGAAAGTCCCCTGAAACCCAGCCGCCGCGTGGCGGCCTTCCAGAAACGGCTGGAAAGCCATGGAGTCACCGTCACCGTCCGCCGCCGCCTGGGCGGGGACATCGACGCCTCCTGCGGCCAGCTGCGCCGCAAGGCCATGAAGGAAGGACAGCCCGTGCAGGGGGAATCAGCCGGAAAACCGGCAGGAAAGAGGTAGATGTTCCATGAACGTTTGGGGGATCACCGACCGCGGTGTCATCCGGGAGCAGAACCAGGATGCCTACGCCCACCATATCCTGTCTGACGGACGGGTGGTAGCTCTGGTCTGCGACGGAATGGGCGGCGCCCGTGCGGGCAACATTGCCAGCACCATGGCGGTGGACATTTTCATGGAAGAGTTTTTGGACAACAAGGACCGCTTAGGCCAGTCGGACCAGAGCCGAATGGAGTGGGCGGCCTCCAGCGCCAACCGCCAGATCTTCCACCGGGCCACCACAGAACCCGACTGCGGCGGCATGGGCACCACCATCGTGGCCGCCCTGGTCGATGAGCACGGAGCCCTGATCCTCAACGAGGGAGACAGCCGTGCTTACCACCTGTCTGAGGAGACCGGCATCGTCCGGGTCACCCGGGACCACTCCCTGGTGGAGGACATGGTCCAGCGGGGCGAACTGACCCAGGACCAGGCCCGGGTCCATCCTCATAAGAACCTGATCACCAGAGCCCTGGGAGCCGAGCCCGACCTGCGGGCGGACCTGTTCCGCCAGAAGCTGACCCAGGGAGATTTTCTGCTGCTGTGCAGCGACGGACTGAGCAACGTGGTCTCCGATCAGGAGATCCTCTATGAAGTGGTCCACGGGGGAGAGGCCTGCACCTGCTGCCGCCGCCTGCTGGACATTGCCCTTCGGCGGGGCGCCCCCGACAACGTGACGGCGGTGCTGATCCAATGCTGAACAGGGGCACGATGACCAAGCCCACAAAGGAGGAGATTTGCCATGGATCAATACATTGGTAAATTACTCGACAACCGATATGAGATCCTGGAGCTGATCGGGGTCGGCGGCATGGCCCGGGTGTACAAGGCCCGCTGCCACCGGCTCAACCGCCTGGTGGCGGTGAAGATCCTGCGGGACGACCTGGCCCAGGACGCCGAGCTGCGCCGCCGCTTCCACGACGAATCCCAGGCCGTGGCCATGCTCTCCCATCCCAACATTGTGGCCGTGTACGACGTGAGCCGCTCTTCCGACTTTGAGTATATCGTCATGGAGCTCATTGACGGCATCACCCTGAAGCAGTACATGCAGAAGAAGGGAAACAAGCTCAACTGGCGGGAGGCCCTGCACTTTATCACCCAGATCGTCAAAGCACTGGGCCACGCCCACAGCCGCGGCATCATCCACCGGGACATCAAGCCCCACAACATTATGGTCCTGCGGGACGGCAGCGTAAAGGTGGCCGACTTCGGCATCGCCCGGGTGGCCTCCGGCGGCCACAGCACCCTGACCCAGGAGGCTCTGGGCTCGGTGCACTACATTTCCCCCGAGCAGGCCCGGGGCAGCCACATCGACGCCCGGTCGGACCTGTACTCCGCCGGCGTGGTGCTCTATGAGATGATCACCGGCCGTCTGCCCTTTGAGGGAGACACCCCCGTCTCGGTGGCCATTCAGCACATCAATTCCATCCCCCTGTCGCCCAGGGAGATCGACCCAACCATTCCCGAGGCCCTGGAGGCCATCACCATGCGTGCCATGGCCCCCAACCCCGACAACCGCTACCCCTCCGCCGACGCCATGCTGGCCGACCTGGAGGAGTTCCGCAAAAATCCCAATATCAACTTCGACTACCAGAACGTTGGCTTTGAAGATGAGGAGGAAGAGGAGGATCTGGACCACACCAAGATCCGTCCCGTGCCCTCGGCGGTGAAAAACGCCGCCCCCCGGGAGTCCTTTGACCGCACCGGCAGCACCCCCCGGCCGCAGCATCGCCGCCGGGTAGAGGAGGAGCCCGAACCGGAGGACGACGAGCCCCACAAGGTAAACTGGCCCATCATCGGCGCGGTGGTGGCCATCCTGGCCTTTGTGGCCGCTCTGGTGTTCATCATGTTCTCTACCGTTTTCCGCGGCAGCTTCCAGCCCTCCAGCGGAGAGCGGGTGCCCTCGGTCACCGGTCAGATTTACAGCGAGGTCAAGGAAAACACCGACCTGCTGGGCGAATTTACCCTGGAGATCGTTCAGGAACAGGCCAGTGACAAAGAGGCAGGCACCATTCTGGAGCAGACGCCCACCGCCAACAGCAAATATGACGGCGGCAGCCGGGTGATCCAGGTAGTGGTAAGTTCCGGCCCGGGCGATGACGTGCTGATGCCTGACCTGTCAGGGGAGACCCTGGTGTCGGCCAACAGCCAGCTGAAGACCCTGAGCCAGGAGAACGACCTGAACCTGAAAATCGACTTTACCACTAAGACCGCCTACGACGACAAGGTGGAGAAGGATCACGTCATTTCCACCATCCCCGCCGTGGGTGAGACCCTGAGCAAGGGCGACACCGTTTACCTGGTCATCAGCCTGGGTAAGGAAACCGAGAGCGTACCCATGATCGATGTGCTGGGCAACACTCTGGACCTGGCCACCAAATCTCTGGAGAGCATGGGTCTGAGTGTGGGCTCCACCGAGAGCGCCTACAACAACGATTATGAGGAAGGGGAGGTCTGCTTCCAGTCCGTGGCCAAGGATACCATGGTGGAAAAGGGCACCAAGATCAATCTGATCATCAGCCTGGGCCCCGACCCCAACTCCATCCCCGTGCCCGATGAGGTGACCAAGACCGTGACCTTTACCCTGCCCGACACCGGCAGTGTGGTCAACGTGTCCGTGGTGGACCAGGACGGCAACTCTGTGTGGGATCACCAGTACGACACCTCTTTGCAGCTGGGCTTTGAGGTGGACCTGAAGGGCAACGGTCAGGAGACCTTTACCCTCTATGTGGACGGCAATAAGTACAGCAGCCAGGTCGTGGATTTCGAGAGCTGATGGAAGGAATGATTTTAAAAGCCCTCAGCGGCTTCTACTACGTGGATGACGGCACCGGCACCCTCACCGCCTGCCGGGGACGGGGCAAGCTGCGCCATGAAAAGCTCACCCCTCTGGTGGGGGACCGGGTGTCCTTCACCCCTCTGGACAACGGCCAGGGGGCACTGGACGCCATCCTGCCCCGGAAGAACGAATTTTACCGCCCGGCGGTGGCCAACATTGACCAGCTGGTCATCATTGCCGCCCAGGCCACTCCGGTGACCGACCCCTTCCTCATCGACCGGGTCATTGCCATTGCCGAGGGCCGGGGCTGCGAGAGCATCGTGTGCATCAACAAGTGCGACCTGGCCCCCGGAGAGGACCTGGCCCGGATCTATGAGAAGGCCGGCTTTCCCACCCTGCGGGTCAGCGCCGAGACAGGGGAGGGCATGGACCGTTTGCGGGAGCTGATTGCCGGAAAGGTATCTGCCTTTACAGGTAACTCCGGCGTAGGCAAGTCCAGCATCCTCAACGCACTGGAGCCGGGCATCGCACTGAAAACCGGCGGGGTCAGCGAAAAGCTGGGCCGCGGCCGACACACCACCCGCCATGTGGAGTTGTTCCGCCTGTCCTGCGGCGGCATCGTGGCCGACACGCCGGGATTTTCTTCCTTTGACGTGGACAAAATGGAGCTGTGCCGCAAGGAGGAGTTGGCCGGGCGCTTCCGGGAGTTCGCCCCCTATGTGGACCAGTGCCGTTTCCAGGACTGCGCCCATGTGAAGGAAAAAGGGTGCGCGGTACTGGCGGCGGTGAAGGCGGGCGAGATCGCCAAGAGCCGCCACGAGAGCTATGTACGCTTGTACGAGCAGGCAAAGCAGATCCCCGACT
>USCO01000090.1 GCA_900553135.1 uncultured Eubacteriales bacterium | reverse complement strand
GCCTGGGTCAGGTCGGTGCGGCTGGTGTCCATGGTCATGCCGATAAAGACGCTGCGGGCATCGGTATCATTGATGGGGGAGCGCTCGCCCATGAGGTAGGGCAAAAAGTACACATGGTTGCGGCCCAGCTTGTCGTCGGTGATGTCCTTCTGGGCCCCGGCGTAGTCCTGAGAGCCCAGGATATCATCCATCCACCACTTGTTGCAGCTGGCGGCGGAGAGCATACAGCCCATCAGGTGGTAGCAGCCGTCGGCGTGGGCGAAGGCGTGCAGGGCGTTGTGGGGGTCCACGCCGAAGTGGTCGCTGGAGATAAACAGGGTGCCCGAGGTGCCCAGGGAGATGTTGCATCCCCCCTCCCCTACCGTTCCGGTTCCTACGGCGGCGGCGGCATTGTCCCCCGCACCGGCGCACACCACTACGGTTTCTGGCAGGCCCAGTTTTTCGGCGATCTCAGGCAGCAGGGTACCTACCGCCTCATAGCTCTCAAAGAGCTGGGGCATCTGGCTCTCGGTGATACCACACAGCTCCAGCATCTCCCCGCTCCAGCACTTGTGCTCCACGTCCAGCAGCAGCATGCCGCTGGCGTCGGAGTAGTCGGTGCAGTGGACGCCGGTGAGGATGTAGTTGATGTAGTCCTTGGGAAGCATGATCTTGCGGATGCGCCGGAAATTCTCCGGCTCGTGCTTCTTCATCCACAAAATCTTGGGTGCGGTAAACCCGGCGAAGGCGATGTTGGCGGTGAGGGCGGACAGCTTTTCCCGTCCCACCACCTCGTTGAGGTAGTCCACCTCCTGGGCGGTGCGCCCGTCGTTCCACAGGATGGCCGGGCGGATCACCTGATCCTGCTCGTCCAGCACCACAAGGCCGTGCATCTGGCCGCCGGCTCCGATGCCCGCCACCTGGGACTTGTCAAAGCCCTCCAGCAGGGCGGGGATGCCCTCCAGCACGGCGGCTTTCCAGTCCTCGGGGTTCTGCTGGCTCCAGCCGGGCTGTGGGAACTCCAGGGGATACGCCCGGGAGATTTCATTCTGAATTTGGCCCTCCTCGTCCATCAGCAACAGCTTTACGGCGGAGGTGCCAAGATCAATGCCAATATATAACATACCAGCTCTCCTTTGCTACGTTGAATATTGATCGCGGTACTGCTTTGGGGTCATATTCATGACTTTTTTAAATGCCTGTCCAAAATGACTTTGGGAAGAAAAGCCCAGCTGATAGGCGATTTCTCCATACGTTTCCTTGGTATAGCGCAGGGCCTGCAAGGAGGATTGGATCTTTTGCTCCAGGATATAGTCCAGCAGCAGGACGCCTTCCTCCTTCATAAACAGCTGAGAGAGGTAGTTGCGGGTCACCCCCAGCTGCCCCACGGTGATCTTTTGATGCAGCCGTTTTGCCACTTCTTCCTTGCAGCGGGTCACCAGGGCGTTTTTCTGCATTCCGTTGATGTGGTCCCGCACCAGCGTGGCATAGTGCACCTCGGCCTGGCGGGCCAGGGCAATGACCTCATCCGCCTGCAAAAGCTCTTCCACCTGCAGCACATAGGCGTCGGACAGAGAGTAGGCGATCTCAGAGGGGATTCCCCCTGCAATGGCGGAGCGGCTGGACAGGGCGATCAAGGTGATGGCGATATTTTTGGCGTGGCGCAGCGGGTTATTGGCCAGCGTTCCGATTTCCCCCACATAGGTCTCCTGAACGCTTTTGCGCAGCGACTCCAGATCTCCCCTGCGGATGCTGTCCTGCTCCCGCTCCTCTTGGCTGTAGGGATTATGGACCTTCCCCTGCCCGTTATAATTGTCATAGACATGATCCAGTTTTTTCTGTACCAGGCCCTTTAAATATTCCTCTTCCGTCCCTCGGGCCATTATTTCGGTCCAATTCAGATAAATCCCGGTGAGATGGTGATACAGCATGGATAGAAGCGAAAAGAAAAACTCCAGCGTGCAGCTGGACATACGGTAAGGCTTCTGGGGGGCCATATGATGCATCCGCACCATCTGCTGCGTGATCTCCTGGCTGCGCTGCACCAGGCAACCGGGACCGACCAGAAAGATCCCCTGCTCTTTGGCATGGATGATCCCATATACTACGCCATCCAGCTCAAAATGCAGTTTTGGGACACAGACAGACGCCTTTTCCAGCAGCATGGTTTCCAAATCCGGATCACACCGCAGGGGGTCGGGGTACCCGCCCTGATCTGCATAGGTACACTGGTACGCCCCATTGGCATCATAATATCGGATGGGCACATGGCTCAGATGGACCAGATGGCTGCACAGCTCCGTTGTGTCTAACAAGTGCATCACCAACCTTTCTGTTCTATTTTACCAGGAACGGATGAAAAGAGCCACTGCAACATGGCGTTTCTTTCAAAATGATTTCCTTAGAAACAGGCGAACTGTGGGCGCAACCCCACAGTTCGCCTGTTGGTCAATCGTCCACGGGACGATCCTCGTCGGCCAGGTATTCAAAGAAATCGAAGTCGGCATAGTGGCTGTGCTTCACCCGGTCGGCACAGGTGATGCCCACCATGGTGCCGGTAAACTCTCCAAACTTGCAGTATTCATCGGAGAAATGGGCGGTGGCAAAGCAGCGGCCGATGGCATGGTATTCCTCATTATCATAGCTCCAGAAGAACTGTGCCCGGCGCCCCTCAATGGTCAGGCGCAGATAGATGGGGACATCGTCCACGGGAATGCGGGTATTGAGAAACTCCGTTTTCTCCCCGTTTTCCAGATGAATGATGGACAGGGCACTGCGTCCCAGGGTCTCGCTGTAGTACTTGCGCAGGTTGATATAGTTCATGTTATCGTAATAGAGGATGAGTCCGGCGCTGTGCTGGTGCACTTCGGGGGTAAAGTCCATTTTGGTGGTAATCCGGGCATGGACGCTGGTGAGCTTGCGGGCCAGGATACTCACCTTATTCAGCGAGGTGCGGGACTCCTGTCCCCGCAGGCGGACCCAGCCGGGGCGGGCCGTGACGTCGGCAAACCGGGAGGGCATGATGCGGGGAGCGTAGTAGAAATTCCCCAGCTGCGGGCTGTCGAAGTCATCAAAGGCAGGGGGCATCTGGAGCGGGACCTCGGGCAGGTGGGACTCGGGAACCTCCATCTTGGCCAGATTGGAGCCGTCTGCCATGCGCAGCCAGCCGTCCTCCGTCCACATCATCTTCTGGATGGCCGTCTCACGGCCCAGGGTGCAGCTGAGCTCGGGGACAAAGGGGCGGGCGCACAGGTGCACCAGGTAGACCTCGCCGGTGGGCAGCTCCACATAACTGCCGTGGCCGGACTTCTGCAGGACAGAATCGGGGTTAAAATACTTGGGTTTCAGATGGTCCGGGTCGCTGCGCTCGTAGGACACGCCGGGCACACTGGTGACAATGGGATTTTGGGGGTCGCGCTCATAGGGCCCCCAGACCTGGGAGCTGCGGCCCATGGTGACACAGTGGTTATAGCCCGTGCCGCCCTCGGCGCACATGATGTAGTAATACTCCCCTCGCTTGGTCAGGTGGGGCGCCTCGATGCAGCCCCGGTCCGTCCCGCCGCGCCACATCCGCTTGGGATAGCCCACAATCTCTTTCTTCACGGGGTCGTACTCCACCATGCAGATGGAGCCGGGCTTCTCATAGCCCAGGCGGGTCTCCCACTCCAGAGAGACGATGTATTTCTTGCCGTTGTCGTCATGGAAAATGGAGGCGTCAAAGCCGGAGGAGTGCAGGTACACCGGCTCGCTCCAGGGGCCGCGGATGTCCTTGGCTGTGATGAGGTAGTTGTCCACATCAAAATAGCGGGCATTCATGGAGTTCATCACGCCGTAGACCACGTAGAACAGGTCCTCCTCCTGGCAGTAGGTGAGACAGGGCGCCCAAATCCCCTTGGCACTGGGGAGCTTTTTCAGGTCCACCTTCTCATCGTCGGTGAGAACATGGGTGTAAAGCTCCCAGTGCTTCAAGTCTCTGGAGTGATAGATGGGAATGCCGGGAAACCATTCAAAGGTGGACACCGCCAGGTAGTAGTCATCTCCCTTGCGGCAGATACAGGGGTCCGGATTAAAGCCGGGAAGAATGGGATTTTGAATCATAGCTGCAATTTCCTCCTATCAGTTACCCTCAGTCTTTCTCTTCTCCAGGTCGGCCAGGATACCGCTGAACTCCTGGTCCAGGTGCCAGAACTTCAGAATGATGAGGCCGCACACATACACCGCAATGGGGATCCACACAAAGCAGACCTCGATGGAGAACAGGGCTTCCGCGGTCTGAACGGCGGCTTCGCCCACATAGCCGCCGACCTCCAGAATGAGGCCCAGCACAGCGGGACCGATGCCGTTGCCGATCTTATAGCCAAAGCTGCAGGCGCTGTTCACCAGACCCTCGGTGCGGTAGCCGGTTTTCCACTCGCCATAGTCAATGGTGTCGGACACCATGGCCCACATGGTGGCGCCGCCGCAGGCATTGCCCACACCGCGGATCACGCTGGAAATCACGATCAGGTTCATAGCGCCGCCGGAGTAGTTCAGCACCAGCATGCCCACGATGTCAAAAACAAGGCCCAGGGCAAACACATTTCGCTTGCCGAAGCGCTTGACCAGCATGGCGATAAAGAACATGCTCACGATCTGCACCAAATTGAAAATGCCGTTGATGGTGGTGACCAGGTTCTTGTCCCCCAGGATGTCCTTGGCATAAAAGACGGTGGCGCCGCCGTTGACAGAATACATCAGGAAGAAGAGGGCCAGCAGTCCGGTCATCATGATCCAGTACTTGTTCTGGAACAGGGCCTTCACGCCGGTGGTAAAGGGCACATCCTTTGCCTGCCCGTCCTTGACTGCGGGGCGCACACGCTCCTTGGTGCCGAAGAAGTTGATGAGGAAGGCAGCCACGGCAACCGCGCCCAGCACCACGAAGGCCTTGGTCCAGGCGGAGGCGGTGTTTCCAAACAGCTCCACCAGAGGAAGGGTAAAGGTGTTGATGGTCAGTGTGCCGGCGGTAGCCAGCAGATTGCGGAAAATGCTCAGCACGGACCGCTCATAGGGGTCCTGGGTCATCAGGGCGTTCAGCGCGGAATAGGGAACGTTGATGGCGGTATAGACTACCGTGGAGACCAGATTGTAGGTCACAAATACGTACACCAGCTTGGCCGCAGAGGACCAGCCTGTGGGCACGGAGAACAGCAGCACGCCGGACACGGCAAAGGGGATACACATGCGCAGAAGCCACGGTCTTGCCTTGCCGAAGCGGGACTTGGTGCGGTCCACAATGACACCCATGATGATGTCGCTCACACCGTCAAACACTCGGGAGATCAGCATGATCACGCCCACTGCCGCACTGCTGACCCCGGCGTAATCGGTGTAGTAGAACATGAGGTATACCGACATGGCGGTGTAGATAATGTTGCAGCCAAAGTCGCCGCAGCCATAGGAAAAGCGCTCCAGGATCTTACGAAACGTCAACTTCTCTTTTACCATTGTTTTTCCCTCTCATTCCTTGCATTTGTTGGCGCGGATTTTCAGGTTTCGCTGGGGACCGGGAACCAGCCTTCGGAGACGCTTTTTCCCAGGTCCCAGCAGTCCCAGCCATACCAGTTTGGATCATTGGTGGGGTCCAGCAGCAGCTTATAGTTCCAGTAGTAGTGGCCGCTGCCTTGGTTCCAGGCGTCCAGCTCCGCCTGGGCAATGGAGCGGTAGAGCTGCTTGCGCTTTGCGTCGGAAAGGCGGTTGTCCTGCTGGGAGAAATCCATGCCGTTGAGCACGGACTGGCCCCCCTTGGTGTCCACCCCTACGGCCAGGGAATTAAACAGGCTCCACTCGCCGCAGATGACATCCACATACTCCTGCACCTGGGCGATCTCCTTGGCGTAGTGCTCCTGGATATAGGAGAGGTAGCCCTCCTGGGTCTGTTCGCAGCCCATGCTCTCGGCCATCATCAGATACTGGTGGGTGTCCAGAATCACGTTGCGGAAGTCCCCGCTCTGGAAAAAGTCCTTCCAGGCATGGAGCTGGAAGCCATCGTGGAAGACCACGTATTTATCCGCGGCCATGTGCTTGCGAATCCGGTCATATGCCTTTGTATAGAAATCCCGGAGGAATTCCAGGGTGATGGGGGCGCTTCCCTTTGCCAGTTCAGGATCTACAGGAGGATAGCGGTTGGAAATATCAAAGACATCCCACGCTCCACCGGTCAGGGGCTCATTGAGGGGTTCGATCCCCAGCAGGCCCTTCCGGGTCCCGTAGCGCTGGGCCAGCCGCTCCAAAACCTCCAGCACAAACTCCACTTCCTCGGGCAGCTGGCTCCATTTGCACACACCGGAGATGCCGCCGTTGTCAAAGCCGTTCTGGCTCAAGGGAACGGTGTGCAGATCCAGCAGAATGGTCAGGCTGTATTTTTCCGCCCAGTTAAAAGCCTTGTCCAGCTCCTGGATACACCCCAAGAAGGGAGGCCGGTCGCCAAAAATAAAGTACGGAATGGGAATGCGTACGCTGTTCAGCCCCATGTGGGCGATGTGGGCAAAATCCCGCTCGGTGATATACTCACTGCGGTGGAGCTTCAGACGCATCTCAAACATCTGCGGAGATAACTGGTGAGCCAGGTAATATTCATCTTCTGCGGTTGTGCCGTCAAACAATGCCGGGCACATCCACTTTTCCAGAACCAGCCAGTTCCCCAAATTAACGCCGTTGATTTTTTCCATAGTTTTCTCTCCCCTTTTGGCGTGTTATCTTGGCTTGAAGTATAGTTATGAAAACTTTTTTGGTATATCAAAAAAGTAAGAAGTATATCAAGAACACCACCCGCCACATCATTTTCGATGAAATGGATAATTTTAGGCCATGTTTTTTGTGCGCAATCACGATAATGGTTGTAACGGGAGTCCCGCCCTCCTCGAAGAGCACTTTTGTATGATATACAAATCTTATGAAAGTCACTGGATATCACGGCACCGCCCAGCCTGTCTGGGATATCCCTATGAAAATGCACATCCCCCGGAACGTTCCGACCTGTGGGAATGTGCATTTTTTACCCAAGTTCACATCGACTTTTTTCCGTGGGTGCAGTATACTTGCAATGAATGATTCGGCACAGGAAAAACCCTTGGAAAGGAATGACTCAGCATGAAAATGGAACCTATGAAATGCGGAACGGAGGAATTTGAGGTCCACCTGCCTGCGGACCTGATTGCGGCGGAGCTGGAGCCAAACCAGGTGGAACTGCCCCAGCGGACCCCGGCAGAGCACATCCGCTGGGCCCTGGACCATCCCGTGGACTCTGCCCCCCTGAAGGAACTGGTGAAGGCCGGGGATAAGGTGTGCATCATCATCTCCGATGTCACCCGCCGCTGGCAGTCTCCGGAGACCTATATCCCCGTACTGATCGCAGAGCTGGAATCCGCCGGCGTCCGGGACGAGGACATGCTGATCATCTCCGCCACCGGCACCCACCGCCGCCAGACCCCGGAAGAGCACATGGGCCTGGTGACTAAGGAGGTCTACGACCGCATTGAGCTGGCGGATCACGTGTGTACCGACGAGGAAAATCTCGCCTATGTGGGCACTACTACCCGGGGCACTCCGGTGTGGCTGGACAAGCGGGCTCTGGCTTGTGACAAGATCATCCTCACCGGCGGCGTGGTGTACCACTTTATGGCGGGCTTCGGCGGCGGCCGCAAGAGCATCCTGCCCGGCATTGCCGGTCGGGAGACGATTATGAAAAACCACAATCTGGCCCTGAATCCCGGCCTGGGAAACGGCTCCAATCCCCAGGTGCGCAGCGCCAATATGAACGCAAATAACCCCGTCCACGCTGACATGATGGAGGCCTGCTCCATGGCCAACCCCACCTTCCTGGTGAATGTGGTGGTCAACGATGACCAGCAGGTCATCGCCGCCTTTGCCGGAAACTGGATCACCGCCCACCGGGCGGCCTGCGATCTGGTGGACCGGATGTATGGCGTACCGGCCAAGGAGAAGACTCCCCTGGTGATCGCCAGCGCAGGCGGCTTCCCCAAAGACCTGAACTTCTACCAGACCATCAAGACCCTCTCCAACGCCCTGGAGGTGGTGGAGGACGGCGGTACCATCATTTTGGTGACCCGGTCCCAGGAGGGCTTCGGAAGTGCCGATACCCAGCGCCAGATTGCGGGGTTTGCCACCATGGTGGAGCGGGAAAAGGATCTGCGGGAGAATTTTTCCATTGGCGCCTTCATCGGCTACCTCTTTGCGGAGAGCGCCGAAAAGTACCATATGATCGTGGTCACCGAAATGGAGCAGGCGGACTTCGGCCCCTCCAAGATCCACGCGGTCAAGACCCTGGATCAGGCTCTGGAGCTGTCCCGAGAGCTTAACGGCGGCAAGGACCTGCGGGCCACCCTCATGCCCCACGGAGCCAATACCCTGCCCAAGTTTGAATAAGAAAAAATGATGGATTCAGCGCCCGGGAAACTTCAGTTCCCCGGGCGCTTTTTGTGCTTCCCGCCCACTCCACGGCTCATGGCTTGAAATCCGAATTGCCATTTCCCAGGAAACACCGTATAATGACAGCAAGATCATATAAGGTGAGGTTGCTTGACTATGGCGAGAGTTTCCACAAAAGCAAATAAGAATATCTACCAGCGGATTCGGGAGGCCCTCCATTTGACAAGAGAGTCAGCCAGCGATCTGCTGGAGTCCCTTCCCCCCGAGCGGATCGAGAAAATCGAAAATGAGCGCTCCCTCCCCCACCCGGATGAGGTGCTGGT
>USCO01000089.1 GCA_900553135.1 uncultured Eubacteriales bacterium | reverse complement strand
GGGCACCGGCAAGGAGCAGCACATCACCATCCCCTCCTCCACCAACATGTCCAAGGACGACATCGACAAGGCCGTGCGTGAGGCCGAGCAGTTCGCCGCCGAGGACAAGAAGCAGCGCGAGGCTGCCGACACCCGCAACCAGGCCGACCAGATGGTCTTCCAGACCGAGAAGGCCCTGGAGGAGATGGGCGGCAAGATGGACGCCGGCGACCGTTCCAACATTGAGAACGCTCTGGGCAAGCTGAAGGAGACCCTGAAGGGCTCCGACACCGAGGCCATCAAGAACACCACCGAGGAGCTGCAGAAGGCCTTCTACGCTGTCAGCGAGAAGCTCTACCAGCAGCAGGGCGGCCAGGCCGGCCCCGACATGGGCGGCGCCAACTTTGGCGGCCAGGCCGGCGGCAGCAACGGCGGCGACGACGTGGTGGACGCCGACTACACCGTTGTGGACGACGACAAGAAGTAAGAAATAAGCGCGGAGGATAGGCACACAGGGGAGCTTGGAACGCAGCGACGGATACAAACCAAGCCGGATGAAATACGGCTGTTTGTGTCCGGAGACGGAGCGAAAGCGACCCGGCCGTGTGCCCAATCCGCAGCGTGAGAACAAAGGGAAAGGCGGGGGATGTCCCCGCCATTTCCCATGTTTATAACTCCACTTGTAAAGTTGGTGAACCATATGCCAGAACAGAAACGCGACTACTACGAGGTGCTGGGCGTCAGCAAGGGTGCCTCGGATGATGAGATCAAAAAGGCCTACCGGAAATTGGCCAAAAAATATCACCCCGACATGAACCCCGGGGACAAAGAGGCCGAGGGCAAGTTCAAGGAAGTGAACGAGGCCTACAGCATCCTGTCCGACAAGGAGAAGCGGGCCCGCTATGACCAGTTCGGCCACCCGGGGGTGGACCCCAACTACGGCGCGGGCGGCCCCGGCGGCGGCTTTGGCGGCTTCGACATGGGGGACATCGACCTGGGCGACATCTTCGGCTCCTTCTTCGGCGGGGGCTTCGGCGGTTTCGGCGGCGGCGGCCAGCGGCGCAACGGCCCCCAGAAGGGGGAGAGCCTGCGGGCCAACCTGACCATCACCTTTGAGGAGGCCGCCTTCGGCTGCGAGAAGGAAATTAACCTCAACCGCACCGAGGAGTGCGACGCCTGCCACGGCTCCGGCTGTGAGCCGGGCACCACCGCTGAGACCTGTCCCGACTGCCGGGGCACCGGCGTGGTCCGGGTACAGCAGCGCACCGGCGGCTTCGCCTTCTCCAGCACCGCTCCCTGCTCCCGCTGCCGGGGCACGGGCAAGATCATCCACAGCCCCTGCAAATCCTGCGGCGGCAGCGGCAGCGTGAAGAAGAGCAAGCGCATCACCGTCACCATCCCCGCCGGCATCGACGACGGCCAGGCCATCTCCCTGCGGGGTCAGGGCAACGCCGGCAAAAACGGCGGCCCCGCCGGCGACCTCATTGTGGGTGTGCGGGTCAAGCCCCATCCCCAGTTCCGCCGTGACGGCACCACCGTGCTCTATGAGCAGCCCGTCTCCTTCTTCCAGGCGGCCATGGGCGCCGAGCTGGAGATCCCCACCATCGACGGCAAGGTGAAGTACACCCTGCCCGCCGGTACTCAGCCGGGCACCACCTTCCGCCTGCGTGGCAAGGGCATTCCCGAGCTGCGGGGCCGCGGCCGGGGCGACCAGTACGTCACCGTGCGGGTCCAGGTGCCCACCTCCCTCAACAGTGAGCAGAAGGAGGCCCTGCGGGCCTTTGCCCAGTCCATGGGCGAGGACCTGCCCGAAGAGAGCGGCCTGAAAGGTTTTTTTGACAAGCGCAAGAAAAAGCGCTGACATGGAAAAGCGTTCTTCCCCAGCAGGGCACCCCTCTGGAGAGGGCGCTTTTTCTCTTATCTAGAAAGGAGTTTGCCATGCGATCCATCTTTTCTCTGCTGTGCGCCGGGGCCCTGCTGCTGACCCTGGCGGCCTGTGCCCCCCAGGATGAGGTGCAGGAGGACCCCTCCTCCACCCAGGGCAGCCAGAGCAGTTCCTCCCAGTCCCCCGCTCAGAGCCAGGGCGACGCCTCCCAGAGTCAGGAGGACAGCTCCCAGGAGCAGCCCCAGGACGGGGAGACCGTGACCCTGTACATCGGCTCCAGGGATCAGTTCACCCAGTATGACAGCGTCTATGAGGGAGAACTCACCGACACCGGCCTGGTGCCTCCCGAGGAGGTGGTGGCCCAGATGGCCCAGCTCACCGGCTGGAATCTGGACCTGGACGGGGAGATTTTCACCGGCAAGGGGGGCATCACCGTCACCTTTGCCCAGACCTGTTCCCTGTTCTCCGGCCCTCCGGAGGAGCAGAAGGACGAGTTTCATGTGTATGACAGCTACCAGCTGGACCAGACCATTCTGGACAGCGTGAAGAAGACCCTGCAGGCCTGGGCGGTGGTCCCCGGCATGGGCGACCCCGACAGCGTGGATGTCTACTTCTGCGGCCCGGGCGGCGAGGACCTGGTGCTGGAGGATCTGGGCCTTACCATCTCCTCCACCCAGCCCTATGAATCTTTCCCCGAAGCATAATAAGGATAAAAAATCCCCCGGCCTATGGCCGGGGGATTTTCTCGTTATACGGTAAAGGTCATGCCTGTGGTGAGGAGCACCAATCCCCCGCCCAGCTCCCGCTCCAGCAGCTGGGCCGCCGCCGGGCCGGTGCAGTGGCCGGTATACACCCGCTTCACGCCCTCGTCCCGCAGGGCCCGGGCCACCTGGCCCACGTACTCCCCAGGGCAGTTCATCCCCGAGGGGGCGGAGGCGCTGAACATGTGCAGGCCGCCCACCACGGCGTACACCGGGCGGTGGAGCTGCTCCTTAACCCCCTTGACGATGTTCACGATGCCCCCGTGGGAGCAGGAGTTGAACACCACCAGTCCCTGCTCCCCCTCCAGCACCAGGGACTGCTCGTGGGAGAAGTCGTCGGGCACGAACTGATCAGGCCCCACCTTGCGCAGCAGGTTAGTCTCCCGGCTGGCAAAGGGGCCGCCGTGGACGGTCTCGGGCAGCAGCCACACCCCGTCCCCCAGGGCCCGGGGCCCGGCGGACAGGTCAAAGCGCTCCCGGCAGCCCTCCCAGATATCCCGGTGGACCCCAATGAACCGGGGGGCTCCCGTGGAGGTGGAGAAGTAGCTGTCCCCGGCGGAGGGCCGGGCATACACCCGGGCCGCGGCGTTGCACTGGAAGAAGCGGCGCAGGCCGTCGGCGTGGTCGAAGTGGCCGTGGGAGAGGACGGCGAAGTCCACCTTGCTCAGGTCCGCCCCCAGCTTCTGGGCGTTGTCGGCAAATTTGCCCGAGGACCCGGCATCCAGCAGGATGGTGCGGTCCTTGTAGGAGATGAGCAGGGACAATCCGTGCTCTCCCTCCAGATTGCTGCCCTGGGGGACGGTATTTTCGATCAAAACCAGACACTTCATCACAATTCGCTCCTTTCTCATTCCGGGAAGGGCTCCATGCGGGTCAGATCGTGGACCCACTTGCCCGAGCGCAGGCGCAGGATGCCCAGGCCGCATTTCACCACGTGCTCACAGCTCATGGCCAGGTACACCCACAGGATGTCCATGTGCAGCACGGAACCGGCCAGAGTGGCCAGGGGGATGGACACCACCCACAGGGGGCTCAGGTCGATGAGGGTGGCCGCCTTCACATCGCCGCCGCCACGGAGCACACCCACGATATTACAGTGGTTGAAGTCCCGCACGGGGATCATCACCGCCAGGACGGTGAGCATCATGGTGGCGATGGAGCAGGCCCCGGGGGAGAGATGGAACAGGGGGAAGAACCAGGCCGGTCCGGCCAGATAAGTAAAGGACAGCAGGGAGATGCACAGCAGGGTGCCCACTCCCACACTGAGGGTGTTCAGCACCAGGCCCAGCTCGTACACCGAGTCTCCCCGGCCCGCGCCGATCTCCCGGCCAATGAGGATGGAGGCCGTGCCCGAGATGCCAATGGCAAAGACCAGACACAGCTTTTCCACGTTGCCCGCAATGGTGTAGGCGGCCAGGATCTCGGTGCTGCCTGCCATGTGGCCCATAATGGTGGGGAAGATGGCGGTGCCCAGGCCCCACAGGGTCTCGTTGCACACCACGGGCCCGGCGCAGCGGAGAAACTGTCCCGTCATCTCCCGGCCGGGGCACAGCAGCTTGCCGGGAGAAAAGCGGAAGCTGCGGGTGCGCATCATGTGGACCACCACAATGAGGATCTCCACCACCCGGGCGGTGAGGGTGGCAATGGCCGCGCCCCGCACACCCAGGGAGGGAGCTCCCAGGTTGCCGAAGATCAGCACCCAGTTGAGACAGGTGTTGACGGTCATGGAGGCGGCCAGGATGTACATACCCAGTCTGGGCCGCTCCATGCTGCGCCACACGGCGATGTACACCAGAGTCATGCCGTTGAGCACATAGGACAGCCCCACAATGCGGCCATAGTCGGCGGCCATGGCCACCACCTGGGGGTCATTTCCAAAGAGACTGAGAAATTCTTGGGGGAACAGCAGCAAAATCAGGGCAAAGGTGACCGACACCAGGTTCACCGCCCACAGGGCCACACCGGTGACCCGGTTGATGGCCTGGAGATTGCCCCGGCCCCAGTACTGGCTGATGAGCACGGTGGCGCCGCTTTGTACGCCGAAGAAAAACAGCTGCACCACAAACACCGGGATGTTGGCCAGGGTCACCGCCGCCATGGGGGCTTCCCCCAGCATCCCTACCATGAAGGTGTCGGCCATGGCCAGGGTACTGGTGATGAGATTTTGCAGAATCATGGGTGCTGCCAACGCCCCCACCCGGCGGTAGAAGCCGGCTGGGCGGCGCAGGTAGGAAAACATGAATACTCCTCCTTTAATGGTTGGTCAGGACAGGCTGGTGAATAACTCCTTCTGGGCCTGGGCCAATCCCTGGACCAGGGCGTCCAGGTCCTCCTGGGTGGTATCCCCGGAAAAGCTGATGCGCAGCGCGCCGTCCAGCTCGGGCTTGGGCAGCCCCAGGGCGGCAAAGACGTGGCTGGGCTTTCCCTTGTGGCAGGCAGAGCCCGAGGAGAGGTACACCCCCCGGTCGCTGAGCCAGCGCACCACCACTTCGCTCTTATACCCCGGCATGGTGACGGCCAGGATGTGAGGGGCGCCCTGGGGATTGACCACCTTCAGGCCGGGCACTTCCTTGGTCAGGCGCTCCATGGCCTGCTCCTTCAGGGCGGCCATGTGGGCGGTGTCCCGGGCCATCTCCGCCTTGCCCAGGCGGGCGGCCTCGGCAAAGGCGGCCAGCTGGGCGGTGGCCTCGGTGCCCGAGCGCAGACCGTTTTCCTGTCCGCCGCCCCGGATGAGGGGCGGGAAGCGCAGCCCCTTGCGGATGTACAGAGCCCCCACCCCCTTGGGGGCGTGGATCTTGTGGCCGCTGATGGTGAGCAGGTCCACCCCCAGGCTCTTGGGGGTAAAGGGCACCTTCAAAAAGCCCTGCACCGCGTCGCAGTGGAGCAGGGCGGGGCTTCCGGAGCGGCGGATGGCCCGGGCGGTCTCGGCCACGGGGAGGACGGAGCCCACCTCGTTGTTCACCAGCATCATGGACACCAGCACGGTGTCCTGGCGCAGGGCCTCCTCCACCTGCTGGGGGGGGATGTTGCCCTGGCGGTCGGGCTTGAGCCAGGTGACCTCGTAGCCCCGGCGCTCCAGCTCCTTGCAGGGCTCGATGACGGCGGCGTGCTCGATGGCGGTGGTGATGATGTGCTTGCCCTTGCGGCGGTTCACCTCCACCGCCCCGGCAATGGCCCAGTTGTCACCCTCGCTGCCGCAGGAGGTAAAGTACAGCTCCTCCCCGGCACAGCCCAGGGCCTTGGCCACGGTCTCCCGCCAGCCCTTCACCGCCCCGGCGGCCTGCTGGCCCAGGGCGTAGCGGGAGGAGGGATTCCCCCAGCCCGTCTCCATGGCCTCCACCGCCGCCCGGATGGCCTCCGGGCGCACGGAGGTGGTGGCCGCGTTGTCCAGATAGTGGAACATGTGCTTCACCTCGTCCTTTTTTTCAGTAGTCCCATTGTATGCTCCCCCCTCTGGAAAGTCAAGGAGCAGGCCCCGCCGCCCTTGCAAAGGGACGGGAAAGTGTATTATAATGGAATCTGTATGGACCGGCCGGAGTCCGGCCGGGGAAAGGAAGTGTATCCCCGTGACACAGTCCGGAATTTGTTATGTTGTGGGCGCCATGCCGCTGTCATGGTCCCTGTGTCCCCATCCCGGCATGGGGGATTTTTTGATCGCCGCCGACAAGGGCTACGAGGCCCTGGATGCCTACGCCGTGCCCCCCGATCTGGTGGTGGGAGATTTTGATTCCCTGGGCCACAAGCCCAAGCACCCCAACGTGGTGCAGCTGCCCGCCATGAAGGACGACACCGACATGATCTACGCCCTGCGGGAGGGCCTGAACCGCGGCTACCGCCGCTTTGTGCTGCTGGGCGGCGTGGGCGGCCGTCTGGAGCACACCGTGGCCAACCTCCAGGCCCTGTCCTGGCTCACTACCCAGGGGGCCCGGGGCATCCTGGCCGGCGAGGGCACCGTGGCCACCGCCCTGCACAACGAGACCATGACCCTGCCCCAGGGGCTCAGCGGCTTTTTGTCCGTGTTCTCCCTCAGCGGAAAGGCCCAGGGGGTCACCCTGGAGGGTCTGAAGTTCCCCCTCACCGACCACACCCTCACCGCCGACTTCCCTCTGGGGGTCAGCAACGAGTTTTTGGACGTCCCCGCCCGCATCACTGTGGCCCAGGGCACCCTGCTGGCCCTGTGGCGGGAGCAGGGAGACTTCTACCGCCTGCTGCCCCAGCTGTGGGAGCGCACCGCTATGAAAAAGGAGAATGACCAATGAATCAGGTAAAAGCGCTGGTACTGGCCGCGGGCAAGGGCACCCGCCTGCAGACCGAGGGCATCGACCTGCCCAAGGTGATGCGTCTGGCCGACGGCAAGCCTCTGCTGCACTATGTTCTCACCGCCCTGGACTTTCTGCCCCCCGAGGACGTGATTTTGGTGGTGGGCTGGAAGAAGGAAGCCGTCCTCTCCGCCTATCCCCAGTATCCCCACGCCGTGCAGGAGCAGCTCAACGGCACCGGCGGCGCCGTGCGCTTTGCCGCCCCCCTGCTGGAGGGCTTTGACGGCCACGTCATCATCTGCTGCGGCGACGCCCCCCTCATGAAGAAGGAGACCTTCCAGGCTCTGGTCCAGACCCACCTGGAGAACAACAACGACTGCACCCTTCTCTCCGCCCACCTGGACGAGGGCGGCAACTACGGCCGGGTCACCCGGGAGGCCGACGGCTCCTTCCGCGCCATTGTGGAGGACCGGGACTGCACCCCCGAGGAGAAGAAGATCACCGAGGTCAACACCGGCACCTACGTCTTCCGCGTCGCTCCCCTGCTGGAGAGCCTGGGCCAGCTGAGCCAGGACAACGCCCAGGGCGAGTTCTACCTCACCGACGTACCCGCCATCCTCAAGGCCAAGGGCCTGCGGGTTGGCCTGTGCGACACCTGCTCCCCCCAGGAGATGCTGGGCGTGAACACCGTGGAGCAGCTGGGCGAGGTGGAAGCCATTCTCCGGGCGAGGTAAGCCATGGACGGGCACGAAAACGATCTGCGCCTGGCCGTCCTCATTGACGCGGACAACGCCTCCCGCACCGCCATGAAGGATGTGATGGCCGAGGTGGCCCTCTACGGCACCCCCACCATCAAGCGCATTTACGGCGACTGGACCAGCCCCAACATGAACAGCTGGAAGTCCATCCTGCTGGAGACCGCCATCACCCCCATCCAGCAGTACAGCTACACCACCGGGAAAAATTCCACCGACTCGGCCATGATCATCGACGCCATGGACATCCTCTACTCGGGCAACTGCGACGGCTTTGTGCTGGTGAGCAGCGACAGCGACTTCACCCGCCTGGCCACCCGCCTGCGGGAGGCCGGGATGAAGGTGTACGGCATGGGAGAGAAGAAAACCCCCAAGCCCTTTATCGTGGCCTGCGACAAGTTTGTCTATATCGAGGTCATCCGGGCCGCCGCCAAGCAGGCCGCCGAGGCCGCAAAGCAGAAGGCGGAGAAGGAGGAGGCCCAGGCCAAGCGGGCCGCCAAAAAGGGCGGCAAAAAGAGCCAGAGCCCCAGCAGCCCCGCGCCGGAGGAGATCGTGGAGCTCATCGCTGAGTCCGTGGAGGACCTGTGCCAGGAGGACGGCCTGGCCCACATGGGGAAGCTGGGCAACCTTCTGCTGAAAAAGCAGCCCGATTTCGACCCCCGCAACTACGGCTTTTCCAAGCTGTCCAAGCTGATTCGCGCCCTGGACCGCTTCCAGATCGTCCCCCAGGGGGAGGAGAATGTGGAGTTCTACGTCCGGGACACCTGCGAGGACAAATAACCCGTTTTTGAAGAAGCGCGCGTTCCAGAAGATTCTGGAACGCGCGCTTTTTTATGCGTAGTGGTAGCGCTTGCGCTGGGAGATGAGGAAGAACAGCGAGACCAGAACGGCCAGCCCCTCGGCGGCCACCACCGCCCACCAGATGCCGTCCAGACCCCAGAGAGCGGGCAGCAGCAGCACCATGCCGCCCCGCAGCAGCAGGGTGCGGGCAAAGGAGATAAGGGCGGAGATGAGGCCGTTACACAGAGCGGTAAAGAAGGCGGAGGCGTAGATATTCACCCCGCAGAACAGGTAGTTCAGGGCAAACAGGCGAAAGCCGTGGACGGTCATGTCC
>USCO01000088.1 GCA_900553135.1 uncultured Eubacteriales bacterium | reverse complement strand
GGGCTGGTACAGCACGATGAAGAACAGCTTTTGAAACGGCTGCTGAACGCCAATGACAAAGGACAGGCCGCCGCAAGAAAAAAACAGGCCGCTGAACTGAAAAAAGCGGAGAAGCGGAAAGCAGAGGTCGATACCCTGTTTGCCCGGATGTATGAGGACTGGGCGGCGGGGCGTATCACGGAATACAACTTCAATATGCTGTCCGGGAAGTACCAAAGCGAACAGGCGGAACTGGAAGAAAAGATTGAACAGCTTCAATCTGTCATTGCCGCTGAAAGCCAGAGCGCCGCAGACGCAGAAAAATGGATTGCCTTGATGAAAGAGTGCGTCAATCCCACGGAACTCACCGCCGAACTCTTGAACACGCTGATTGAAAAAATCCTTGTCCATGAGGCGGTCAAGAACGAGGACGGGAGCCGGGAACAGGAGGTAGAAATCTTCTACCGCTTCATCGGCAAAATTGATTGAACGACACCAATATCTTTAACTATGTGAAACCGGGGCCTCCCTGTCCGCCATGTGGGGCAGCTGGGCCGCCTACTGCTGGAAAACCAACCCCGGCCGCTTCGCCCAGCTGGGCGTCAAGGTCTGGGGCCTGCCCCTGGACGGCGAGTCCATGGAAGAGCTGGCCCAGCACGCCATCGTCCTGACGGTGGACTACTTCCGCAGCCTGAAGATGCCCACCTGCCTCAGCGAGCTGGGCTGCCCCGTCCAGAGCGACGAGGAGCTGGAGGAGCTGGCCCGCCGCTGCACCTTCTACGGCCAGCGCACCATCGGCTCCTTCCAGGTGCTGGGACACGAGGACATCAAGGCCATCTACGCCATGGCCAACCACTGAGCCGCTTTACACCGCCCCCGTTTTCTGGCATAATGATACAAACACCACACATACGGGAGGCCCCCTTATGAAGCAATATGTCATCGCCCTGGATCAGGGCACCACCAGCAGCCGCTGTATCCTCTTCGACCGGGATCAGAACATCGTGGGGGTGGCCCAGCGGGAGTTCACCCAGCACTACCCCAAGCCCGGCTGGGTGGAGCATGACCCCATGGAGATCTGGTCCAGCCAGTCGTCGGTGCTCACCGAGGTGATGGCCCAGACCGGCATTTCCCCCGCCGAGGTGGCCGCCATCGGTATCACCAACCAGCGTGAAACCACCATCGTCTGGGACAAGACCACCGGGCGGCCCATCTATAACGCCATCGTCTGGCAGTGCCGCCGCACCGCCTCCCTGTGCCAGCAGCTGCTGGCCGATGGGGAATTTTCCCAATACATCAAGGAGCACACCGGCCTGCTCATCGACGCCTACTTCTCCGCCACCAAGCTCAAGTGGATTTTGGACCACGTGGAGGGGGCCCGGGAGAAGGCCCAGGCGGGAGAACTCCTCTTCGGCACCGTGGACTCCTGGCTGGTGTGGAAGCTGACGGGGGGAAAGGTCCACGTCACCGACTACACCAACGCCAGCCGCACCATGCTCTTTGACATCCGGCGTCTGTGCTGGGACGAGGAGATCTGCCGCCGTCTGGACATTCCCATGTCCATGCTGCCCCAGGTGCGGGACTCCAGCGGGGTGTACGGCATGGCCAACCTTCAGGGGGTGGAGGTCCCCATCGCCGGCATCGCCGGCGATCAGCAGGCCGCCCTCTTCGGCCAGGCCTGCTTCGCCCCCGGCGAGGCCAAAAACACCTACGGCACCGGCTGCTTTTTACTGATGAACACCGGCGAGACCCTCTACCGCAGTGAAAACGGCCTGCTGTCCACCATCGCCATCGGTCTGGACGGCCGGGTGCAGTACGCCCTGGAGGGCTCTGTGTTTGTGGGCGGCGCGGTCATTCAGTGGCTGCGGGACGAGCTGCGCTTTATCAGCGAGTCCCGGGACGCGGAGTACTACGCCTCCAAGGTCCCCGACACCGGCGGGGTGTACCTGGTCCCCGCCTTTACCGGCCTGGGCGCTCCCTACTGGGACATGTACGCCCGGGGCGCTCTGGTGGGTCTCACCCGGGGCACCAACCGGGACCACATCATCCGGGCCGCCCAGGAGTCCATCGCCTATCAGAGCTGGGACCTGGTCCACGCCATGGAAAAGGACACGGGCATTCCCCTCACCCAGCTCAATGTGGACGGCGGGGCCAGCCGGGACCGGTTTTTGATGCAGTTCCAGGCCGACATCCTGGACCGCCCCGTGTTCCGCCCGGTGATTCGGGAGACCACCGCCCTGGGCGCGGCCTCTCTGGCCGGACTGGCCGTGGGCTTCTGGAAGGACCGGGAGGAGCTGCGCCAGCGCCGGAAGGCGGACACCTTCTACCGCCCCGCCATGGACCCCGACACCCGGACGCGGCTGCTGGACGGCTGGCACAAGGCGGTGGGCCGGTCCCTCAACTGGGCCGACCCCGAGGAATAAGTCCCACAACAAAGGAGCGTATCCATTTTGAGCGATATTTTTATCCCCACGCTCTCCTTCTGGGAGAACGGAAACACCTGGTACGGAAACCGGGGACTGGCCCGGTTCTTCATCGCCCCCCAGGAGGGAGTGCTGCAGGTCCAGCTCTGGCGGGGCCCTCTCACCAAGGAGCTCAGCGAGATTCTGGAGGAGGTCTCCTTCCCCCTCTCCCCCGAGGGGCTGGAAGAGATGACCGCCTGGCTGGAGCAGAAATCTGCCCAACTCAATCCATAAAAAAATGGCCGCCCAGCCGGGCGGCCATTTTTTATCGCACCCTAAGAGGGCGGCGCATAGGGGGCTGGAAGCCCTCGAAAATCACAGAAAATCCTTCCCGCTCCAGCTGCTCCATCTCCCGCTGGCTGCGCACCGTCCAGCCGAACATTTTCAGTCCGTGGAGCTTGCGGCACATCCACACCGCGGGCACAAAGCGGTGCTCCTGGCGGAAGGAGATGAAATCCGGCCGGGTGAGGAAATTGGAGAGCAGATTGGTCATGGCAAAGGCCTGCCACAGCTTCAGCTCTCCCCGGCAGCGCCAGAAATTCTCCGACAGCTGGCCCCGGCATATATCGGGGCGGTGGCGGGCCAGCCACAGCAGCACCCCGGGATGGAAGGACTCGATGCAGTAATTCACCCGGTACTGGTCCAGCAGCTTCACCGTCTTTTCCACCAGCTCGCTGACATCGAAGTAATCCGCCTTCAGCTCCACCAGCAGGGGCGGCCCGCCCTGGAACAGATCCAAAACCTCCTCCAGCAGGGGGATCTGCTCCCCGGTATCCTCCAGGCGGTATCGTTTCAGCTCCGGCACGGACAGGGCAGAGATCTCCGCATCCACCCCCGCGGTGCGCAGCAGGTTCTTGTCGTGGATCACCGCCAGGCGGCCGTCTCCCGTGAGATGGACGTCCAGCTCCACGCCGTAACCCGCCTCCCGCGCCCGGCGGAAGGCCGCCATGGAGTTTTCCGGCACGCCCTGCGTGCGGTCAAACAGTCCTCGGTGGGCATAGCGAAAGCGGCGCAGCACCGCCCATTTGGGATGGTCCCGGCGCCCCCGGGTGGCAAAGGCCCAAAACAGCACCATTGCCAGGGGAACGGACAGCAGGACCAACAAAATCAACCGGCCCATGGGAATCTCCTCCTCTCCACCAGAGCCAACAGCCTTTGTACAAGGGACTCTGCAGACCAGCCATCTGATCTGTACCGCCATTATAGCATTCCCCGAACTGGCATGTAAAGTCTGGTTTTGGGGCAAAAAACGCCGGATACGGGGCTTTCCCGTACCCGGCGCTTCCTTGGGAAGGACTTTTAGTCTTCTCCGCCCATGAGCAGGTACATGACCGCCTTCTGGGCGTGGAGGCGGTTTTCCGCCTCGTCAAAGATCTCCTCGGCGTGCTCCTCGAACACGTCGGCGGTGATCTCCTCTCCCCGGTGGGCGGGGAGACAGTGCTGCACCATGCAGCCGGGATTGGTGAGGGCCATGAGCTCCTTGTTCACCTGGTAGCCCACAAAGGCCTTCTCCCGGATGGCCTTCTCCTCCTCCTGGCCCATGGAGGCCCACACGTCGGTAAACACCACGTCGGCGCCCACGGCGGCCTGCTTGGGATCGCGGTAGAGGGTGAACTTAAAGTTGGGGTCGCTCTTGGTGAAGGCCAGCACGTCGGGGTGGGGCTCGTAGCCCTCGGGGCAGGCCACGGAGACCTTCATGCCCACCTTCAGGCCGCCCACGATGAGGGAGTTGGCCATGTTGTTGCCGTCGCCGATGTAGCACATCTTCAGGCCCTCCAGCACCGCCTTGTGCTCCCGCACGGTCATGAGGTCGGCCAGCACCTGGCAGGGGTGGCAGAAGTCGGTGAGACCGTTGATGACGGGGATGTTTGCGTGCTTGGCCAGGGTCTCCACTTCCTCCTGGGCAAAGGTCCGGATCATAATACCGTCGCAGTAGCGCAGCAACACCCGAGCGGTATCCTCCACAGGCTCGCCACGGCCGATCTGACTCTCCTTGCTGGACAGGAACAGAGCGTGGCCGCCCAGCTGGTACATACCGGTTTCAAAAGACACCCGGGTCCGGGTGGAATTTTTCTCAAAAATCATAGCCAGGGTCTTGCCCTTGAGCTTGTCATGGGCAATGCCATGCTTCTGGCTGAACTTCAGCTGATCGGCGGTGTCCAGAATCTTCAGGATGTCCTCGCCGGACAGGTCCAGCAGCTTCAGCAGGTCCTTCTTCATATCTCCTTCACCTCTTGCCTTTCATCAGTGGGTGAGCATGGTGCCCACGCCTTCGTCGGACAGCAGCTCCAGCAAAATGGCATGGGGCACGGTGCCGTCCAGGAAGGTGGCCGACTTGACGCCGGAACGCACCGCCTCTACGCTGCAATTGACCTTGTGCACCATGATCTGGGAGATCTCCCCCGAACGGATGAGGGCGGGCACCTTGGACAGAGGCAGCACAGGAAGGGGATTTTCCGGGGCCTCGGGGTCCCGCAGCAGGGAGTCGGCGTCGGTGAGCTGAATGAGCTTCTCCGCTCCCAGGGCCACGGCCAGCTTGGCCGCCGCCACATTGGCGCTGACGGAGTAGACCTGGGCCAGACCGTCCGTGCCCTGGGCCACGGTGGCGATGACGGGGATGCAGCCCTGCTCCAGGAAGCTGTTGATGAGGGTCACGTCCACCTTGGTCACCTCGCCGGTGCAGCCGTAGGCGGGGCTGATGGTCTTGGCGGAGAGGATGCCGCCGTCAATGCCGCACAGGCCAACGGCCTTGCCGCCCACCTGATTGAGGGTGCCCACCAGGTCCTTGTTCACCTTGCCGCACAGCACCTGCTGCACCAGATCAAGGCTCTCCTTGTTGACACAGGGATAGCCGTCCTTGTACTGCAGCTCCATGCCCGCGTCCTTCAGGGCCTGCTTGGCCTCGGGGCCGATGCCGTGGACCAGCACCACTTTAATGCCCACCAGGCGCAGCATGATGATGTCGGAAACCACGGCCTGACGAATTTCGGGGTCCGCCATGGACACGCCGCCGCAGTTGATGACCACGATCTTGCCGTTATAACGCTGGATGTAGGGAAGGGCTTCGGTCAAAATCTTCGCCCGCTCCTGTTGGGTGTTCATAATCATACCTCCTGTATCTTGACAACGCCGGAAGGACTCATACCTGCAATCCGCGGGTCTCCTCCAGTCCCAGCATCAGATTCAAATTCTGGATGGCCGCCGCGGCCACCCCCTTGCCCAGATTGTCAAACCGGGCGGTGAGCAGGGTCTGCTCCCGGTTTCCCGAGACGGTGATCTCCATGCGGTCGGTCTCCGCCAAGGCGTTGGAAACGAGCCGTCCGCTCTCGCCCCCAAAGGGGGCCACCGTCACCAGAGCCTGCCTGCGGTAGTGCTGCCACAGCATCTCCCAAATATCCCGGGCGGAGGGGTAGCCCCGCAGCAGGTGGTTTTGCAGGGTCACCGAGGTGGACATCCCGCTGTACATATCGCTTAAAATGGGCACAAACACCGGGGGATGGTCCAGCCCGGCAATGTGCTGCATCTCAGGCAGATGGTTGTGCCGCAGCTCCAGGGCGTACAGGGCCGGAACCGACAGCTCCTGGGCCCGGTTGGGGTCCTGAAACTCCTGGATCATATGCTTTCCCCCGCCGGAATAGCCGGTGATGGAAAAACAGGACAGGGGATAGTCCGGGGGCAGGATGCCCATGGCGGTAAGGGGCGCCACGGTGGAAAGAAATCCCGAGGCGTGGCAGCCGGGGTTTGCCACCCGGCGGGCGGTGCGGATGCGCTCCCGCTGTCCGGGCAGCAGTTCGGCAAAGCCGTACACCCAGCCGGGGCTGGTGCGGTGAGCGGGCGAGGTGTCAATGATCCGGGTGTCCGGGTTTTCCACCAGCTCCACGCCCCGCTTGGCCGCCTCCTCAGGCAGGCACAGGATGACCAGGTCGGCCTGGTTCATGATGCGCCGCCGCTCGTTCTCGTCCCGGTGGAGCTCCGGGGCGATGGTCAGCAGCTCCAGGTCCTCCCGCTGGGAAAGCACCCGGGCGATCTTGGCGCCCACCACGCCGCCTTTGCCGTCAATAAAGATTTTCCGCTGTGCCATATCCATCCGTCCCTTCTGTATGATTTGGGCCGGAAAGACCGGCGCCTCTGCCCTCTATTGTACGCCCTGGGGACAAAAGACGCAATGGCGGCGGCAGGACTCAGCCCTTGTGCTGGGCCACAAACTCCTCGATGAGGGAGATCTGGTGGTTCACCGCCTGCTTGGAGGGGCCGCCGTAGGCGGTACGGCCGTTGACGCAGTGCTTCAGGGACATGGCCTCATAGACGCCCTCGTCAAACAGCTCGGACATAGCCCGGAAGTCCCGCAGGGTCAGGGTGTCCAGGGTCTCGTGGTTCTTGATGCACAGGTTCACCAGCCGGCCCACGATCATGTAGGCCTCCCGGAAGGGCATGCCCTTCTTCACCAGGTAGTCGGCGCAGTCGGTGGCGGTGATGAAGCCGCCGGCGGCCGCCCGCTCCATGTTGTGCCGGCGCACGGTGAGGGTGTTCACCATGGCGGCAAAGACGGGCAGGCACACCTTCACGGTGTCCATGGCGTCAAAGAGGGCCTCCTTATCCTCCTGCATATCCTTGTTGTAGGCCAGGGGCAGGCCCTTCATCATGGTCAGCAGGGTAATGAGGGAGCCGTACACCCGGCCCGTCTTGCCCCGGACCAGCTCGGCCACGTCGGGGTTCTTCTTCTGGGGCATGATGGAGGAGCCGGTGGAGTAGGCGTCGTCCAGGTCCACGAACTTGAACTCCCAGGAGCACCACATGATGATCTCCTCGGAGAACCGGGACAGGTGCATCATGAGGATGGACAGGTCGGAGAGCAGCTCAATGGCGTAGTCACGGTCGGAGACGGAGTCCATGGAGTTGTCGGTGGGCTTTTTGAAGCCCAGCTCCTGGGCGGTCTGGAAGCGGTCGATGGGGTAGGTGGTGGTGGCCAGAGCGCCGGCGCCCAGGGGGCACTCGTCCAGCCGCTCCAGGCAGTCCTCCAGCCGGGTCACGTCCCGCTTGAACATGTTGGCGTAGGCCATCATGTAGTGGGCGAAGGTGGTGGGCTGGGCTCTTTGCAGGTGGGTGTAGCCGGGCATCACGGTGTCGGTGTGCTCCTTGGCCTTCTCCACCAGCACTTCCTCCAGGTCCAGGATCATGGAGATGATGTTGGGGATCTCCTCCTTCACGTACAGCCGGGTATCCACGGCCACCTGGTCGTTCCGGGACCGGGCGGTGTGCAGGCGCTTGCCCGCCTCTCCTACCCGCTGGGTGAGCAGGGTCTCGATGTTCATGTGGATGTCCTCGTTGTCCACGGAGAACTCCACCTTGCCTCCCTCAATATCCTCCAGAATGGCCTGGAGGCCGGAGACGATCTGCTCCACCTCGTGCTCCTCGATGATGCCCTGCTTGCCCAGCATGTGGGCGTGGGCAATGGAGCCTTTGATGTCCTGCTGATACAGCCGGGCGTCAAACTGGATGGAGGAGTTAAAATCATTTACCAGGGTATCGGTCTCCTTCTGGAACCGTCCAGCCCAAAGTTTCATAGTATCCGCTCCCTCAAATGAGATAGCAGGGCGGGGGATGACCCCCCGCCGCTGCTTTGTTTTGGAATTATTTCAGCTTACCCTGCTCCCGCAGCGCCTGCACAGTGTCGGGCAGGCCCCAGAGGTTGATGAAGCCGGTGGCGTCGTTCTGGTTGTAATCGCTCTCCTCGAAGGTCACCAGGTTCTCGGAGTACAGAGTCTCGGGAGAGGTGACGGAGGAGGTGATGATGTTGCCCTTGTAGAGCTTGAGCTTCACGGTGCCGGTGACGTGCTTCTGGGTGTCCACGGCGAAGGCCTGCAGGGCCTCCCGCAGGGGAGTGAACCACTTGCCGTTGTAGACCAGGTCAGCGAAGTCCACAGCCAGCTTGCTCTTCATGTGCTTGGTGTCCTTGTCCAGGGTGATCATCTCCAGCACCTCGTGGGCCTTGTAGAGGATGGTGCCGCCCGGAGTCTCGTACACGCCCCGGTCCTTCATGCCAACCAGCCGGTTCTCCACGATGTCCAGCAGGCCGATGCCGTTCTCGCCGCCCAGCTTGTTGAGCTTGCGGATGATGTCGCTGGCCTTCATCTTCTCGCCGTCGATGGCCACGGGCCAGCCCTTTTCAAAGTCCAGGGTGACATAGGTGGGGGCGTCGGGCGCCATGGCGGGGGAGACGCCCATCTCCAGGAAGCCGGGCTTGTCGTACAGAGGTTCGTTGGCGGGGTCCTCCAGGTCCAGGCCCTCGTGGCTCAGGTGCCACAGGTTCTTATCCTTGGAGTAGTTGGTCTCCCGGCTGATCTTCAGGGGCACGTTGTGGGCCTCGGCGTAGTCGATCTCCTCGTCACGGCCCTTGATGTCCCACTCTCTCCAGGGAGCGATGATCTTCATCTCGGGGGCGAAGCGCTTGATGCCCAGCTCAAACCGG
>USCO01000087.1 GCA_900553135.1 uncultured Eubacteriales bacterium | reverse complement strand
TTACCAACCTGCCGCCCCGCAAGATGATGGGCATCGACTCCTGTGGTATGATCATCTCCGCCATCCACCAGGAGGAGGGCGTTGAAAAACTGCACTGTCTGATGGTGGATGACCACATTCCCGCTGGTGCCAAACTGTACTGATACAGGAGTAGTCCCCACCGTGAAGTCTGGAGTGGTCCCACCAAAGAGACCTTTGGACTAAAACAGGATGGGCATACCAGCGGTACTGTTCCGTTGGTATGCCTTTCTGTGCGTCCGACAACTTTTCCCCTAAGGAGACCTTTTTATGGTTTTTTCCGGCACAAAACAGAAGAAGTTAAACCCAACCCGGTACATTGTGCTGGGATTTGGCGCGATCATTCTGCTGGGCGCTCTGCTGCTCCACCTGCCTGTGGCAGCCCGGGACGGCGTGCCCACCCCGTGGCTGACCTGTCTGTTCACCGCCACCTCGGCCACCTGCGTCACGGGACTGGTGATGGTGGACACGGCGGTGCACTGGACCTGGTTTGGACAGCTGGTGATTCTGCTGCTGCTGCAGCTGGGCGGTCTGGGCTTTGTCACCCTCATCTCGGTGGTGCCCTTTGCCCTGCGGCGCAGGATCGGCCTGTCCCAGCGGCTCATTATGGCCTCGGCCATGAACCTGAGCCGCATGTCCGGCGTGGTCCGGGTAGTGCGCCACGCCCTTATCGGCACCTGCATCCTGGAGGGAGGAGGCGCCCTGCTGCTGGCCACCCGGTTCATTCCCAAGTTCGGATTTTGGGAGGGTCTGTGGTTTTCCATCTTCCACAGCGTCTCCGCCTTTTGTAACGGCGGATTTGATATCCTGGGCCTGTACAGCGGCCCCTACGCCAGCCTGGCGGACTTCCGGGGAGACCCGGTGGTGCTGGGCACCATCATGGCCCTCATCATCTGCGGCGGCCTGGGCTTCTTTGTGTGGGAGGATATCATTGCGAAAAAAAGCTGGAAAGGGCTTACCCTTTACACAAAACTGGTGCTGGGCATTACCCTGGGCCTGATCCTGTTGGGCGGCGTCTTTTTCGCCTGGGCCGAGTGGTATAACCCCGCCACCCTGGGAGACATGCCCCTGTGGCAGCGCCTCCTGAACGCCCTGTTCCAGTCGGTGACCCTGCGCACCGCCGGATACGCCACCTTTGACCAGGCCGGGCTGCAGGACAGCTCGGCGGTCATGTCCATTCTGCTCATGCTGGTGGGCGGCTCCTCCGGCTCTACCGCCGGCGGCGTGAAAACGGTGACCATGGGCATTTTGCTGCTGGCTCTGCGGGACGGTCTGCGGGGCAGGGAGCAGGTGGTGCTCCGGGGCCGGACCATCCCCCAGCGCAAGGTGATGGACGCCATGACCCTGGTGCTTACCGTGGTGATGCTGTTCCTGTTTGGGTCCATGCTTCTGTCCCTACTGGATTCCGTGCCCTATGTAAAGGCCGCCTTTGAGGTGGCCTCCGCCATGGGCACCGTGGGCGTGACCATGGGCATCACCCCTCAGCTCAGCGTGCCCAGCGCCCTGCTCATCATTTCCCTGATGTTCCTGGGCCGCGTGGGCATCCTCTCCTTCTCCATCGCCTTCCTGACCCGAGGGAAGGGAGAGAATAAGATCACATATCCCGACGCCGAAATGATGGTGGGCTGACCGGGAAAGGAGTGCGTTGCATGAAAAAAAGTTTTCTGATTGTGGGCCTGGGCCGGTTTGGCGCCTCTCTGGCTCTGGAGCTGTGTGCTTTGGGCCACGAGGTGCTGGCCCTGGATATCCGGGGTGAGGCGGTGCAGCCTTTGGCCGACCGGGTGACCCACGCCGTAGTGGGAGACGCCCGGGACCCCGACGTGCTCTCCAGCATCGGCGCGCGGAATTTTGACTGCGCCGTGGTGGCCGCCGGAGGCGACCTGGGCATCAGCGCCCTCATTACCCTGAATTTAAAGGAGCTGCAGGGTCCCAAGGTGGTGGGCAAGGCCAACAGCGAGGTCCACGCCAAGGTGCTGAAGAAGATCGGCGCCGACCTGGTAGTGTTCCCCGAGCGGGAGATGGCCCTGCGCCTGGCCCACAGCCTGGCCAGCAGCGACATTCTCAACTTTATCGAGCTGTCCGACGAGTACTCCATCGTGGAGCGTATGGTGCCCCGGGAGTGGGTAGGCAAGTCCATCGTGCAGCTGGACATCCGGGCCAAGTGGAAGCTGACGGTCATCGCCGTGCGGACGGGGGAGAAGATGAATGTGGCCCCTGACCGGGATTTTGTCTTCCAGAGTGAGGAGGACTGCCTGGTGGTCCTGGGACATAACAAGGACATCGACCGTTTGGAGCGGATATAATGGAAGAGATCACCAGTCGAAAAAACCCGCTGCTCATGAAGGTGCGCAAGCTGGCCTCGGCCAGCCGCAGCCAGCGGAGAGAGCTGGGGGAATATCTGGGCGACGGCACCAAGCTGCTGGAGGAGGCCGTTTGCTGGAAGGCGGAGCTGACCACGGTGGTGGTCTCCGCCGGGGTAGAGGTGCCCCAGCTGCCCCAGGGAGTGCGCCTGGTCCAGGTGCCCCGGGACGTGATGGAGACCATCTCGCCCATGGCTGCCCCTCAGGGCGCCCTGTTTTTGGCCAAGCTGCCCCAGGTGGAACCGCCCAAGGAGCTGACCGGGCGGCGCTACCTGGTGCTGGACGGGGTCCAGGACCCGGGCAACGTGGGCACCATCTGGCGCTCCGCCGACGCTCTGGGGGCCGACGGCCTGCTGCTGGTCAACGGCTGCGCCGATCCCTATAACCCCAAGACGGTGCGGGCCTCCATGGGAGCCTGCTTCCGCCTGCCCGCCTGGGAGTGCGGGGTGGAAGAGCTGAGCGCTCTGCTGGAGCGCTCCGGCCTGCCCCTGTACGCTACCGCCTTGCGGGAGGATACCGTGGACCTGCGCCAGGCGGACCTGTCCCGGGCCGCCGTGGTCATCGGCAGCGAAGGAAAGGGCGTTTCCCCCCAGCTGCTGGAGCGCAGCGGCATGACCCTGAAAATCCCCATGCGGGAGCGGTGCGAGTCCCTCAACGCGGGGGTGGCCGCCGCAGTGGTGCTGTGGGAGATGGCCCGGGGAGATTAAAAAAGCGGGCCCGAAGGCCCGCTGAAATCGGAATCTGATTATTTGGGGAGCAGCCCCAGGTGAAGGCGGCGGTACAGCCCCTGAATGATGGCCATGGCCAGGGCGGTGAGAACGGCGAAGAGAAAATAGGCCGGAACATAGCTGCCCAGGTGGTCGGCCATCAGGCCGGGGATGGGCCCGGTGACCAGGGAGCCCAGCATGTAGGCGCTGGTGAACCACTTCACCGTGCGGTCGTAGTCCTCCTGTCCACTCAGGTCTCCCGCCCATACCGACAGGGTGACCGAGGAGATGGGCAGGCCCAGGCCGGTGGCGGTGACCGCCGCAAAGGCCAGGAACATATTCTGCAGCGGGGCCAGACAGTTGAGCAGGAACCCCGCCAGGAATACCAGAAAGACCATGCGGTTGGCCCAGCGGCTGCCCCGACTGTCCACCAGCCCCCCGTAGAGCACCTTGCCCGCCATGAGAACGAGACCCACATAGGACATGAGCAGAGCGGTGAGCATGGGCGGATACCCGGATGCGGTATACAGGACCGTCAGATGGGAGAAGCCGGGGCCGGAAGGGCCGCCGATGAAGAAGCAGGCCAGGAAAGCGCCCCACCACATAGGACGGGTAAGGCTTTTAGGCTTTACACGGACGGGGGCCGAATAGGAGCCGTCCTGCAAGCCGTAGGGCTCCAGGCCCATCTCCTGAGGCGTGTCCCGCACCAGGAAAAACACCAGAAGGGTGAGCCCCCAAGCGGCCGCCCCCTCCGCCAGAAAGGCGAAGGAGAGCCCACGGCCCACAATGAGCATGCTCAGCAGGGGAGGGGCCAGAATGGTGGTGACGCCGCTGCCCGCAGCAGCCAGCCCCAGGGCCAGACCCCGCCGGCCCTGGAACCACTGGGAGATGACCAGGGTGAGGGGAATCATCCCGCCAAAGCCGTAGGCCAGCCCGGACAGGGCGGCCGCCTGGCAGTAGACCAGGAAGGAGACGCCTGCGGTGCTGAACAGCACGCAGGAGGCGGCAAAACAGGCCATGCCCAAGGTCATGGTAGTGCGCAGGCCCAGCCTGCGGCACAGCCGGTCCACTGTCACCATGGCAAGCAGGGCAAAGAGACTGCGTACCGTGGTGATCCAGGAACCGAAGGCGTTGGGAAACCCGTTGACCTCCAGGATCCATGGCTGGTACACCGTGAAGGCGTTGACCCCCAGGCCCATGACCGTGGCCAGGGAGATGGAACAGCCCAGGCAGACCAGCCAGGCCCGGTGGAGCTTTTCTTGGCTGCGCTTCACAAAAACACCCCCGTTCATAGGAATACTGTAACACATGGGAAGGAAACCTGTAAAGATGTCCCGGGGAGAGGAGGAGAGAGATGGCGGCGCTGAACTACTGGCTGTGGCTGACCACCCGAAAGGGGATCGGGGCCAAGGGCGTGCTGCGTCTGCTGGAGCAGTTCTCCTCCCCGGAACATGTCTATTACGCAGGGCAGGAACAGTATGACCAGATACCGGGGCTGTCCGTCTTTGGACGGCAGGCTCTGCTGGACAAGGACCTGTCCGGAGCGGAGGCTATTTTGGGGGACTGCGACCGCCTGGGGGTGCAGATCATGACCCTCCAGGACGCGGACTACCCCGAGCGCCTGCGCCAGATCGCCGACCCGCCCGCCGTGCTCTATCTCCGGGGCCGCCGGTTCCGCTTTGACGAGGAGGCGGCCATCGGCGTGGTGGGCAGCCGCAATCCCTCCCCCTACGGGGCCCAGGTTGCGCCCCGATTAGGACTGGAACTGGCTGCGGGAGGGGCCCTGCTGGTGTCCGGCATCGCCCAGGGCATCGACTCCCTGGCCCTGCGGGGCGCGCTGAAGGGGGGAGGTCCTGTGGTGTCCGTGGTAGCGGGCGGGGTGGATGTGCCCTATCCCTACCGGAACCGCTTCCTCTATCAGGACGTGGCGGCGGTGGGCGCCCTCATCAGCGAGCACCCGCCGGGCACGCCCCACAAGGGAGAGTTCTTTCCCCTGCGCAACCGCATTATCAGCGGCCTGTCCCTGGGGGTGGTGGCCGTGGAGTGCGCCCGGTTCAGCGGTACCATGAAGACCATGGACCACGCCCTGGAGCAGGACCGGGACCTCTTCGCTGTGCCCGGGAACATCGACGCTCCCATGAGCCAGGGCCCCAACTGGCTCATCCGCCAGGGGGCCAAGCCGGTGACCTGCGGGGAGGATATTTTGGAAGAATACCGGGACCGTTTTCCCCGGAAGCTGAAGGCCGCTGGGCGTCTGGCACCCCAGACCGTCCAGGCCCGGCTGGAGGACGTGCCCCGTGAAGAAAAGCAGACGCCGCCTCCGGGCGGGGCTCAGGCGGGGGAGAAGGAAGCCCCGGGCCTGAGCCTGGAGCAGCAGCGGGCGCGGTTCACCGACGACCAGCTGGCCCTGCTCCACGCCCTGGAAGAGAAGAACTGCGTGGCCGACGAGCTGGTGGAGCGCACCCAGATCCCAGCCCGGCGGGTGCTGTCCGCCCTGACCATGCTGCAGGTGGACGGAGCGGTGGAGGAGCTGCCCGGCAGGCGGTTTCGCCCCCTGGTCCGCCTGGCGCGGGAGTGAGGGCCATTTGAGAGAATGTTTTCTGGAGGTTGTCAGAAGTGGCAAATAAGACCGACTTAGTCATTGTAGAGTCCCCGTCCAAGGCCAAGACCATTGGCAAATACCTGGGCCCGGGCTACGAAGTGAAGGCGTCCATGGGCCATGTCCGGGACCTGCCCAAGAGCAAGCTGGGCGTGGATATCCAGGCCGGATTCCAGCCCCAGTACCAGCCCATCAAGGGAAAAGAGGAGACCATCAGCGAGCTGAAGAAGGCCGCCAAGAAGAGCGGCAAGGTCTACCTGGCCACCGACCCGGACCGGGAAGGAGAGGCCATTTCCTGGCACCTGAAGGAGCTGCTGGGCATCCCTGATGACAAGACCTACCGGGTCACCTTTAACGAGATCACCAAGTCCGTGGTGAACCAGGCCATCGCCGCCCCCCGGGCCATCGACCAGAATCTGGTGGACGCCCAGCAGGCCCGGCGTATCCTGGACCGCATCGTGGGCTATGAGCTCTCCCCTCTGCTGTGGAAGAAGATCCGCCGGGGCCTGTCCGCCGGCCGGGTCCAGTCCGTGGCCACCCGTCTGGTGGTGGAGCGGGAGGAGGAGATCCGCGCCTTCGTGCCCCAGGAGTACTGGTCCATCCAGGCCGACTTGGGCCGGGTGCAGCCCAACCTGGGCGGCTTCCAGGCCATGTTCTACGGCCGGGAGAAGAAGATGGAGCTGACCAGCAAGGAGCAGGCCGACGAGATCGTCCAGGCCGTCTCTGCCGCGCCCTTCTCCGTGTCCAAGGTGAAGCGCCAGGACAAGCAGAGAAATCCCGCGCCGCCCTTCACCACCTCTACCCTCCAGCAGGAGGCCAGCCGCAAGCTGAACATGACCCCCGCCCGCACCATGTCCATTGCCCAGCAGCTCTATGAGGGCGTGGATATCACCGGTGAGGGCACCGTGGGTCTCATTACCTATATGCGTACCGACTCCCTGCGCCTCTCCGACGAGGCCATTGCTGCCGCCCGGGGCTTTATCGAGACCCGTTACGGCAAGGACTACAACCCCGCCCAGCCCCGGCGCTACAAGACCAAGGGCAACGCCCAGGACGCCCACGAGGCCATCCGGCCCTCCGACGTGACCCTGGTGCCCGAGGACATCAAAAAGGACCTGACCACCGAGCAGTTCCGCCTGTACAAGCTGATCTGGAGCCGTTTCCTGGCCTGCCAGATGGCCAGCGCCATCTACGACAGCGTGTCCATCGAGGCCCAGTCCGCCGGCTACACCTTCCGGGCCAGCCACTCCGAGCTGAAGTTCTCCGGCTTTACCGCCGTGTACGAGGAGGGCCGGGACGACGAGGAGGAGGCTCCCCAGTCTCCCTTGCCCGACCTGCGGGAAGGGGAGCCCCTGGAGCTGAAGGGCACCAAGGAGGAGCAGCACTTCACCCAGCCCCCCGCCCGGTATTCCGAGGCTACCCTCATCCGGGCCCTGGAGGAGAAGGGCATCGGCCGTCCCTCCACCTACGCCCCCACCATCTCCACCATTCTCAACCGGGAATACGTGGTGAAGGAGGGCAAGGCCCTGCGTCCCACCCCCCTGGGCGAGGTGGTCACCGGTCTCATGAAGGACAAATTCCAGGACATCGTGGACCCCACCTTCACCGCCCAGATGGAAGAGGAGCTGGACAAGGTGGAGGAGGGCTCCGCCGACTGGAAGAAGGTGCTGGAGGAGTTCTACGGCGGCTTTGAGGCCGAGCTCCAAAAGGCCGAGCAGGAGCTGGACGGCGAGCGCATCAAGGTGCCCGACGAGGTCTCTGAGGAGATCTGCCCCCAGTGCGGCCGCAATCTGGTGGTGAAGTCGGGCCGGTTCGGCCGCTTCCTGGCCTGCCCCGGCTGGCCGGAGTGCGACTTCACCATGCCCCTGGTGGTGGAGATGCCCGGCAAGTGCCCCAAGTGCGGCGGACGTCTCCTGAAGCGCACGGGCAAGAGCAAAAAGACGGGCAAACAGTACACCTACTACTGCTGCGAGCACCTCAATAGCAAGGACGAGAGCCGCCGCTGCGACTTTATGACCTGGGACGTGCCGGTGAAGGACAACTGTCCTGTGTGCGGCTGGACCATGTTCAAGAAAGCAGGCCGGGGCGCGAAAAAACCTTATTGCATCAACGAGGCCTGTTCCAACTTTACCCCCGAGGAGAAGCGGGGCGGTTGGAAGAAGAAGCCCGCCGCGGAAGGGGAGAGCGCCGGAGAGCCCGCCGTCGCCGAGGAGGCCGCTCCCGAGAAGACCGCCAAGAAGCCGGCAGCAAAGAAAACTGCGGCCAAGAAGACCACGGCGAAAAAGACCACCACCAAAAAGACCGCGGAAAAGAAAACTGCGGAGAAAAAGACGAAGAAAACCACCGCTAAAAAGACCACGGCGAAGAAGCAGGAAGCCGAGGGCGAGGCGGAGACCTGACCCCTTCCGGTCTCAGGGCCGAAGGAGATAGGAGGCACTATGGAACCTGTTATCGTGATCGGAGCCGGACTGGCGGGCAGCGAGGCTGCCTGGCAGCTGGCTCAGCGGGGCATTCCCGTGGAGCTGCGGGAGATGAAGCCCCAAAAAATGACCCCCGCCCATCACAGCGAGAGCTTTGGGGAGTTGGTCTGCTCCAACTCCCTGCGCTCCGACCAGCTGGAGAACGCCGTGGGGCTGCTGAAGGAGGAACTGCGCCGCTGCGGCTCCCTCATCATGGTCTGCGCCGACCAGCACCGGGTGGAGGCGGGGGGCGCCCTGGCGGTGGACCGCCACGCCTTCGCGGCAGCCATTACCGAAAAGATCCGCAGCCACCCCAACATCACCGTGGTGGAGGGGGAGGTGCTGGACATCCCGGAGGAGGGCCAGGTCATCGTGGCCTCCGGACCTCTGACCTCCGACCCTCTGGCCCAGGCCATTGCCCAGCGGTATCCCCAGAACGGGTACCTCCACTTCTTTGACGCGGCGGCCCCTCTGGTCACCTTTGAGAGCGTGGACATGGACAGCGCCTGGTTTGCCTCCCGCTATGACCGGGGCACCCCCGACTACATCAACTGCCCCCTCACCGAGGAGGAGTACCAGGCCTTCTGGCAGGAGCTCACCACCGCCCAGGAGGCGGAGGTCCACGGCTTTGAGGATGCAGGAGTCTTTGAGGGCTGCATGCCCGTGGAGGTCATGGCCCGCCGGGGCCGGGACACCCTGTGCTACGGTCCCCTGAAGCCCGTGGGCCTGCCCGATCCTAAGACGGGAAAGGAGCCCTTCGCCGTGGTTCAGCTGCGCAAGGACAACGCCCAGGGGTCCATCTACAACATCGTGGGCTTCCAGACCCACCTGAAGTGGCCCGAGCAGAAGCGGGTGTTCTCCATGATTCCCGCCCTGAAAAACGCGGAGTTTGTCCGCTACGGCGTTATGCACCGCAACACCTTCCTGGACTCACCCCGTATGCTGGACCGGTACTACCGGGTGCGTACCGAGCCCCGGGTCCGCTTTGCCGGACAGATCACCGGCGTGGAGGGGTACGTGGAGTCCACCGCCTCCGGCTTCCTGGCCG
>USCO01000086.1 GCA_900553135.1 uncultured Eubacteriales bacterium | reverse complement strand
GCCTGCCCCGGGAGGAGCACGCCGCTTACGGAGAAACCATCCTCCAGGCGGTGGAGCGGCTCCAGGCCGCCCAGCGCTGACAGACCGAAAGGAGCGTCTTTATGCGTCCCCACATGCCCCGCTCCCCCTTCACCACCCGTCTCTCCGGCTCCGCCCGGGAGACAGAGCAGCGCATCCGCAGTATCGTCCAATGGAAGAAGCGCCGTCCCCCGGTGCTGCTTCTCCTGACCGCTCTGCTTCTCATCGTCCTGTGCGGCGGTCTGGTCTCCTGCCAGAGCCGGGGAACTGATGTTTCTCTGGTCATGGATGTGCAGTATTACGATACCCAAAATAATATGGTGGAAATTCCCCGGCTCACCGCCCAGGGCGAGCTTTCCCCCGGCGCCCAGCAGGTCAACAACGCCCTCGCTCAATTCAAGGAGCAGTACGCCCCCCTGCTCCCCGACCCCCAGTCACAGCCCGGCGGAACCACCTGTCTCTTCTTCCCCGCGGTAACGGACCGCTGCTATAATCTGGTGTTTTACCAGGGCTCCTCCGACTACGGCAGCGACGGCAGTCTCTTCACCCTGGTCTATGACCGGAAGGAGGACCGCCTGGTCTCCCAGGAGGAAGCCCTGGACCTGGCCGGGACCACTTTGGAGGCGCTCTCCCAGCAGGCCCAGGTCTTTCTCAACGATGAACTGGCCAAAACCCCGGAATCCGCCGCCCAGCTCACCGCCGGGCAGCCCACTCTGGAGGGCTTCCGCCTGCGGGAGGACAGCGACGTGGACTTCTATTTCTCCTGCCCGGCCCAGCTCAAGACCCCGGACACTGCCTCTCTGGACCCCTGGCAGTACCTTTTAACTTATTCTCAGGGCACCTGGTCCCACTATAACCCCCTGGCTGCCAACGCCGCTCCCCTCATTCCCCCGGAGGAGCTCCAGCTCTTCGACCCGCCTCTGTGGTATCAGTGGAGCCAGGAGGGCGGAGCGCCCCAAGGGGGCTTCACCCCGGTAGAAAACCCCGGGCTCACCCAGGACCAGCGAGATGCCTTTGCCGACGCGGTCAACACCCTGCTCTCCACCTACACCTTCCCTGACGGCGCGGTCTACGAGCCCTTTGACGGAGACCTGTCCATGGACTCCTTTGCCGTGCAGGATGTGGACGGCGACGGACGGCAGGAGCTGCTGTTCTCCTGCTCCAACACTTACACCGCCGGCATGTCCGCCTACATTCTTTCCTACCAGGAGGACGGGAGCCTTGGCATCCAGCTGCTGGAATTTCCCACCCTGACCTTCTACGACAACGGTCTCATTCAGGTATACGCCCATCACAACCAGGGAATGGCGGGGGAATCCTTCTGGCCCTACTCCCTATACCGCTACGATCCCCAAACAGACCGCTATGAGATGACGGCGATGGTAGACGCCTGGGACCGCAGCCTTGGAGAAACCAACCCGCTTTGGAACAACATCCCCTATCCCGCCGAAACAGATGTAAGCAACACGGGCATGGTCTACTACATCATGTCCCCCGACGGTCTGGATTACAGTCATCCGGTGGATCAGTCCGACTACCAGGCCTGGCTGGACAGCCAGCTGGAGGGTGCCCAGGAGCAAACCATCTCCTGGTATTCCCTCACCTCGGGCAACGCCCAGGCCCTGCGGGAGGGTAATCTTCCCTGAGTTCCCATCTCACCGTTGGAGAAAGGAGCCCGTCATGTCCATGAATTCTCCCCCCCGCCCCCCCTTCCCCCCCCGCCTCTCCGGCTCCGCCCGGGAGACCGAGCAGCGCATCCGCAGCATCGTCCAATGGAAGAAGCGCCGTCCGCCGGTGCTGCTTCTCCTGCCCATTCTGCTCCTCATCGTCCTGTGCGGGGGGCTGGTCTCCTGCCAAAACCGGGGACCGGCTGTGTCCCTGGTCATGGATGTGCAGCATTACGACGCCCTGGGGAACTACATTGAGATCCCCGCCCTGGCCGTGTCCGCCGAAGCGCAGCCCCCTCAGGGCGTGACCGACATCAACCAGGCCCTGGCCCAGCTGAAACAGGAGTACCAACCCCTGCTGGATGGCACCTTGGACGCCTCCCTGTCCAGCCGAGAAAACCACTGTCTTCTCTATCCCACCCAGACTCAGCGCTATTGGAGCCTGGTCCTCTTCCGGGAGGTCTTTCACACCGACCTGAACACCGGGCACGTCACCTCCTTCGTCCTGGACCGGGAGACCGGGCAGCAGGTCACTTTGGAAGAGGCCCTAACCCTGGCCGGGCAGACCGAGGACAGCCTGTGCCAGGCTCTGGCCGACCAGTATGACCCCACCTTGAACCAGGACCTCCCCGGAGCCGACCTGTGCATCCAGAACCAAGTGGTGGAGGGCTTCCGCATGGGGGAGGACGACCAGCCCATTTTCTATCTCACCGCCCGGGTGGACGACCGGGACGATGCCGTGTCCGACTTCGTCAGCGGCGCGGACAACCTTTATATTTGGTCCGGGGGCGCCTTTACCCTCTATGACCAGTACGCCGTCACCGACCTTCCGCCCCTGGTCCCGGCGGAGGAATGCGTGGACCTGGACCCGCCCCTGTGGCGGCAGTGGTATTTCAGTGGCGGGGAGCCGGAGGGCGGCTTTGCCCCCACCTCCGACTGGGCCCCGCAAGCTGCCGACACCGCACTTCGGGATGAACAGATCCTCACCTATTACCAACAGGCCGATCCCTTCCACAACACTTACTGGCTCTCTGACCTGCCCGCGGACCCCCAGGAGGGGGACATGGCCTTGGATTCTGTCACTTATGCCGGAGAAGCCCTTCTCTATGAGACCACCGGCGTAGCCTTTTGGATTCAAACCAGCCAGTTCTTATCCGGCCAGTGGACGCCCGCTCCCCAGCGCTCCCTGATCGTCCTGTCCCGGGGCCAGGACGGCTCCTTCCAGGGGGTATTGGGCGAGCCCACCGCATCCTTCTCCATCGAGGGAATGGAGATGAAAGACATCATCCACCAAACCGCCTGGGATCTGCTGGACATCGAGGTCTGTCTCTTCCGGGACGGCTACCCCAATCCCATTGGCCCGGGAAATTGGTACGACCTGTTTAATCCCGCCTACGTCGGCGAGCCGGAAATTCAAATTCTGGATGGCTGGGAGCCTATTTATAGTGAGGGCAGCTACTGGGAGCGGTGGAGCGTGGAGGGTTTTATTGCCCTGTGTTACTATAGCGCGGACCAGGACACCTTTTCCGTGAACACCCTGGACGTGACCCGGGAGGACTTTTTCACGCCCCGGGGCATCCGGGTGGGGGCCACCCGGGACCAGGTGCTGGCGGCCTACCCTGAAGCCCTCACCGGCAACTACTGGGACAAGTATCCGGACGAGCCGGATATGCTCTCCTACATCCCTTCCAGTAAGCATGACCTCAATCAAGTGACCGACTTCTCCGATCTGGAGTCTCCCGCTTTCGGCCCCGCCATTCTCTTCTTCTTTGAGGGGGATACTCTGACTCAAATCACCCTCACCAACATGTTTGACTGATGGGAGGTCTTATGTATGGCCACGCCGCCCGTCCCCCGCTCCCCCTTTACTACCCGTCTCTCCGGCTCCGCCCGGGAGACAGAGCAGCGTATCCGCAGCATCTTCCAATGGCATAAAAAGCGGCCGCCCCTGTGGGTGCTGGTTCTGGCCGCCGCGCTCATCCTGCTGTGCGGGGGCCTGGTCTCCTGCCGGCAGAGCACCCCGTATCTCTCAGATGTGGCCTCCGGCCGGGTAGACCAGGAGTCCCTGCGGGATACCCTGGTTCGGGCTGCCCAGGAATCCCTGGCAGACACCCCGGCCCAGGCCGATATCCCTTCCGCCGAGGCCCAGCTGATCGCCTGCATTCCCGCAGACGAGGGGAGAAAAGCCCTGGGTGCGGTACGTCTGCAAACCGATACCCATTATTTCTTTGTCCTGGGGGTCCAGGACCAGATCAGCGGCCAGCTTACCGGCCCCATCTTCCTTACCGGAGGTGAGGGAGCCATGCCTCACGCAACCACCTTCTCCAAAGATGGGGCGGACTACCTTCTTTACACCGCCAACAGCGTCCATCAATGGCACACCTATGGTGATGCGGGGCTCATTCGCTACGACGGCGACGACTTCACCTGGGTCTGGCCGGTGGAAGGGGATTTACGCCCGGAGGATTCCCAGGCCAGGCAGGACTACGAGGCCTACTGGCAGACTCGGAAAGCCCTCCTCGCCCCCGGCGGCGTGGACCTGTTCACCCAGACGGACTATGCGGTCATCAACGGCGACGGTCCCCAGTGGGCGCCCGACTCCGACGAGCTGTTTTACGCCGCTCCCGAGGACGAGCTGCCCATCGGCGTCATGTATCAGACCCGGGTCTGGCTGGAGGAGTTCACCCACAGCGGCTATAACCCCCTGAAAGCCAGCAACTCCTCCGCTCTGTGGTCCATCCAGTCCCTGACCCCGGACGAGTTCGTCTATCCCGGCCAGCGCGACACGGAAACCGCCTACACCCTGCTGGCCCAAGCAGACACCAACGAGGAGCTGTACTTTGCCGCCCACATCCTCTTCAACCAGGACTCCGGGGTCATCTCCACCGTTTACGACTGCGCCATGGGTTCTTTGGAGGAGGTAAGCCAGCAGGTGCTGGACAACCACGACCGCTGGCAGGCAGATACCCTCCAGGAGGAGGCGGAGACCGCCATTCTGGCCAACTACCTCCCCAACCTCTCCCCCGGCACCTGCAACCGCATTTATCTCACCCGCCAGCAGCCAGACCAACCTCAGAAAGGTGACCTCCGGATTGATGTGGGGGCATATGAGGGAAAAATGGACTTTCCTTCCCATTCCGCCATGGCCTACCCCGTCACCCTCTCCGTATATGAGGACCGGGGCAGCGGTCTCCAGTGGCACTCCGGCGAGCCCTTCCTCTTAATTCTGACCAAGGACGATTCCGGCATCCAGGTGGTAGGGGAGCCGGATGTGGGCCCAGGCAGTTTTTCCGAGCAGGAAAGCACCCTGCAAAGCATCCTCTGCCTGATGACCTGGTGCGATCCCCGGGTCTGTCTCTACCGGGACGGTAATCCCATCCCCATCGGCCCCGGGGTCTGGGCAGAGCTCTTCTCTTCCCGGGAGGTCACCCCAACCATCCAGGTGTTGGAGGACTGGGAGCCTATTTATCGTGAAGGCAGCTACTGGGACCGGTGGAGCGTGGAGGGTTTTACCGCCCTGCGCTACTATGACGCGGACCAGGACGCCTTTTCCCTGAACACCCTGGACGTGACCCGGACTGATTTTGCCACGCCCCGGGGTATCCGGGTGGGTGCCACCCGGGCCCAGGTGCTGGAAGCCTACCCCGAGGCTCTCACCGGCAACTACTGGGACAAGTACCCGGAGGAGCCCGACATGCTCACCTACCTGGCCTACAGCACCCACACCCCCGGCGAGATCACCGACCTGTCCCAGCTGGACTTCTACGAGGGCCTGGGCCCTGCCATTCTCTTCTTCTTTGAGGAGGATACCCTAACCCAGATCACCCTGACCAACATGTTCAATTGACCCGTTTCGCGCTGTCGTTTCCGCCCCGCCTTTTCCTTGGGAAGGGCGGGGCATTCCATCTTTTTGCCGCAAAAATTCCATTTTTTCATCCCTTTGGACAACCCTTCCTGACGCACTGTGAAACCTCTGTGATTTTGACGGATTTGAGAAAATGTGATGCTAAAAACTGTGTATTTTGCCAGGGGACTCCCCCCTTGCTTCTCCCGTGAAAAAACGATATAATTTGTAAGGTACATAAACAGTTTCGCCGTTTCCGGTCACCGCAACAACAGGCTTTTTCCCCTGTGTTGCGCTTTTTCTGGTCTTGGTTTGTTAATTTTCTAACAAAACTGTTTAGAGCCCGTCAAATTGTTTTAGATTTGACCGCTAGAAATCAACTTTTTAGGAGGAAACACTATGAAGGTTGCAATTTTCGGCGCCGGCACCATGGGTCGTGGTATCGCCCAGGTTTTTGCCGCCAATGGGCACACTGCCCTGATGTACGCCAGCAGCATCGCCTCCGCCCAGCGCCATAAGGAAGAGCTGGACGCTTCCCTGCAAAAGCGGGTCGCCAAGGGCAAGATGTCCCAGGGCACCAAGGACGCTCTCATGGCCAACGTGCTGGTCGAAGAGGAGTCCGCCGCTGCCGATGCCGATCTGGTCATCGAGTGCATCGCCGAGGAGATGGGTCCCAAGAAGGAGCTGTTCCATCGCCTGGACGAGCTGTGCAAGCCTGAAACTGTGTTTGCTTCCAACACCTCTTCTCTGTCCATCACTGAGATGGGCAACGGCCTGAAGCACCCCCTCATCGGAATGCACTTCTTCAATCCCGTGCCCAGCATGAAGCTCATCGAGGTCATCCGCGGCGTGAACACTCCCCAGGAGACCTTCGACTTCGTCTACAAGCTGGCTCAGGACATCGGCAAGGAGCCCGTTGAGGTGGCTGAGGGTCCCGGCTTCGTGGTCAACAAGCTGCTGATCCCCATGATCAACGACGCCATCGGTCTGGTGGAGTCCGGCACCGCCTCCGTCGAGGACATCGACAAGGCTATGCGTCTGGGCGCCAACCACCCCATGGGTCCTTTGGCCCTGGGCGACTTCATCGGCCTGGATATCTGCCTGGCCATTATGAACACCCTGTACGACGAGACAGGCGATTCTAAGTATCGTCCTGCCCTGCTGCTGAAGAAGATGGTCCGCGGTGGTCTGTTGGGCGTCAAATCCGGCAAGGGCTTCTACGATTATTCCAAGTAAAAAAGTTTTAGGAGGACTGGAAAATGGATTTTCATCTGACTAGAGAGCAAGAGATGGTCCGCAAGATGTACCGCGAGTTTGCCGAGACCGAAGTCAAGCCCCTGGCCGAGGAGCTGGACGAGGAGGAGCGCTTCCCCATGGAGACCGTGGAGAAGATGGGCAAGCTGGGTATGATGGGCATCTACTTCCCCAAGAAGTACGGCGGAGCCGGCGGCGATGTGCTGTCCTACGCTATGTGCGTTGAGGAGCTGTCCAAGGTCTGCGGCACCACCGGCGTCATCGTGTCTGCCCACACCTCTCTGTGCTGCGCCCCCATCTATGAGCACGGCACCGAGGAGCAGAAGATGAAGTATCTGCCCGACCTGCTGTCCGGCAAGAAGATTGGCGCCTTCGGTCTGACCGAGCCCAACGCCGGTACCGACGCTTCCGGCCAGCAGACCACCGCTGTGCTGGAGGGTGACCACTACGTGCTCAACGGCTCCAAGTGCTTCATCACCAACGGCACTGTGGCCAGCACCATGGTCGTCTTCGCCATGACCGACCCCAAGGCCGGCAACCACGGCATCTCCGCCTTCATCGTGGAGAGCACCTTCCCCGGCTTCTCCGTTGGTAAGAAGGAGAAGAAGATGGGTATCCGCGGTTCTTCCACCTGCGACCTGATCTTCGAGGACTGCATCGTGCCCAAGGAGAACCTGCTGGGCAAGGAGGGCCAGGGCTTCAAGATCGCCATGCAGACCCTGGACGGCGGCCGTATCGGCATCGCTGCTCAGGCTCTGGGTCTGGGCGAAGGCGCCATTGACGAGGCCGTCAAGTATACCCAGGAGCGCATCCAGTTCAAGAAGCGTCTGTCTCAGTTCCAGAACACCCAGTTCCAGCTGGCTGACATGCACACCCGCATGAAGGCTGCTCAGTACCTGGTGTACGCCGCTGCCTGCAAGAAGGAGAACCACGAGAACTACTCCGTGGACGCCGCCATGGCCAAGCTGTTTGCCGCCGAGGCCGCCTCTGACGTGACCCGCCGCGCTGTCCAGCTGTTCGGTGGTTACGGCTACACCCGTGAGTATCCCGTGGAGCGCATGATGCGTGACGCCAAGATCACCGAGATCTATGAGGGTACTTCCGAGGTCCAGCGCATGGTCATTTCCCGTGCGATGGGTGTGAAATAAGATAGGAGGCAGATGGAAATGAAAATCATTGTTTGTGTTAAGCAGGTCCCCGATACCTCTGGTAAGGTGGCCGTGAATCCCGATGGTACTCTGAACCGCGCCTCCATGGCGACCATCACCAACCCCGACGACCTGAACGCCGTCGAGGCCGCTCTGGTCCTGAAGGAGCAGACCGGCGCCGAGGTCGTTGTCGTCTCCATGGGTCCTCCTCCCGCCGAGGGCATGCTGCGTGAGATCATGGCCCGCGGTGTTGACCGCGCCGTGCTGGTCTCCGGCCGTGAGTTCGGTGGTTCCGATACCTATGCTACCTCTCAGATCCTGGCTGCCGCCATCAACAAGATCGGCCTGGACGAGGACGACGTGGTGTTCTGCGGCCGTCAGGCTATCGACGGCGACACCGCTCAGGTCGGTCCCCAGATCGCTGAGAAGCTGAACATTCCCCAGGTCTCCTACGCCGCTGAGATCACCAAGGAGGGCAAGACCCTCACCATCAAGCGCATGCTGGAAGACGGCTACATGACCATCAAGGTCAACACCCCCTGCCTGATTACCTGCATCAAGGAGCTGAACAATCCCCGTTACATGAGCGTGGGCGGCATCTTCGAGTGCTACGAGAAGCCCTACGAGGTTCTGGACTACAACGCTCTGAAGGACGATCCCCTGATCGATCCCGCCACCATCGGCCTGAAGGGTTCTCCCACCAACATCCTGACCTCCTTCACTCCTCCTCAGAAGGGCGCCGGCATGATGCTGGAGGGCGCCGACAAGGCGACCTGTGAGAAGCTGGCCGGCATCCTGGCTGGCAAGCATTTGATCTGATAGAAGGGAGAATTGAAGAATATGTCTACTTTCAACAGTGCTGATATCGCTGCCTTCAACGGCGGCGTGTGGGTATTCTGCGAGCAGCGTCAGGGCACCATGATGCCCACCTCCTTCGAGCTGATTTCCGAGGGACGTAAGCTGGCCGACGAGCTGGGCACCAAGCTGTACGGCATCCTGCTGGGCCACAACATTGAGGGCATCGCCAAGGAGCTGGGCGGCTACGGCGCTGACGGCGTGTACGTCTGCGACCACCCCCTGCTGGAGAACTACACCACCGACGGCTACACCAAGGTCATCTGCGACGTGATCGAGGAGTACAAGCCCGAGATGATGCTGATCGGCGCCACCAACATCGGCCGCGATCTGGGCCCCCGCTGCGCCGCCCGTCTGCACACCGGTCTGTGCGCCGACTGTACTCACCTGGACGTGGATATGGGTATCTACAAGGACTTCCTGCGTGAGGCCTCCACTCTGCCCGCCGAGAAGAT
>USCO01000085.1 GCA_900553135.1 uncultured Eubacteriales bacterium | reverse complement strand
TGGCCGAGTGGTAGGTGAGCTTGACCGAGCACCGGGGGCACTCGGGGACAAAGCCGCACTCCCCGCAGGAGACCATGCGGTTGGCCCCCCGGCGGTTGAGAAACAGGATGGCCTGCTCTCCCCGGCTCAGGGTCTCCTCCAGGGCGGTCCGCAGGGGCGCGCTGATGGCGCCTCCGTTGCCCCGGCGCAGTTCCTCCTTCAGGTCCACCACCTCCACCTGAGGCAGGGCCTTCTGATTATACCGGCTGGATAGAGTATACAAATGGTATACTCCACTCCGGGCCAGGTACATACTCTCCACCGAAGGGGTGGCAGACCCCAGCAGCAGCAGAGCATTCTGCCGCACGCAGCGGAACTTGGCCACCTCCCGGGCGTGGTAGCGGGGGTTGTTTTCCGACTTGTAGCTAGTCTCCTGCTCCTCGTCCAGCACGATGAGCCCCAGATTTTGTACCGGGGCAAACACGGCGGAACGGGTGCCGATGACCACCCGGGCATCTCCACGGCGGATGCGCTTCCACTCGTCGTAGCGCTCTCCGGAACGCAGCGAGCTATGGAGCACGGCGATGTGGTCCCCAAAGTGGGAGGCGAACACCCGCAGCAGCTGAGGGGTCAGGGCGATCTCGGGCACCAGGACCAGGGCGCTCTTTCCCCGCTCCAGCACCTGCTGGATGAGGCGGATGTACACCTGGGTCTTGCCGCTGCCCGTTACGCCGTAGAGCAGAGCGGCCGCGGCTTTCTCCTGCCGGCACAGCTGGTCCAGTCCCTCAAAGGCGGCCTGCTGCTCGTCGTTGAGCACCGGGTCTGGGGCGCGGGGCACGTCCCGCAGGGAGACCCGGCGGAACACCTCCTGCTGCTCCAGGGTGAGCACGCCGCTCTTTTCCAGGGAGCGCAGGGTGGCCATGGAGGCCCCGGTGAAATAACATAACTCCTTGGCGCTGGCTGCCCCCAGCTGGCATAGCAGCTGGGTCACAGAATAGCGCAGCGGCGCGGCCTTGCGGCGGGAGGCCACCAGAGACATGGCTTCCTCCGCCGGCATGGCCAGCACCGCCAGTTTTTCTACCTTATCACCCACGCCCCGCTGGGCGCTGGTCACGATCTGGACCGCACCCGCCTGCGCCAGCAGGTGGATGGCGGGGTTGGGATCTTTGGGGCCGAAGGCGCAGCGAATCTGCTCCATCTCCCCCTGTCCGCCCCAGGCGCGCAGCAGCTCCAGCAGCTGCTTGGCTGCCGCGGAGCCCTGACAGGCCGCTTCCAGGGCGGCGTCGTCCAAGTCGGGAGACAGAGAGACGCAGTCCTTCAGGGCGTAGTACAGCCCAGCGGGAAGCATGGCCTTCACACTGTCATAGACGGTGCAGAAGTACCGCTCCCGCATCCAAAGGGCCAGACGCAACCCGTCCCCGTCCAGGACGGGCTCCTGGTCCAGGGCGGCGGTAATGGCCTTCAGCCCCGCGCCGCAGTCACACGACCGCAGGGCCAGCACCATTCCGTCGGAGCCCCGGTTGCCCGCGCCGAAGGGGACCAGCACCCGCATACCCGGGCATAAAGTCTCCTCCAGCTCCTTGGGGACCAGGTAATCATAGGGCTTGTCGATGGCGTAAATCGCCTTGGCAATGGCTACCTTGGCCACCAGACACCCCATGGACTTGTCCCCTCCTTTTTGCTTACTGGATGCGGTCGTCCAGCTTTCCCTCGGCCACCTCGCGGATGGCGATGCTCACAGACTTATCATCCAGGGGCTCCCCGGACAGCTCGGCCTCGCTGGCGATCTCACGGGCCCGGCAGGCCACTACATTCACCAGCTGGTAACGGCTGGGCACCTTCTTCAGCAGGTCTTTCATAGCAGGATACAGCATCATGACGCAAAAACTCCTTCATAGATAGATTTCCGGTTGTTTACCCGGCACTCGGCGGCGCGCAGAATGGCTTCGATCTCCTCCACCGCGTTAGAAACCTTGTCGTTGACGACCAGATAGTCGTAATTGGGGATCTCCTTGGATTCCTCCCGGGCCTTCTCCAGGCGGCCCTGGATCACATCCTCGCTGTCTGTGTTCCGGCCGTGGAGACGGCGGGAGAGCTCCTCAAAGGAGGGGGGAATGATGAAGATGAACAGGGCCTCCGGACAGCGCCGGCGCACCTTGGCCGCTCCCTTTACCTCAATGTCCAGCAGCACGTCGATGCCGGCGTCCAGCTTCTCCTGAATGAGCTTCAGGGAGGTGCCGTAGTAGTTCCCCACATACTCCGCGTGCTCCAGCAGTTCGTCGTCGGCGATCATGCGCTCAAACTCCTGCCGGGAGACGAAGTTGTAGTTGACCCCGTCCTGTTCTCCTACCCGGGGCTGCCGGGTGGTATAAGAGACGGAGAAATAGATGTTTTTCCGCTGCCCCAGCAGCTCAGCGATCACCGTGCTCTTTCCAACCCCTGACGGGCCGGACAGGACGATGAGCTGTCCCTTATCCTTTTTTCGGATCATTCCGTTTCCTCCTCTGCGTTGTCCTTTTCTCCCGCCAGGCGGTTGGAAACCGTCTCCGGCTGGAGGGCCGACAGGACCAGATGGTCGTTGTCCATAATGAGCACCGCCCGGGTTTTACGCCCGTAGGTGGCGTCAATGAGCACGCCCCGCTCTCTGGCCTCCTGCACCATGCGCTTGATGGGCGCAGACTCGGGGCTGACGATGGCGATGAGCCGTCCGGCGGATACCATGTTTCCAAATCCGATGTTGATCAGCTTCACGCCCTTACCCCCTTATTCAATGTTTTGCACCTGCTCCCGGATCTTCTCGATCTCCGCCTTGATGTCCACCACATGGCGGGCGATCTCGATGTCACTGCACTTGGAGCCGATGGTGTTGGCCTCCCGGTTGAACTCCTGAATGAGGAAGTCCAGCTTTCGTCCGGTGGCGCCCCCCTGCCCCAGCATCTCCCGCAGCTGGGAGATGTGGCTGCGCAGGCGCACCGTCTCCTCGTCCACCGCCACCTTGTCGGCGAAGATGGCCGCCTCGGTGAGGATGCGGGCGGGATCCAGCTGGGTGTTGGCCAGCACCTCGTTCATCCGGGCCTCCAGCTTGGCGCGGTACTCGGACACGGTTTGGGGAGAGCGCTCCTCCACCAGGGTGACCAGCTCCTCAATGCGGGCGGCTCGGGACAGCACGTCCTCCTTCAGGCGCTCGCCCTCCCGGGCGCGCATCTGGTCAAAGTCGGCCAGAGCCCGGTCCAGCACGGAGCAGATGTCCTTGGCCCGCTGCTCCACGTCCTCCTGGGCCTTCTCGGCCAGCAGCACGTCGGGGAAGCGGGAGAGCAGGGAGACGGAGATGTCTCCCGACAGACCATAGGTCTGGGACAGCTCCTGCAGGGCGGCGTAGTAGCCGTCGGCCACGCCCCGGTTCACCGAGACCTTCACGGCCTCTCCCCCGGCGTTGTCCAGGGTCACAAACACATCCACCTTGCCCCGGGAGATCACCTTCTGCACCCGGGCCTTGATGGCGTCCTCGGCAAAGAGGTACAGCCGGGGGATGCGGATATTGCAGTCCAAATAGCGGTTATTGACGGAGCGCAGCTCCACAGTGATGGTACAGCCGCCCAGGGTGTCCTCGGCCCGGCCGTAACCAGTCATGCTTTTGACCATGTGGGTCACATCCTTACATTTCCTTTTTTATCGTCTGCCTGGATACAGCCGGCGGGTCAGAGCGCCGATGAGCTGAGACAGGCCAATGTCATAGGCCACAAAGACCACGTTCCCAACCACATAAATGAGCCAGGTCTGCGCCTCCAGCCAGGAGGGCAGCATGGGCAGAAACAGCGCCCGGAACACAAACCAAATCAGGGTCAGGGCCAGATTGAAGTAGGCCAGCTTGCAGACCCACTCCAGGACCCGCCCGGGCAGGTGCTCCAAATGGCTTTTTACCACCGGATACAGCCCTAAAAAGCAGAAGTACAGCAGGGCCACGCCCTTGTCGGGCAGCAGCAGCAGGCCCAGCACCGCCGAGGCCGCCCAGCAGAGAAAGCCTGCGGGCCGTCCGGAGGTCACTACCGCCACCATGGGAAACAATCCCGCCACCGCCGTGACGCCCAGGCTGCCTGTGGGCGCGATGCAGGCCAGCCACAGCACAGCCAGGCTGCCTGCCGCCAGAACGCCGCCCAGGGCGGTGCGCCGGGTGTTCCGGTCAAATCTGCCCGCCATGTCAGTTACACCCGTTGCACAGGCAGTTGAGACACAGCATGGTGGTACAGCAGTCCAGGCTGTCCATACCGCCCGCAGCGCCGTAAGGCCGGTAGGCCTGACCGCCCCGCTGCATCATGGCCAGGGCCTGGCGGTACTCCATGTTCCCCGGCTCCATCTGAACGGCCAGATTGTAGTTCTGCATGGCCTCATCCAGCCAGCCGCGGCGGTAGGCGATGCTGCCCATGAGGAAATACCACTCGCCGCTGCGCTGGGGCACCTCCTGAAGCAGGCGCTCGGCCGCGTTCAGGTCGCCCAGATTGATCATGCTGCGTACCCGGGCAAAGGTGGGGTTGCTGCTGGAAGAGGAAGAGTACTGCTGCTGCTGGCGGTAACCGCCGGAGGACTGCTGCTGATAGCCGCCGCCCCCGCTGCGCTGCTTCTGGATGGCCTCGTAGGCCTCGTTGATCTCCTTCATCTTCTCCTCTGCCAGGTCGGCCAGAGGATTGTCCACATAGTTGTCCGGATGGTATTTTCGGGCCAGCTCCCGGTAGGCCCGCTTGACCTCCTGATCGCTGGCGTTGGGGCTGACGCCCAATACGGTATAGGGATCTCTCATGTGTTGCGTCTCCATATCTTTTGTTTTTGTATCTCTTTCCAGCTGCCGTCAAAGACGGCACGCTGGACCAAGGGCATGCCCCAGTACAGAATATTCTCCACCACCGGCCAGCGGCAGCCGAAGTCCACCAGCTGAGCCGCGGAGCACATCAGGTTCCGGGAGTGGTCCAGGGTGCGCTCCATGGCCTCCCGGTCTCCCTCCGGACCAAACCGCAGGGCAATGGGGTTGTAGCTTCCCGTGCGGGCGTCCTCCTCCAGGTCGTCCTGGGCGTCGATGAGGTAGATCCACCGCCCCAGGTGGTAGAGCAGCTGCTCCATGGCCCGGTCCCGGCCGGCATCCCCCTCTTTGGGGGCCGCCGCCTGAAGCAGGGTGGCGAAGGTGTCCGCCGGACGGTCGATGGAGGGACAGTGCTCCGCCTCCATGCGGTCCAGCGCCACCAGGCTCTCCCCTACAGCCCGGTCAAAGTCGGGCCGCAGACGGGCCGCCTTGCGGTAGGAGGGCTTCAGAGCCAGGGCCAGCGCCCGGGCGGGCAGCCCCTTCCAAAGACCCTCGTCCCGGGCCTTGTCCCGCAGCTGCCACCAGGTGAGGATCACACTCTCATCGGCGGCCCGTTCCAGGGCGGGGCTGTCGGGACACATGGACTTTTTTAAAAAGGGATTGGCGTGGCACCGCCCGCGGCAGGGAGAAAAGTGCTCCTCCGTGGGTGAGACCAGCAGGGCCAGAAAGGTGAAGTCGTAATTGAGGAACATGGGGGCCAGCAGTCCAAACCGGCGGCGCATACAGCGGCACAGTCCGCAGTAGGTGGCCCGGTACAGGTCGAAGTCCCTGCATTTCAGCTCGTCCCGCAGGGGCCTGACATAGCCGAACATGGTACGTTCCCCTTAGGCCTGGTGGCGCAGGATCACAAACTCAGGTCCCTGCTTCCGGGTCATGGCCCGGTTCACCAGGGCGGCGGGGATGAAGCCCACCAGCAGGCCCAGAGCGGCCATGCCAACGCTGGGCATCTCACCAAATCCCAGGGCCTGTCCCAGCAAATAGCCCAAGGCCAGGCAGATACAGGGCACGGCGAAGACCAGAATGGCCGGACCGATACCGCCGACCTCAGCGGCAGCTACCTCCACAACCTCTCCCGGCTTGGCACCGATGGGGTTGCTGGCCAGGGCCAGGATCTCCCCCTGGGGCTTCTGCATGCAGCTGGCGCAGTTGCCGCCGCAGCTCAGACCGCACTCTACCTGCCGCAGCAGGGAGACCTCGGCCAGCCCCTCCCGGATTTCTTTTTTCACGATCGCGCTTTGATTCATGGTTTTGCCTCCGTTAGTTGGTGCGTGGTTTTTCAGAGCTACCTGGTCACATTGACCGTGACGTCATAGGTGCCCACAATGCCTACCTCATCTCCCCCGGAGTCCAGGTAGGCCTTGGCTCTGACGGTGGATGTGCCTGTGGCGGTGACGTTGGACACGTCGGCGGTGATGCGGATCTGGCTGGCGTCCAGGGTGTCCAGAACGCTCTGGCTGCCTCGGACCATGACCTGCCGCTCCTTGGTGACCAGGGTCACGTTGTAGCCGCTGGGCTCATTGATGAGGGTGATGTTGGTGACGTTAAAGGTTTTGGTGGCCAGGCCCTTGACGGTGACGGTCACCGTGGCCTCGGTCACGCCCACCGCGTTCTCCAGCGTGGAGGAGAGCTTGATGGGCATGGTGATGGTGCTGGTGCCCATGACCGTGGACAGGTCGATGCTGCCCAGAGAGATCTCGGTGAGACCGGCCAGCTCCTCCTTGGAGCCGATGACCGTGATGGTCGAAGGTTCGATGCTGTACTCCACGTTGGCGTCAATATCGGTGACGCCGCCTCCGGGCAGGAAGGTGACAGTAAGGGGCACTTCCTTTACAACGCCCACCGGCAAGGTGACATAAGCGGTATCCTCGCTCATCTGGATGGTGGAGTCGGTGATGGGATTGCCCTGGGCGTCCAGCATGGTGAGGGGCAGACGGCCCGAGTAGGTCTCGTTGAGGTCCTCGGCCTCCACCACCACTACTACCCGGCTGACCTTGGAGATCTGCTCGGCGGTGCCGCTGATCTCCACCGTCTCGGGGTCGATGACGGGGGTTCCGGCCTGGTAGCCGTCGGCCACGTTGCCTTCCAGCTGGACTTCCACCGTCTTGGTCTCGGTGGCCAGATTGTCAATGGTCACGGTGACCGTCTGGGGCTCCTGCTCGGTAAAGAAGGCGTTGGTGGTGTCGATGTTGGTGGGCAGCTTGGGGGTATAGCTCAGCTCGTACTGCCCGGGCTGGGTGCATTCGGAAAGATCCACCACGGCGGTGATGTTTTCCCGGTTCAGGTTGGACAGCACGCTGTTTGGGGCGTTGACCTTTACCTTGACCTCGGTGGGCGTCACGGCGGAGACGGTGAGTCCCCGCTCCTCCAGCACCCGCTCTCCGGTGAACTGGACCTGAATGCCGTAGAAGGTGGTGTCCAGGGTGGGGTTCTGTACCTCGCGTACATACAGCCAGACAATCACGGCCAGCAGGATGGACAGCATGATATAGAACCAACGGCTTTCCCGCAAACGATGGATCATTCTTCTCCCTCCTTCTTTCCACGGGAGAACAGAGTGTTCAGCAGCTGCATGACCTGGGTGGCGGGACGGGGACGCTCCTCCCCGCTGTCCTCCTCGGTCAGCTCGTTGCGCAGCAGGCGCTCCAGGGTCTCAGGGGCCAGGTGCCGCTTGAGCATGCCGCCCATGGCGGCGGAAATAGAGCCTGTCTCCTCCGAGACGATGATGACCACCGCGTCAGAGTGCTCGCTCATGCCGATGCCGGCACGGTGGCGCATGCCCAGGTCCCGGCTGAGATTGACGTTGCCCGACAGGGGCAGCATGCAGCCCGCGCCCACGATGCGGCCGTCCCGGACAATGACCGCTCCGTCGTGGAGGGGGGCCTTGTTCCAGAACAGGTTTTTCAGCAGCTCGCTGGAGATGGAGCAGTCCAGGGCGGTACCCGTTTTGATTACATCGTCCAGCAGGTTCTTCCGCTCAAAGACCATGAGGGCGCCCACCTTGTCCTTGGACATGGAGGTGTAGGCCTCCACGGTCTGGGTGATGGCGGTCTCCATGTCGTGCAGGGGCACGGGGCGGGAGGCGGAGAACATGTTGGACAGCTTGCCGCTGCCCACCCGCTCCAGGGCCTGGCGCAGCTCGGGCTGGAAGAGGATCACCAGCACCAGAATGCCCCATTCCACCAGCTTGTTCAGCAGGAAGCTGGTGGCGGTCAGGGAGACGTAGGTAGCAAGCCACATGGCCAGGATGAGCAGGGTCACGCCACGCAGTACCCGCCCGGAGCTGGTCTTGCGCATAAACCACAGGATTTTATAAATGACAAAGGAGAGGATGGCCAGGTCTACAAGATCCGCGATTTTAATGGTGCTGAGAAATGGGATCTCCTCCTGGAAGAAAATCAAAATTGTTTGCAGCAACTTGCTCCCCTCTTTCCGTCAAGGCGTTGGCACACTATGCCTATCCTAGTTATTATACGATATTCCCCCTCCGATGGCAACATGAATCGGAGGGGGAAGAATGAAAATTTCGTGAATTTTCCCTGGATGATTTGGTGACTGTTCCGTGGGGACCGCCCTCAGGCGCCCGGTCCCATGGCGCACAGCAGCTGGACCAGGCGGTCGATCTCCCAGGGGGTGTTGAAGGCGGACACGCTGAGACGCACCGTTCCTGTCTCCAGGGTGCCCGCGCTCTGGTGGGCCAGAGGGGCGCAATGGAGCCCCGCCCGCAGGGCGGCGTCCCGCTCCCCCAGCATCTCCCCTACCCACTCGCAGTCCCGGCCCCGCACCCGGAAGGAGAGTACCCCCGCCTGGCTCTTGCCAGAAGGGTCCCAGAAGGGTTCCACCCAGGGCAGACGGGAGAGCTTCTCCCCCGCCCTGGCAATGAGCTGCCGCTCCCGGCGGCCGATGCGCTCCACGCCCTCCCGCTGGACAAAGCGCAGCCCCTCCAGCAGTCCGGCGATGCCCACCATGTTGTGGGTGCCCGCCTCCAGGCGGTCGGGCAGAAAATCAGGCATCTCCTGTACCGCCGAGGCCGAGCCCGTGCCCCCCTGCAGGATGGGCACGCCCTTCTGGGCGCACAGCAGCAGCCCTGTGCCCTGGGGGCCGTAGAGCCCCTTGTGTCCCGGCATGGCGATGAATTCCGCCCCCAGGGCCTGAAAATCCACCGGCAGGCAGCCCGCCGACTGGGATGCGTCCACAATAAAGGGCACGCCCCGGGTCCGGCACAGCCGGGCGATGTCCGCAATGGGCAGGATGAAGCCGAACACGTTGGAGACGTGGGTGCAGATCACTGCGCTGGTGTCCGGGGTAATGAGCCGGTCAAAGGCGGCCAGGGTGTCCTCTGGGGCAAAGAGAGGCCCCCCCGCCACCGCTACCGTGACGCCGGGGATGGCGCGGAGAGGCCGAGTGACGGCGTTGTGCTCATAGCCAGAGATCACAACCCGGCAAC
>USCO01000084.1 GCA_900553135.1 uncultured Eubacteriales bacterium | reverse complement strand
TGGAAAGCGCGCCGGTTGCCACCAGCCGTAGGGGCTGGTGCGGATTTGCGGGCGGCGGAATTCCCCTTTTGTGGGATGTTTCTTTTTGTTTGCCCAAAAAGAAACCAAAAATGCCCCGGGGGCTGGCTCCGAGGAGCGCCAGCGCTCCAGTCGCCTGCCCCCGGCCCCCCGTTACGGGGGACGCATCCCGGGGAACTGTACCGCAACGCCGGCGCGGCTGGTACAGCTGATTGACTGCGCTTCCGCGCCGCTGCCGCTGGCTGGGTAATTCGCGGAGAGTCCGGCAGGCTGGACGTGGAAAGCGCGCCGGTTGCCACCAGCCGTAGGGGCTGGTGCGGATTTGCGGGCGGATAGTATCCGCCCCTACGCAAGGTTCCGGTGCTCCGTTGCAGGGGCGGCGGAACTTTTCCCAAACAGAAAAGAGAGCCATCTTTCGATGGCTCTCTTTTTTCCACAAAATCCTCTGCACTTGTGGAAAGAACAGAAGCAAAACATAACTTTGCAGAAAGCTGATTGCCAATGTTCCTTCCAGAAAACGTATGGGTCAGGGAAATTGATGGCACTTGCGCACTGTGTACAGCGTCTAAACTTACAGAAGCGAAACGCAGTTTCGCGCAAAATTCTTTGCCAAGCTTTCTTTTAAGAAAGCGTAGCGGCGCAGCGGGGGCACAGAGTGGGATGGGCGGCGTCGGAGCCCACCTTGTGGTGGTACTTCCAGCAGCGCTCACACTTCTCGCCCTTGGCGGGCTCCACGGAGGCGGCGATCTTGTCGCCCACGGTGACCTTCACCTGGGAGACGATGAGCAGGTCGGCCAGATCGTCCTCCTCCATCTCGGCCAGGAAGGCATCCTCGGCGGGGACGGTGAGCTCCACGGCGGCCTCCAGGCTCTTGCCGATCTTCTTCTCGTTGCGGGCGGCCTCCAGCACGCCGTTGACGGCGGTGCGGACCTCGATGATCTTGTCCCACTTGGCCAGCTGCTCCTGGGTCAGAGCATACTCGGCGAAGGGCTGGTTCATCTCGTTGAGCACCACGTTGCGCACGTCGTCCCCGTCGCGGTGGGGCATGGCTTGCCAGATCTCGTCGCAGGTGAAGGCCAGGATGGGGGCAAACAGCTTGGTGATGGTGTCCAGGATGAGCCACAGGGCGGTCTGGGCGGAGCGGCGCTTCAGGCCGTCCTTGGCCTCGCAGTACAGGCGGTCCTTGATGATGTCCAGATAGAAGGAGGACAGCTCCACCACGCAGAAGTCGTTGATGGCGTGGGAGACCACATGGAACTCGTAGTTGTCATAAGCGGCGAAGCACTTCTGAGTCAGCTCGTTGAGCTTGGTCACAGCCCACTTGTCCAGCTCCAGCATCTCCTCGGGACCAACCAGCTGGTTGGGATCGAAGCCGTCCAGGTTGCCCAGGCAGTAGCGGGCGGTGTTGCGGAACTTCAGGTAGTTCTGGGACAGCTGCTTGAAGATGTTGTCGGAGCAGCGCACATCCACATGGTAATCGGCGGAACCGGCCCACAGACGCAGCAGGTCGGCGCCGTACTTCTTGAAGATGTCAGCGGGGTCCACGCCGTTGCCCAGGGACTTGTGCATGGCACGGCCCTCGCCGTCCACGGTCCAGCCGTGGGTCAGGCACTCCTTGAAGGGCGCGCCCTTGCCCAGAGCGCCCACGGCGGTGAGCATGGAGGACTGGAACCAACCACGGTACTGGTCCAGACCCTCCAGGTACATGGTGGCGGGCCAGAAGCCCTGGTCCTTCTGCATGGAGGCGAAGTGGGTGGAGCCGGAGTCGAACCAGCCGTCCAGGGTGTCCTCCTCCTTGGTGAAGCCGCCGTTCTTGCCGCAGTGGGGGCAGGTGAAGTCCTTGGGCAGGATGTCCTCGGCCTCCATCTCATACCAGGCGTTGGAGCCCTTCTCGCCGAAGAGCTTGCTCACAGCGGCGATGGTCTCGTCGGTGCAGATGGGCTTGCCGCAGTCCTTGCAGTAGAACACGGGGATGGGCAGACCCCAGCGGCGCTGACGGCTGATGCACCAGTCGGCGCGCTCCCGGATCATGGACTTCATGCGGTCGATGCCCCAGCCGGGCACCCAGCGCACGTCGTCACAGGCGGCGCAGGCCTCGTCCTTGAAGGCGTCCACGGAGCAGAACCACTGGGGAGTGGCGCGGAAGATGATGGGCTTCTTGCAGCGCCAGCAGTGGGGGTAGGAGTGGACGATGTCCTCGCTGGCGAAGAGAGCGCCGCTCTCCTTCATGTCGGCCAGGATGACAGGGTTGGACTCCTCGGTCTTCATGCCGGCGTACTTGCCCGCATAGTCGGTGTGGCGGCCGCGGTCGTCCACGGGCACCACCATCTCCATGCCGTAGCGGCGGCAGGTCTGATAGTCGTCGGCGCCGAAGCCGGGAGCGGTGTGGACGCAGCCGGTACCGGAGTCCATAGTGACGTAGTCGGCCAGCAGCAGACGGGAGGTCTTGTCCAGGAAGGGGTGCTGGGCCAGCATGTTCTCGAAGAAGGAGCCGGGATGGGTCTCGGCGATCTCCCAGGAGTCAAAGCCGCCCACCTTCATGACCTTCTCCACCAGGGCCTCGGCCATGATGTAGACTTCGCCGTTGGGGGCCTTCACCAGGGCGTAGCTCTCGTCGGGATGCAGGGCGATGGCCAGGTTGCCGGGCAGGGTCCAGATGGTGGTGGTCCAGATGACGAAGTAGAGCTTGCTGTGGTCGTAGGCGGCCAGCTTGCCCTGGTCGTCCTTCATCTGGAACTTCACGTACACGGTGGTACAGGGATCGTCCTGGTACTCGATCTCGGCCTCGGCCAGGGCGGTCTCGTCGTTGGGGCACCAGTACACGGGCTTGAGGCCCTTGTAGATGTAGCCCTTCTTGTACATGGCGCCAAAGACCTTCACCTCCTCGGCCTCAAAGCCGGGGTCCATGGTCTTGTAGGGGTGCTCCCAGTCGGCCAGCACGCCGATGCGCTTGAAGCCCTCCATCTGGATGTCGATGTACTTCTGGGCGTAGTTGCGGCAGGCGGTGCGGAACTCGGGAACGCTCATCTGCTTGCGGTTGAGCTTCTGCTCCTTGATGATGGCGCTCTCGATGGGCATGCCGTGGTTATCCCAGCCGGGGATATAGGGAGTGTAGTAGCCGCGCATGGCGTACATACGGGTGATAAAATCCTTCAGGGACTTGTTCAGGGCGTGGCCCATGTGCAGGTTGCCGTTGGAGAAGGGAGGGCCGTCGTGGAGGGAGAAGAGGGGCTTGCCCTCGTTCTTCTTCAGCATCTCGTTGTACAGGTCCATGTCATTCCAGCGCTGGAGCATGTCAGGCTCCCGCTTGGGCAGACCGGCTCGCATGGGGAAGTCGGTCTTGGGGAGATTGATGGTCTTATTGTAGTCCATGTCTCGTGTTCCTCCATTTATTCATACTCAAAGATCACTGTTTTACAAGCTTGGCAGAGGTGAGCGGGGTATTCCGAAGTGTCAAAGGCACTTTCACGGGGAAGCGGGGGTTTCAGGGTCAGCTTTCCCTTCCGCGGCAGCGGAAACTGCCAGTGTCCGGGGGCCCATTCCAGGTTCAAACTGGATTTTCCGGGGGTCATCCAACCAAGAGACATCTCTTTTCCGCATTTGGGGCAGTTCATCCAAGCCACTCCTCTCAGAAAACAAAAAAGCCTTTGTCTCCACAAAGAGACAAAGGCAAACACCTCTGCGGTACCACTCTTCTTGCCGGACAGGGGAATGTCCAGCCACTCAAGTTCTGCCCGATAACGGGGGCCTCCGGAGGGGCTTACTGTGCTTTCAGCCCTCTGCTCCAAGGTGATGGTTCGCCGTCCCCTCCCGTCCGCCTTGCACCAAACGGCGGCTCTCTGAGCGTCTTGGGGGCGGGTACTTGTCCTTTTCCTCGCATGATCCCGATATACTGTTTTATATTATCCGCTTTTTTCCGGGATGTCAAGGGGGAGAATGGGCCTTTTTCCGGCAAAAAATGCCGCTCCGGCAGAAGCCGGAGCGGCATTTTCTCATTTGATCTCGTAGTCCCGTCCAAACTGGAGCTCGCCGAAGTCGATGCGGGTGGTCTGCTCCATGTCGTCGTCCTGGTGTTCCTCCGCGCCGCGCTGGGCGGGGAACTCGGCGGTGTCGGACAGGTCGTCGGGCTGCTCCGCCTCGGCCAGGCGGGCCTTCTCGTTCTCCGCGGCGGCCTCGGCCATGGCCTGGGCCACCAGGCGCTGGACGCTGTCGTCAATGTCGCCGGCGGCCTGCTCCACCCGGTCCTCCTCCTGGGGCGCGGGGGCCTCGGGGACCAGCTGGGCCAGGTTTTCCAGGTAGCTCACGGCCTGGGCGTGGAGGGCCTTCACCTTCTCCACATAGGAGGCGGTGTCCCGCTTGGCGGCCTCCAGACGGAAGCGCTCGGCCTCCGCCTCCCGGCGGATGGCGTCCACCTTCTGCTGGGCCTCCCCCTCAGCCTGGCGCAGGATCTGGTCCCGGCGGCTCTCGGCCTCCTTCACCAGGTCGTCGGCCATCCGCTGGGCGGTCATCAGCGCCTTGCGCATGGCCTCCTCGGTGGAGCGGTACTCCTCCACCTTCTCCACCAGCACCTTCATCTTGCTTTTCAGCACCGCGTTTTCGCTGTACAGGGCGCTGTAGTCCTCGGTGAGCACATCGAGAAACTCGTCCACCTGAGACATATTATATCCGCCGAAGGACGCCTTGGGAAAGGCGCGCTCGGATACCTCCTGAGGGGTGAGCATGGTCCATTACCTCCTGATCCACGCGAAGGGGCGTGGTATTCTCTCTGCGTTTTAGAAATAGAGCCCGTTGTTCTCCAGCTCGTCGATGAGGTCGCCCAGAATGTCCACGTTGTAGGGCGTGATGATGTAGGTGGAAATAGCCACCTTCTTGATCTTGCCCTCGTTGGCGTAGGCCACGCCGGACAGGAAGTCCAGCAGGCGGCGGGCGATCTCCTTGTTGGTGGACTCCAGGTTGAGCACCACGGTGCGCTTCTCCCGCAGGTGGTCGGCGATCTCGCTGGCGTTCTCAAAGCGCTCGGGCTTGACCAGAACCACCTGCAGCTGGGTGGCCGCCCGGATGTTCACTACCTTGTTGCTGCGGCGGGCCTCCAGCTCGTCCACAGGGGCGTAGGTGTCGCTGCTGCGGCTGGAGGAACGCTCACGGCGCTCCACAGGACGGGGGGAGTCGTCGAACTCGTCCTCGAACTCGTCTTCTTCTTCATCCTCATAGGGGTGGGCAAGGCGCTTGAACTCGTCCAAAAATCCCATAGTAAAACCCTCTTTTCTCTGGTAGATCTGGAAAAATTATGGAAAGGATTATTTCTGGCCCATGGGGGGGCGGGGACCAAACAGGGCGGTGCCCACCCGGACCAGGGTGGCGCCCTGAGCAATGGCGTCCTCAAAATCGCCGCTCATGCCCATGGACAGGCAATCCATATCATCTTGATTATGGGCCATATTCCCCTTTATGTCAACAAAAAGCTGTTTCATGGCGGCGAAAAAAGGCACGTTGGCCCCAGGCTCGGGAGAAATTGGAGGAATTGCCATTAGTCCCCGCAGGCGCACATGGTCCATTTCCAGGGCCTGGGCGGCCAGCTCCCGGGCCAGGTCGGGGGTGCAGCCCCCCTTGCTCTCCTCCCCGGCGATGTTGACCTCCAGCAGCACGTCCTGGACCACGCCCACCTTCTCCGCCTGGCGCTGGATGGCTTCCAGCAGGCGCTGGGAGTCCACCGAGTGGATGAGGGACACGTGGCCCACCACCTTGTTCACCTTGTTGGTCTGCAGGTGGCCGATAAAGTGGACCTGGGCGCCCTCATAGGCGTTGGCCGCCAGGTGGGCGGTGAGCTCCTGGACCCGGTTTTCCCCGCACACGGTGATGCCCGCGGCGATGGCCTCACGGATGGTGTCGTCTGTTTGTACCTTGGTGGCGGCGCACAGGGTGATCTCCCCCGGGTCCCGGCCCGCCGCAAGGGCGGCCTGGGCAATGCGCTGCCGTACCGATTCAATCCGCTGCTGCATGGTCATAGAGAATTCCTTCTTTCTATCTTGTTCCCTTAGTAGAGAAGCAGTTTCCCGTCGTACAGGTCGGTGGCCCGGGCGATGATCTCGTCTCCCGAGCGCAGGGCCTTCTTGTCGGTGGCTACCGACTCCACCACATAGAAGTCGCTGCCCTCGGAGAGGACCTTCACCGCCTTGAACTCCGCCCGGCCGCCGGTGATGACATATACGCCCAGAGTGCTGTTTTCCGTGGTCTCCCCGGTCTCCTCGTCGGTGGTCTCGGTGACCTTCATGCGCAGGGCGGCCTTGGGCACCCGCAGCCCGCTCTGGCTTTCAAAGATCAGCTCGGCGGACTGGCGGCGCAGCAGAGTGGTCTGCTCCAGCCAGCGGTCGGTGGACAGCACCACCACTGCCTGGTCCCCCTCCGGCTTGACCTGGAGCACCGACATCTCCATGTCCTGGGTGAAGTCCCCGGCAAAGCGCAGGGTGACCTTGTGGGCCAGTTCCAGGCGCTCCCCCTCCTGGGCGGAGACCACGCCCACAAAGTACCAGGCGTTCTGGGTGATGAGCTTGCCCGCGGCGCTGCTGTCCGCCTGGGGGGGCTGGGACAGCAGGTCCTCCACCCCGGTGGGGGTGAGGGTGAGGGCGGTGTCCAGGCTGACCAGGTTTTCATACCCGTCCACCTGGGCGGAAAACACCCCGGAGACGGGGGCGGTGACTTGGGTGATGGCGGTGCTGTTCTGGCTTTGCAGCTGGTTGTACTGGTCCTTCAGCTGCTGGAGCCGCAGCTGAAGATCCTCCTCGGACAGGTCCGCGCCGTAGATGTACTCCCGGCGCAGCACGCCGCTTTTGACTTCCAGCACCTGGTCCTCCAGGTCGCCGTAGTCCCCCAGGGCGCTGGAGGCCCGCAGGGAGACTAACCCCTGGAGGATCTCCTCGTCCACCCGGGCGGCGGTGCTCACATCGCCGCTTTGACTCATGGCGTATTGCAGCTGGGTGAGCTCCATGCGCACCGCTTCCTGCTGCTCCTGGGCCTGGCGGGCCTGGTCGTCCCGGTAGACCAGGGCCACAGTCTGGCCCTTGCCCACCTTCTCGCCTTCGCCCCGGGTCACGTCCAGGATGCCCTGGGCCCCGGGGAGCACCTGCTCCTGGCGGACGATGAGACCGTCGGTCTCCACGCTGTCGTTGAGGGTGTAGGCGTAGACGAAGGTGGTGGTGAAGGGCTCCCGGAAGGTGTCCCAGACGTAGTAGCCCAGATAGACAGCCAGCACCACGGCCAGCATGACGATGACGAATGTAATGAGTGGTTTGCCTTGCTTCATGGCGTTCTCTCTTTCTTGGGCCCTTCCGGCCCGGTGGGGGTTTCTGGTCCCTTAGCACTCTCCCGGCTCGCACAGGGGGATGGGGCGCTCGGGGACGATGGTGGAAATTGCGTGTTTATAAATGACCATTTGCTTGCCGTCGCTGCTGAGCACCACGGTAAAGGCGTCAAAGCCGGTGACATAGCCCCGCATCTGGTAGCCGTTCATCAAAAACACGGTGACGTTGCGCCGCTCCCGGCGGACCTGGGTGAGGAAGATCTCCTGAAGGTTATTGTTTTTCTGCATATGTAAGCACTCCTTTTTCTATGACGCCCGGAGAGGACGTCTGAGTGCTTCTATACTATACCAGATTCTTCCAGATATTTGGTCGATTCCCGCCGCCCCTGCTCAAAATCCGGGGGATCGTCCCACAGCACCCAGTGAGTGTGGGGATTGCGGCGGAACCACGTGAGCTGGCGCTTGGCATACTGCCGGGAGCGCAGCTTCACCAGCTCCCGGGCTTCCTTCCAGTCCATGGTGCCCTCCAGGGCCTGGGTGAACTCCTTGTAGCCGATGGCCTGCATGGCGGTGCACCGGGGGGAGATGCCGCTGGTGAGCAGCCTGCGCACCTCGTCCTCCAGGCCTGCCGCCGCCATCTCCTCCACCCGCTGGTCGATGCGGGCCCACATGGCCCCCCGGTCCCGGAAGGCCAGGCCGATGGTGCAGGCCTCGTACCGGGGCGGGATGGCCTGGGTCTCCAGGTTGTGCTGGGTGATGGTCTTGCCCGTGGAGCGGTAGACCTCCAGGGCCCGGATGATGCGCTTGTGGTCGTTGGGGTGCAGCCGCCGGGCCGACTCCGGGTCCACCCCGGCCAGCTCCTCCAGCATGGCCTGGCCTCCCTTTTGGGCCAGCTCCGCCTCCAGCTGTCCCCGCAGGGCGCTGTCCGGGGAGAAGGGGGCGAAGGTGCGCCCCGACAGCAGGGAGTCGATGTACAGCCCGGTGCCCCCCGCCACAATGGGCAGCTTGCCCCGGGCCAGGATGTCGTCCACACACTGGGCGGCCATGTCCACGTACTGGGCCACGGAGAAGTCCTCCCCGGGGTCGGCCACGTCCAGCATGTGGTGGGGGACGCCGCCCATTTCCTCCCGGGTGGGCTTGGCGGTGCCGATGTCCATGCCCCGGTAGATCTGCATGGAGTCGGCGGAGACCACCTCGCCATTGTGAAGTTGGGCCAGCTCCACCGCCATGCGGGTCTTTCCCGAGGCGGTGGGGCCTACGATGACAACGATCTTCGGGGCCATAGGGCGCCCCCTTTCCAAGAAAATGTGGGAATCATCCCGGCTGCATGGGCATGGGCCAGGTGGTCACGGCATCCCGGGCGGCCCGGCACAGGTCGATGAGCCGATTCAGCTCCTGCAGGGACGCCTCGGGGCGGCCCCGGCCGCCCTCCTGGCTGGACTCGGGGATTTCCGGGTCCAGGCTCCAGTCGTCCACCAGGAGTTCGTCCATGTCCGCCCGGGCGCACACCAGGTGCTCCCGGGAATCGGGGGTCATGGAGCCCACCTTCAGGCCAAAGTTCGCTTTCTCTTCCAAGATAGCACACATGGTCTGGTTCTGAAATACCCATTTGGTAAAATTTTGTTCGTTGGTCTTGATGCTGCGGTGGGCGGTCAGCTTGGGCACGCCGTAGTCGGGAGAGAAGGCCGTCTTCATGCCCAGGGCCTTGGCCCCCCGGTCCAGGCCGCCCAGCACGGTGTGCAGACCCTCCTGCACGGCGCTCTCCGGATTGACCCGCAGGGTGTAGGGCCGCTCCAGAGTCACCCTGGTGGAGACCTCCGCGTCCCAGTAAGTGCCGTATTGGCTGGTGCTGCGCAGCCGGGGACAGATGAGCAGGTCCCCCTTGGGGTCAGGGAGCAGCAGCACGGCGTAGGTCTCCCGCTCTTTGATGACGCCGAAAAACTGGCCGCCTGCCTCCTGGTGGAAGCAGTACAAGGTGCGGTTCCAACTCATATTTGACCTCCTCCTCCGCTTTCTTGAAAGAAAGCTTGGCAAAGAACTTTGCGGGAAACTTCGTTTCCC
>USCO01000083.1 GCA_900553135.1 uncultured Eubacteriales bacterium | reverse complement strand
CTGGATTCCGATCTCCCGCCCGTCGGGATGCACCAGCGCCCGGGTGCGGTGGCGGTCGTCCTTCACCATGCCGAAGGCGGGGATGTTCAGAGAGAATTCCTCCAGCACCCGCCGGGCCACCCGCACGTGGTTCTCGCCGCCGTCGATGAGCAGCAGGTCGGGCCGCTGGTCAAACTTCTCGTCTCCGTCCAGATAGCGGCGGAACCGCCGGGTGAGGACCTGCTCCATGGAGGCGTAGTCGTCCGGCCCCGCCATATCCTTCAGCTTGAAGTGGCGGTAGTCCCGCTTCAGGGGGCGGCCGTTTTCAAAGACCACCATGGAGGCCACGATGTCATCCGAACCAGTGTTGGAGATGTCGTAGGACTCGATGCGCTTGGGAGCGCCATCCAAGGCCAGCATCTTTCCCAGAGCTTCCAGCAGCTTATTCTGCCGCTCCTCCCGGGTGGTGGCCCGCTCTACCTCCTCCACGGCGTTGTGGTTGGCCAGGCGGATGAGGTCAGCCTTGGCCCCACGCTGGGGGGTGACCAGCTCCACCCGGTAGCCCACCTGCTCGGACAGCATGCGCATGAGGGGCACCTGGTCGGACAGCTCGCAGGGCAGCAAAATGTGCTTGGGCAGGCGGGTGCGTCCGGCGTAGTACTCCCGTACAAGGGCGGAGATCGCCTCCCCTTCCTCCTCCATGGGACTCTCGATGAGGTCCATGTCCTTGGCCGCCAGCTCGCCGTCTACGTAGTGCAGCACCACAAAGCAGCTCTTGGCCGCGCCCCGGAAGTAGCCCACCACGTCGGTGTCCGCCAGGGACCCGGCCACCACCTTCTGCCGCTCGCCCAGCAATTGGATGGCCTTCAGGCGGTCTCGGATCTGGGCCGCCTTTTCAAAGCGCAGGTCCTCGGCGGCCTGCTCCATCTCGGCGGTAAGGTCGGCCTTCACCTGCTTGAAGCGGCCCTCCAGCAGGGACACCGCCTGGGCGATGGCCTCGTCGTGGCGCTCCTTGCTCATGTCGGGGCGGCAGTAGCCATCGCACTTACCCATGTGGAAGTTGAGACAGGGCCGCTCCTTCCCGATGTCCCGGGGAAAGCGCTTGCCGCAGGAGGGCAGGCGCAGGGCGCCCCGCAGGGCGTCGATAATGGCCTGGGTGCTGTGGCGGCTGGCGTAGGGCCCAAAGTACCGGGCCCCATCGTCGGCCACCCGGTTGGCCAGGGAGAAACGGGGGTACTCCTCCCCCGACAGGCGAATATAGGGATAGCCCTTGTCGTCCTTGAGCAGGATGTTGTACTTGGGCTGGTGCCGCTTGATAAGGGAGTTCTCCAGCACCAGGGCCTCAAACTCGCTGTCGGCGATAATGACATCGAAGTGGTCAATTTGAGCGACCATGTTCCGGGTCTTTTCCGTGTGGGAGGCGGAATCCTGGAAATACTGGCTCACCCGGTTTTTCAGGGCCTTGGCCTTGCCCACGTAGATGACCTGGCTCTGGGCGTCCTGCATGATATAGACGCCGGGCTTCAAAGGAAGGGCGTGGGCCTTCTCCTTCAACTCCTGAAAGGTCATGGCTCAGTCCTGTTCCAGGTCCTGGGGCATCTCAAGGGTAAAGCGTCCCAGCTTGCCACCTCGGTACTCGTCCAGCAGCACCCGGGCCATGCGCTCGGTGTCAAATTCTCCTCCGGAAATGCGCATGCCCCGCTTCTGGGCGCACAGCTGGAGCAGCCGGTAGCCGTAGGCCACGTCGTTCTCCTCCTCTTCCCGCTGGGGCAGCTGGGTGAGCTTATAGGCCCCCAGCGCCTGGGGGTAGCGCTCCTGGAAGAAGGACATGAGGTGGCAGCCCAGGGTCTCCACGTCCATGATGTCGTCCTTCACCGCGCCGGTGAAGGCCAGGTGCATGCCGATGCGCTCGTCCTCGAATTTCGGCCACAGGATGCCCGGGGTGTCCAGCAGCTCCAGTCCCCGGTCGATGGTGACCCACTGCTTGCCCCGGGTGACGCCGGGACGGTCGCTGGCCTTGGCGGACTTGCGCCGGGCCACCTTGTTGATGAAGGTGGACTTGCCCACGTTGGGTACGCCCACCACCATGGCCCGCACAGGGCGGCCCACCAGGCCCTTCTCCTGCCAGCGGGCGATCTGGTCCTTCAGCACCTGGCGCACCACGGAGGCGAACTGATTGACGCCCATTCCCGACTTAGCGTCGGTCTCCAGCACCCACCAGCCCTTCTGCTTGAACCAGGCGCCCCAGGTCCGGTTGCCCTCGGGGTCGGCCTGGTCGGCCCGGTTCAGGATGACTAAGCGGGGTTTCGCCCCACAGATGGAATCAATATCGGGGTTGCGGCTGGAGATGGGGATGCGGGCGTCGACGATCTCCACCACCAGGTCCACGTTTTTCAAATCGGCCTCGATCTGACGGCGGGTCTTGGTCATATGGCCGGGATACCACTGAATATTCATGGAACACTCCTCCTCTCTGGGATAACGAAAAAAGGAGCGGTGGTACACCGCTCCTTTCTCGCTTTGGATTACAGGGCCTCCTTGATCTTAGCCGCCTTGCCCACGCGGTCGCGCAGGTAGTACAGCTTGGCGCGGCGGACCTTACCGTGACGCACCAGCTCGATCTTCTCAATGGAGGGAGCATGAACGGGGAACACCTTCTCCACGCCGATGCCGTAGGAGATACGACGCACGGTGAAGGTCTCCTCGATGCCGCCGTGCTTCTTGGCGATCACAGTGCCCTCAAAGACCTGGATACGCTCACGGTTGCCTTCCTTAACCTTCAGGTGCACGCGGACGGTGTCGCCCACCTCAACCACGGGGGGCTCAGCCTTCAGATGCTTCTGAGTAAAAGCCTGAATCAAATCCATTGTAATTTCCTCCTGTTGTATAGGCGTTCTTGCCTGTTTGGTACCCGCACCCCTGTGCGTTCCTAGGCAGAGGACCGCCCGTTATTTCAGACCAAGGAATCATATCATATCTTTGGGAAAAATGCAAGTACTTTTTTACTTGGTGCCGAAGATGCGGTCGCCGGCGTCGCCCAGGCCGGGAACGATGTAGCCGTGGTCGTTGAGCTTCTCATCCACGCCGGCCACATAGATGTCCACGTCGGGATGGGCCTTGCGCACGGCCTCGATGCCCTCGGGGGCAGCCAGGACGTTCATGAGCTTAATGTGCTTGCAGCCGTAGTTTTTCATAAAGTGGATGGCAGCCACAGCGGAACCGCCGGTAGCCAGCATGGGGTCCAGCACGATGACATCCCGGTCGGCGATGTCGCTGGGCATCTTGCAGTAGTACTCCACGGGGTCCAGGGTCTCAGGGTCCCGGTACAGGCCGATGTGACCCACCTTGGCGGAGGGGATCAGGGACAGGATGCCGTCCACCATACCCAGACCGGCGCGGAGGATGGGCACGATGGCCAGCTTCTTTCCGGCCAGCTGCTTGAAGGTGCCGGTAGCCACAGGGGTCTTGATCTCCACATCCTCCAGGGGGAGGTCCCGGGTGGCCTCGTAGCACTCCAGGGCGGCGATCTCAGAGACGATTTCACGGAATTCCTTCACGCCGGTGTTCTCGTCCCGCAGGATGCTCAGCTTATGCTGAAGCAGGGGATGGTCCAAAACATGTACTTTGCTGTCAAACATATCAATACCCCTTTTATTTTGTTTGCTGTTCCCGTACCAACCGTTCCCGCTCTGCCTGGGACAGGCGGTGGTAGACAGGGACCAGGTCCTTTCCCTTGACCAGCTCGCCCCGGCGCACATGTTCCAGCGCCTGACGGGCAACCCCCCAGGCACTCTGCTGGCGCAGGGCGGGAGGAGCCAGCCGCAGGTCATCCAATTGCTCTCGTAGGGTATTATAACACAGCTGGGCTCCATCTCCAACGACTATTTTGGGTTTTTCGATTTTTTTCAGTTCTTCTCCCAAATCGGCCAGAGAGATGGCCCGGTCGGGGGTCAGGCGCTCCAGCTCCTCCCCCTTGGCCAGGAAGAGGGCGTTATACACCTGGTTTCTCCGGGCGTCCATGGCGCACACGATGACAGACCCCTCCGCAAAGGCCAGGGGCCAGGCCATGGAGGCCAGAGTAGAGCAGGCGGCGCAGTCCTTGTCCTCGCCCCAAGCCAGTCCCTTGGCGGTGGCCACGCCGATGCGCAGTCCGGTAAAGGAGCCGGGGCCCGCCGCCACGGCGATCACGTCCACCCCAGCCAGGTCCTCCCCGCAGTTTGCCAGCAGATCGTGGACCATGGGCAGCAGGGTGCGGCTGTGGGTCAGGCCGCTTTGCTGAAAGGACTGGGCGATGAGCCCCTCCTCCCCCCACAGGGCAGCGGAGCAGGCAGTCGCCGACGATTCCAGAGCTAAAATCTTCATAGGATTTCCTTCCTCATTTCTTCCGGGCTTTCACACCGCCGCCGGTCTGTCCTCCTGCCGGCGGAAGGGACGGTAGACGGTGAAATACATAGTCAGAATACAGGCCATGCCGCCCAGCAGCTGGGAGACGGCCTCGGCCACAAACACGCCGGTGGTCCCCATCCAAATGGGCAGGATCACGGTGAGGGGCGCGTTGATGATAGCCTTGCGCAGCAGGGAGAAAAAGACCGCCTGCTTGGAGCGGCCCAGGCTGACGAACACGCCCTGCCCGGCCATCTGCAGGGACATGGGAATAAACAGGCAAAAGTAGATCCGCAGGGCGGGGATGCCGTGCTGGATCACGTCGGCCTCGTTATTGAACACCTGAATGAGCAGTCCTGGCACCGCCATAGCCAGGGCCCAGAACACCGCGGCGTAACACACTGTTACCGACACGCTGAAGCGGATGGACTGGCACACCCGGCTATACTGCCCCGCGCCGTAGTTATACCCTGTCACGGGCTGGGCGCCGTTGGACAGGCCCTGCACCGGCATGGAGAACACTTCCCGCAGGGAGTTGATGATGGTCATGATGCCCACGTACAGGTCTCCACCGTAGGCCTGGAGGGTGGCGTTGCACACCACCTGGACCAGGCTGTTGGTCAGGTTCATGAAAAATCCGGACAGGCCCAGGGATACGATGCGCCGCACCCGGGAGGCCTTCAGCTTCATGCACCGCACCCGCAGGCGTAAAATGGCCTTTTTCCCCGTGAGGAATTTCAGCACCCACACCGCGGAGCAGCCCTGGGCGATCACTGTGGCCAGCGCGGCCCCCTTAACGCCCATGTCCAGCAGGAAGATGAAGATCGGGTCCAGCACGATGTTGACCACCGCTCCCAGGCCCACCGTCATCATCCCCACCTTGCCAAAGCCCTGGGAGTTGATGAAGGGATTCATGCCAAGCCCAATCATGACGAACAGGGTTCCCATGAGGTAGATGGTCATGTAGTCGTTGGCATAGGGAAAGGTGGCGTCGCTGGCTCCGAAGAGGTACAAAACCGGCCTGCGCAGAGCAAGAAAGAAGGTCGTCACGGCAACGCCAAAGATCAGAAGCATGGTAAAGGAATTTCCCATTACATATTCCGCTTCTTCGTCGTTGCCCCGTCCCCGCTGGATGGAGCACAAGGGAGCGCCTCCGGTGCCGCACAGATTGGCAAAGCCCATGATAATGGAGACGATGGGGATGGTCAGCCCCAGGCCGGTGAGGGCCAGGTGGCCAGGCAGCCGTCCCAGATACATGCGGTCCACCACACTGTACAGCACGTTGATGAGCTGGGCCGCCGTCATGGGCAGGGCCAGGGACATAATGTTGCGGGGGATGCTCCCTTTTGAAAAATCATGCTCGCGCGGGGTCAAACAGGTCTCTCCTTTCCGGATGGTTCCATCCTGTTCCTGAAATCTCCTGTCCTTTCAGGAAGTCGATTTTATTATTTTACACCTTCTCCCTCCCCGGGGCAACCTTTTCTTCCCCTTTTTACGCCAAAAATGCTGTAAGGCGAAATCGCCTTACAGCATTTTCTTACCGTCTTGCTGCCTTCAGCCGGGCCAGAGCCCGGGCCAGGGCCGCCTTGGAGTTGTAATACTCCCGCATACTCAGCTTCTGGCGCAGGCGCTCCTCGGCCCGCTCCCGGGCTGCCTCGGCCCGCTTCAGGTCGATCTCGTCGGGGTGCTCCGCGGAGGCGGCCAGGATCATCACCCGGTCGGGCATGATCTCCGCCAGCCCCTGGCTGACCACTGCCACCGTCCACTTGCCCTCCGCCTGAAAGCGCAGCTCTCCCGGCTCCAGGGCGGTAACGGTGGGTTCGTGGCCCGCGTAGACGCCCAGCTGGCCGTCAATGGCAGGCAGGACCAGGGCTTGGGCCTCGCCGATGAAGAACTGACGGTCTGGGGTGATCACCTCCAGATGGAAGGTAGCCTCCGCCATGTCAGATCACCCCCATGTCCCGGGCCTTCTGCCGCACCTCGTCCACGCTGCCTGTCATGCTGAAGGCCGCCTCGGGCAGGTGGTCCAGCTCGCCGCCCAGAATGGCCTCGAAACTGCGCAGGGTGTCCTCCAGCTTCACAAAGCGGCCCTCCATGCCGGTGAAAGGTTCCGCCACGGAGAAAGGCTGGGAGAAGAACTGCTGGATGCGCCGGGCCCGTTCCACGGCCAGCTTATCGCTTTCCGACAGCTCCTCCATGCCCAGGATGGCAATGATGTCCTGCAGCTCCCGGTAGCGCTGCAGCAGCTCCTGCACCGCACGGGCAGTCTTGTAGTGCCGCTCCCCTACCACCTCGGGCTCCAGGATGCGGGAGGTGGATTCCAGGGGGTCCACCGCCGGATAGATGCCCTGCTCCACGATCTTACGGGACAGGACGGTGGTGGCGTCCAGATGGGTAAAGGTGGTGGCCGGAGCCGGGTCGGTGAGGTCGTCGGCGGGGACGTAGACCGCCTGCACCGAAGTAACGGCGCCGTCCTTAGTGGAGGTGATGCGCTCCTGAAGGGCGCCCAACTCGTTGGCCAGGGTGGGCTGGTAGCCCACGGCGGAGGGCATGCGGCCCATGAGGGCGGACACCTCGCTGCCCGCTTGGACGTAACGGAAGATGTTGTCGATAAACAGCAGCACGTCCTGCTTTTCCTTGTCCCGGAAGTACTCGGCCATGGTCAGGCCCGTCAGGGCCACCCGCATACGGGCGCCGGGAGACTCGTTCATCTGACCAAACACCAGGGCGGTCTTTTCAATGACGCCCGACTCGGTCATCTCCCGCCACAGGTCGCTGCCCTCGCGGGTACGCTCGCCCACGCCGGTGAAGATGGAGTAGCCGCCGTGCTGGGTGGCGATATTGTGGATGAGCTCCTGAATGAGCACCGTCTTGCCCACGCCGGCGCCGCCGAACAGACCGATCTTACCGCCACGGGCGTAAGGGGCCAGCAGGTCGATGACCTTGATGCCCGTTTCAAAGATGTCCACCACAGGCCGCTGGTCGGCAAAGCTGGGGGCCTGGCGGTGGATGGACCAGCGCTCCTTGGTCTGGACTGCACCCTTGCCGTCGATGGGGTCGCCCAGGACGTTGAACATCCGTCCCAGGACCCCTTCCCCTACGGGCACCGAGATGGGCCCGCCTGCACTGGTGACTTCCATGCCCCGGCCGATACCCTCACTGGGAGAGAGCATGAAGCAGCGCACGATCTCGCCGCCCACATGCTGGGCAACTTCCATCACCCGCTTCTTGCCCTCCACTTCCACCCAAAGGGCGTCCTGGATGGCAGGCAGGCAGTTGGGCTTGAACTCCACATCCACCACAGGTCCCTGGACCTGGACGATGGTTCCTTTCACTTCTGGCATACCGCATCACACCTTTCCTTCGCGGTCAACTCCTGGTATTCCGCGCCCCGCCGGCCACCTCAGTGATCTCCTGGGTAATGGCCGCCTGCCGGGCCCGGTTATAGGTCAGGGAGAGATTTTTCAGCATATCCTTCGCGTTGTCGCTGGCCGACTCCATGGCGGTCATCCGGGCGCTCTGCTCCGAGCAGTAGGACTCCACCAGGGCGCCGAAGATCATGCCCCGCACATAGTTGGGGATGATATTGTCCAGCACCGCTTCCTCCGAGGGGACGTAGCGCACCTCCATGCGGTAGCCCTCCCCTTCTCCTTCCGGCTCCTGCCAGGGAAAGGAGTCCCGGTCCAGGGGCAGCAGCTTCTGCTCCCGCACCTCCAGGCGCAGGGGGGAGACCATTTCCGTATACAGGATGCGCACCTCGTCCAGCTCTCCGTCCAGGAAACGCTGCACCACCTCGTCGCTGATCTCTCCCGCCCGGCGCATGGTGGGATTCTGGGCCACATAGGAGAACTCCTCCACAATGGGGATGTGCCGGTTCTGGAAATAGATCCGGCCCACCACGCCCACCATGAACAGACTGACCTGGGGGTGTTCCTTCACCCGCTGCTCGGCCAGCTTCAGCACGTTGTGGCTATAAGCTCCCGCCAGGCCCTTGTCGCCGCTGACCACGATGCAGCCCACCCGGCGCTCCCGCTCCAGGCCGGTGCGCTGGTCAAAGAAGGGGTGTTCCAGCTGGGGAGAGTGGTGGAGGATATGGGCGATGGTCTCATAGATCTTGGTAAAATAGGGTACGGTGCTGTCCAGCTTCCCCTTGGCCTTGCGCAGGTTGGCCGAGGAGATCAGGTACATGGCGTTGGTGATTTTCAGCGTCTGCTGTACACTTTTGATCCGGGTTCGGATCTCCTTCATTCCGGCCACGCCGTCTCACCATCCTTTCCTCCCCTTATGCCGGGATCAGCATCTCTTTCTTATACTGCTCCAGAGCGGAGCGCAGGATCTCAATGGCCACACCGGACAGGTTGCCGGTGCGCTGCACCTCGGCGGTCAGCTCGCTGTGCTCCAGCTCCATACGGTCGGCAAAGCCGGCGGCAAAGTCCCGCACCTTGTCCAGGGGCACATCGTCCAGCAGGCCGTTGGTGGCGATATACAGCAGCACCGCCTGGCGGCTCACCGACATGGGCCGGTACAGAGGCTGCTTGATGAGCTCCAGCAGCCGCTTGCCGTGGTCCAGGGTGCGCTGGGTGGCCGGGTCCAGGTCGGAGGAGAACTGGGTAAAGATCTCCAGCTCCCGGAAGCGGGCCAGGTCGATACGCAGAGTACCCGCAGTGCGCTTGATGGCCCGGGTCTGGGCCGCGCCGCCCACACGGGAGACGGACAGACCCACATTCACCGCCGGACGCTGGCCGGAGAAGAACAGATCGGTCTCCAGATAGATCTGGCCGTCGGTGATGGAAATGACGTTGGTGGGGATATAGGCGGACACGTCCCCCGCCTGGGTCTCGATAATGGGAAGGGCGGTCATGGAACCGCCGCCGTACTCCTCCGTGAGGCGGCAGGCACGCTCCAACAGGCGGGAGTGGAGGTAGAACACGTCGCCGGGGTAGGCCTCACGGCCGGGAGAGCGCTTGAGCAGCAGGGACAGGGCCCGGTAGGCCACGGCGTGCTTGCTCAGGTCGTCATAGACAATGAGTACGTCTCTCCCCTGCTCCATGAAGTATTCGCCCATGGCCGCGCCGGCGTAGGGGGCCACATATTGCAGGGGCACCGGGTCGCTGGCGGTGGCCGAGACGATGATGGTGTACTCCATGGCCCCGTGCTTCTCCAGGGTGTCCCGCACCCGGGCCACCGAGGATGCCTTCTGGCCGATGGCCACATAG
>USCO01000082.1 GCA_900553135.1 uncultured Eubacteriales bacterium | reverse complement strand
TGTGGGCCGGGCCGTGGAGCGCCTGTCCCTTTCCCGCCGGGACCTTTGACCTGGTGGTGTCCAACCCGCCCTACTTTATTCCCGGCAGGGGAAAGCAGGGAGGACCCGGCCGGATGGAGCAGGAGAGCCTGGACTCTCTGTGTGCCGCCGCCGCCCGGCTGCTGCGCAATGGGGGACGGTTTGCCCTGTGCCACCGTCCGGAGCGGCTGCCCCAGCTGATGCGGGGGATGACCGACCACGGCCTGGAGCCCAAGCGCATGGCCCTGCTGGCCGCCGGGCCGGACCGTCCGCCCAGCACCGTGCTGCTGGAAGGGGTGCGCCAGGGACGCCCCGGGCTGGAAATCCTGCCCATCTTGTATCCCGCAACCTGATTGAAGGAGGACAAGACCATGTCTGGAACCTTATACCTTGTGCCCACCCCCATCGGGAATCTGGGGGATATTTCCCAGCGGATGGCGGATACCCTGGAGCAGGTGGACTTTATTGCCGCCGAGGACACCCGGGTGTCGGTGAAGCTGCTCAACCACCTGGAGATTAAAAAGCCCATGGTGTCCTACTACCGCCACAACACCGAGAGCAGCGGCGCGGCCATTCTGGAGCGCCTGATGGCCGGAGAGAACTGCGCCCTGGTCACCGACGCGGGAACACCCGCCATCTCCGACCCGGGGGAGGAGCTGGTGGCCCTGTGCGCCCAGGCGGGCGTGCCGGTGGTATCCATTCCCGGGCCCTGCGCCCTGGTCACCGCCCTGGCCGCCTCCGGGCAGCCCACGGGCCGGTTCACCTTTGAGGGCTTTTTGGCCATGAACAAGAAAAAACGCCGCCGTCACCTGGAGTCTCTCCAGGGGGAGGAGCGGACCATGATCTTCTATGAGGCACCCCACAAGCTGTGTGCCACCCTGGAGGACCTGGCCGCGGCCTTTGGAGAGGATCGCCCCCTGTCCCTGTGCCGGGAGCTTACCAAGCTCCATGAGGAGGTGCGCCGCACCACTTTGAGGGAGGCCGTGGCCTACTACCGGGAAAACCCACCCAAGGGGGAGTTCGTTCTGGTGGTCCGGGGGGCGGAGCCCCAGGAGGAGGCCTGTGCCACTCTGGAGGATGGACTGGAGCGGGTGCGCGCCCTGCGGGAGCAGGGAGCTTCTCTGCGAGACGCGGTGAAGCAGGCCGCCGCCCAGCTGGGCCTTTCCCGCAACGAGCTGTATGACCGGGCCGTGAAGGACCGCTGACAAAACATAGAAAAGCACCCTGTTCCGTCTGGAACAGGGTGCTTTTTTGATAAAAAACTCCGCTTCCGAAGAAGCGGAGTGAGAGGGACGAAATTACTTCTCCAGGTTCTCCTGAAGGGCCCGGATGCACTTGGGGCAGATGTTTTTGCCGTGGAACACAATGACATCCTTCGCGTCGTCGCAGAAAATACAGGCGGGCTGATACTTCTTCAGCACAATAGAGGGACCATCCATGTAAATTTCCAGGGAGTCCTTCTCCGCAATATCCAGGGTGCGGCGAAGTTCGATGGGCAGAACAATACGGCCCAGCTCGTCAACTTTACGGACAATGCCGGTAGATTTCAATTTGACCATTCCTTTCCTTTCGGTGCGAAATCGTTGGCGAACGATAGTACGACACGGAAGATGAGTATACTAAAAGCAACAATGTTAATTATACTACAAAGATTTATCCTGTCAACTGGTAATGTGAAAATATTGCAAAAACTGAGTGAGAAATTAGCCAGAAGGTTGAAAAATGTAGAATATGAAACGAAAATGTCGAGCAGGAAACAGGAATTTCCGGGGGTCCAGGCCAGTATAAATGTGGCGTAAGGGGGAATGGGAATGTCTATGGCCTGGATTTGGACAGGAATGGTGGCAGTGTCGGTGCTCTATGGAACGGCGGTGGGGAACGGGGCGCAGGTGGCGGCAGCGGCGGCAGAGGGAGCCGGGGCCGCCATTGAGCTGTGCCTTTCCATTGCGGGGATGATGTGCCTTTGGACGGGGGTAATGGAGGTGATGCGCCGCTCGGGTCTGGCCCAGGGCCTTTCCCGCCTGCTGCGGCCGGTGCTGCGGCGGCTGTTTCCCGGGGCCGCCCGGGACAAGGAGACCATGCAGTGCCTGTCTGCCAATGTGTCGGCTAATTTGTTGGGTTTGGGCAACGCGGCCACCCCCCTGGGGATTCAGGCTGCCCAGCGTATGGCAGGGGGGAAGCAGTGGGCCAGCGACGAGCTGTGCCTGCTGGTGGTGTGCAACACGGCCTCCATCCAGCTCATTCCCACCACGGTGGCGGCGGTGCGCCAGGCTCAGGGCTGTCAGACGCCCTTTGACATCCTGCCGGCGGTGTGGCTGGCCTCTGTCTGTTCGGTGTGCGCTGGCATTTTGGCCTGTAAGCTGCTGAAACGTATTTGGAGGGACTAGGCATGCAGCTGCTCTTTACCATGATCACCCCCGCCGTTTTGTGCGGCGTGGCCCTGTACGGCGTGGGGCGGGGGGTGGATGTCTACGACGGCATGACCCAGGGTGCGGCCCAGGGGCTGAAGGTGCTGCTGGGCATTCTCCCGGCTCTTATCGGGCTGATGACGGCGGTGTACATGCTGCGGGCCTCCGGAGCTCTGGATGGGGCGGCGGCCCTGCTGGCCCCTTTGTTGGAAAAGCTTGGGGTCCCGCCGGAGCTGCTCCCGCTGATGCTGGTGCGGCCCATCAGCGGCTCCGCCGCCCTGGGGGTGGGAGCGGAGATCATGAGCCAGTGGGGGCCGGACTCCTACATAGGCCGGGTGGCAGCGGTGATGCTGGGCTCCACCGAGACCACCTTCTATACCGTGGCGGTCTACTTCGGCGCAGTGGGCATCCGACGCAGCCGCTACGCCATTCCGGCGGCTCTGTGTGCCGACCTCACCGGCTTTGCCGCGGCGGCCTGGGCGGTGCGGGTGCTGATGAAATAGAAATCAATCCTGCACCAGGATGGCGTTGGGATAAATGCGCTCCATGCGCGCATCGGGGAAGCGGTCGTCCAGCAGCTGCCCCAGGGCAGTCTGGGAGGGCGTTTCCACGGTGTGACGCTCGGTATACCGGGCCAGCGCCAGGCCGGAGACGATGATGTTGAATACCATGAACACCAGCATGACCCAGGTGAGGATGGTTCCCGTCCGTACGGAGAGCTTTTCAATGAGTCCGGACAGGCGGGGGTAGCAGAGCTTTAGCCACACCACAGCGGCAATGCCCCAGAAGAAGCAGTACAGCAGGTTAATGCGTCCGCCCAGGTTGAAGGGGATGTGGCTGTAATCCCAGAACACGGTGCCGAATACCAGCTCGGTGAATACGGAGCAGAAGTATTCATAGGCGCCGCCCAGAACGGTGCCGAAGAGGAAGATGAAGCTGTCGCTGCGGTTGCGGTACTGGTAGAGCACCGCCGTCAGCAGCACGGCGCCCAGTCCCCACACAATGGAGAAGGGACCGTAGACCACGCTGCTGCGGCTCATCCAGACATCCATGGTCAGGCGGCAGAAAATGGTCTCGATGATGTCCCCCAAAAAGGCGGCGATGAAGAAGAGACAGGCCAGCTTATAAAAGCAGCAGCCCTGGGCAAATACCGACCGGTCCCGGACAGGAGCAGCCTTGCGCTCGGCCTTGATGCGCTCCTTGCTGAGACTGGGGTAGGCCTTGGCCATACGGCGCTGGATATAGCGGGTGACCGCGTTGTCCAGAGCGGTGGAGATGCGCTTCCAGTTCCGGGAGATCTCAGCGGGTTCCTTCAAAGCGCCGTTGAGCTGAAGGAGAGCGGAGAGGGAGCCCACAAAGTCGATGCCAAGGAGGACAGCCAGCACCAAAACCACCACATTGCCCACCGGACGGGGGATCAGGTCAATGAGGGTGCACAGCAGGGGGTTGCCCAGAAAGACGCACATCAGGGCCAGCAGGCCCCAGATCAGGGAGTATTTCAGACAGATGTGGCCCTGGAAATTCCAGCGCTCCTGGGAGTAGTCCCACCACTTCTGCCTGAAAATGCGCTCCAGCAGGCGGCCGGTGAAAAACTCCAGGGCGGTGGCCAGGATCATGCCGCCCAGAAACAGGAAGAAGGGCTCCTGGCGCAGTTCAGGCAGGAAAATGGCAAAGAGGACGGCGGCCAGACCATAGACCGGGGAGAAGGGGGCGCTGAGGAAGCCGCGGTTGAGCAGGCGGCGCTTCTTGGCCGCTGCCAGGGCGGTCTCACCCAGCCAGCCCAGGAAGGCGTAGACCAGGAAGAACCACAAAAGCTGATAGGCGGAATACTCCATAAAAGCTCCTTTCCAAGATCAGTGCTGGGCCAGGAAGGACAGAATCTGGTCTTTGGGGGCCCGGAGGGAGCCCTGGACAAAGTCGGGCTTGCCGCCGCCCCGGCCGGAGAGAGCCTGGTTGAGCTCCTTCACCAGGGGACGCAGGTCCCCGGCGGGCTGGCCCATGGCGTACTGGTAGCCTGCCTCCTCGCTGCCGGAGAAGCAGGCGCAGCGGCCGGAGCAGACCTCCAACAGGGCGGCGCACAGGCGGCGCAGGCCGTCGGGGGAGAGACCCTCCTCAAAGAGGACCACGTTCTCCTGCCCGGCGTGCTCCTGAGCCAGCTGGGCAAACCGCCGGCCCTCCAGGTCCATGAGACGGGACTTCAGGGCGGCGTTTTCCTCCAGCAGACGGCGCACCCCGCCGCTGGTCTGTACGGGCTTCACGGAGAGCAGGGTGGACACCTGGTGATTTTCCTCAAAGATGTGGGTCAGGTAGGCCATGGCCCGGCCGCCGCACACCAGCTCGATGCGCACGCCGGAGCGGAATTTCTGGCAGGTGAGCAGCTTCACCAGTCCCACCTGGCCGGAGGTGGACACGTGGGTGCCGCAGCAGGCACAGGTGTCCGCCCCGGGGAAGGAGACGATGCGCACCTGCCCAGTGAGGGCCTTCTTGCTGCGGTATTCCAGGGTCTCCAGCTCCTGGGGAGTGTGGTAGGTGATGGAGATGGGATGGTCCTCCCAGATGTACCGGTTGGCCGCCTGCTCCAGCTGCTGAAGCTGCTGGGCGTCCAGCTCCACATTGAGGTCGATGGTGATGACATCGCTGCCCATGTGAAAGCCCACATTGTCGCAGCCAAACATGGCGTGGGCCAGGCCGGAGACGATGTGCTCTCCCGAGTGGTGCTGCATGAGATCAAAGCGGCGTTCCCAGTCGATGACGCCCTCTACCTCGGTTCCCGGGGTCAGAGGGGCCTGACAGGTGTGGACTACACGGCCATCCCGGCTGTGAACCTCCAGCACGGGTACGCCGCCCAGGGTGCCGGTGTCCCAGGGCTGACCGCCTCCCTCGGGGTAAAAGGCGGTTTCGTTCAAAATCACATCCCAGCCCTTTTTGCCCTGGACACAGGATTCCACTTGGGCGGTAAAGCGGCTGAGGTAGGGTTCGCGTTCATATCGTTTCTCCATGGTGGGGACCTCGCTTCCAGTTTTGATGTTTCATCCAGGACATCATAGCACATTCAGGAGAAAAAAGAAACGCAGGCCGGAAAAACCAGGAAAAAAGATTGTCCCTGCTGGTAGAACGTGGTATAGTAGGGGCATAGGAACCAGGCTCTGCCTGGAATTGCCGGAAAGGGGGACCTATGGATATAGCAGGTCTGCTGGGACGTGGGCGAATTTGCCTGCGCGCTCCGTTCCGGCAAGAACAAGAAGTGTTGGAATGTCTGGTGGAGTTGGCCTGCCGCGGAGGCGGCGTACGCGATCAAGCGGCCTTGCTGGAGGATGTGATGGCCCGGCAGACCCTGGGCGGGACTGCCATTGAAGCGGGGGTCGCCGTCCCGCACGCAAAATCCTCCGCAGTGGAGTCGCCCAGACTGGCCGTGGTGACCCTGGAGCACGGCATGGATCTGGGCGCCCTGGACGGGAAGCCCTCCGACCTCTTCTTTTTGATCGCCGCTCCCGAGGACGAGGAGTTACATATTGAGATTTTGGCCAAGCTCAGCAGTCTGCTGCTCCACCCCGAGTTTCTTGCCCAGCTGCGCCAGGCCAAAACAGAGGACGATTTTTTGGATGTGGTCCGCCGATTTGAGGGGGACAGCGAACCGGAGAGCCACCGGGAGGACCGGCGGCCCCTGGTTTTGGCGGTGACCGCCTGCCCCACAGGGATCGCGCACACCTACCTGGCCGCCCGGGCGTTGGAGCTGGCGGGGAAGCAGCTGGGCATCGCCGTAAAAGTGGAGACCCAGGGGGCAGGGGGAACCCAGAACAAGCTCACCCGGGAGGAGATTGCCGGCTGTGCCGGTGTGGTGGTGGCGGCGGACCGGGACGTGGATCTCAGCCGCTTTGTCGGTGTGCCCATGGTGCGTGTGTCCGCCTCAGAGGGTATCCACGAGGCCCAGGAGCTGCTGCGCCGGGCCGTGGGGGGACAGGCTCCCATCTGCAACGGGGAGGACGTGCTCCCCATGCACGAGGGCATCGAACAGGCGGGGCGCAAGGTCTACCGCCAGCTCATGAACGGCGTAAGCCACATGCTGCCCTTTGTCATCGGCGGCGGTATTCTCATCGCCCTGGCCTTCCTGCTGGATGACCCCACCCTGGGATATACCGACTTTGGCTCCAATACCCCGGTGTCCGCCTGGCTGCGCACCATCGGAAACGCCGCGTTTGGATTTATGCTGCCTATTATGGCCGGGTTTATCGCCGTGGCTATTGCGGACAGCCCGGGCCTGATGGTGGGCTTTGTGGGAGGCGCTCTGGCGGCCTCCGGCGCGTCCCTGACCTCTCCGGCGGGGACGGAAGCTCCTGCGGGTTTCCTGGGGGCCATTGTGGCCGGATTTGCCGGCGGCTATCTGATGCTGGGACTGAGGAAGCTGCTGGACCGCTGCATTCCCAAGACGCTGCAGGGAGTCAAACCCATTTTGCTCTACCCGGTGGCGGGGCTGCTGATGGTGGGGCTGTTCATGTGTCTGGTCAACCCCGTTGTGGCGGCAGTGAATACCGCCCTTTACTCCAGTCTGAGAAGTCTTGGCGCCATGAGCCGGGTGGCTCTGGGGGCCATGCTGGCCGCCATGATGGCGGTGGATATGGGCGGCCCCTGCAACAAGGCCGCCTATCTCTTCGGAACGTCCACCCTGGCCGCCCTGACGGTGGGGGAGGAGTCCGACGTGATGGCAGCGGTGATGGTGGGCGGGATGGTCCCGCCCCTGGCCATCGCGTTGGCCACCACCTTTTTCAAAAATCGCTTTACCGATGAGGAGTGCCGTGCCGGAGGTGTGAACTACATCCTGGGCCTGTGCTTTATCACCGAGGGCGCAGTCCCCTACGCCGCGGGCGATCCCCTGCGGGTGCTGCCGGCCTGTATTTTGGGCTCGGCGGTGGCGGGCGGACTGTCCATGTGGTTTGGGTGCGCCCTGCCGGCGCCCCACGGCGGGATCTTCCTGTTCCCGGTCATGCGGAATCCTGCTTGGTACGCCCTGTCCCTGGGGGTGGGCTCCCTGGTTGGAATGGTGCTGCTGGCCCTGCTGAAAAAGCAGAAGAAGTGGCCCTGGAGGAGAGGGATCACAGAGGATGTGCCACGCCCCTGCGAATCCCGGTGAGAAAGGAAGTTTCGGTATGGTTTCTGCATTGGCGACCGTCCGCAACCGCAGCGGACTTCACATGCGCCCGGCCCAGGTTTTTGTCCGGTCGGTGTCCAAGTTCCCCTGCGAGGTAACGCTGCGGGTGGGGAGCGGCTGTTTAACGGAAAGAGCATCCTGGGGCTGATGACCGCCGGGGTGCGGCAGAGCGCTCAGGTGGAGATCCGCTGCTCCGGCGAGGGGGAGCGGGAAGCCCTGGAAGCGGCGCTGGAGGCCATCACCTCGGGCCTGGGGGAGTGGCCGGAACAATGAAAAAAAGCCCTGGAGAGAAAATCTCCGCAGGGCTTTTTTTGTTTGCTTGAAAACGAGGATCAGCCGATGCCGCCCTTGAGGATGCCCAGGATCAGCACCAGCAGGGTGACGCCGCAGAACAGGTACTTGGCCATGGGGTAGAACCAGGCGCCCAGGGGCTTGCTCCGGGAGCGGTTCACCTCGCTGAGCACAAAGTCCTTGCCGCACACCCAGAAGAACATCACCGCCGCCAGCAGCGCGCCGATGGGGCAGATGTAGATGGAGCACACGTCCATCCAGGGGGAGACGAAGGAGGCAATGGCCAGTCCCACCAGGATGCCTACCGCGCCGATGATGGCCACCGCCGCCGGGCGGCTGAGGTGGAACATCTCCTGCAGGGTGGCAGTGGGGGCCTCAAAGAGGTTGATGAGGGAGGTGAGGGCGGCAAAGAGCACCGCCAGGAAGAACACGATGAGAATCAGCCGTCCGCCGGGGATGCCCTGAAGCACGTTGGGCAGGAAGATGAACATGAGGCCCGGGCCGCTGTTGTTCAGCTGCTGGCCCGCCACAGCCATGGCGGGAATGATGACCAGGGCGGCCAGAATGGCGGCCAGGGTGTCAAACAGGGCCACCATGCGGGCGTCGGCGGGGATGTCGGAGTCCTTGCTGAGGTAGGAGCCGTAGACCAGGGTGCCGTTGCCCGCCACCGACAGGGAGAAGAAGGCCTGACCCAGAGCGTAGACCCACACCATGGGGTCCAGCAGACCTTCGGGCTCCAGCACAAAGATGTAGCGGTAGCCCGCCGCCGAGCCGGGCAGAGTTACCAGGTAGATGGCAAGGCCGATGAAGAGGACGAAGAACAGGGGAGTCATCACCTTGTTGGCCTTTTCAATGCCCCGGCCCACGCCGAAGGCCATGATGGCGATGGTGACCACCATGCCCACCAGCTGCCAGGGAACATTGCCCAGGGCGGTGTTGTTGAAGTGGGCGTTGAAGGCGTCCACGCCCTCCAGGGAGGAGAGAGTGCCGGTGATGGCCTGGGCGGTGTACTTAAAAATCCAGCCGGTGACCACCGAGTAGCCGATGGCCAGGGCCAGAGAGCCCAGCACGGGGATCAGGCCCAGCAGCTTGCCCGGCTTGTCGGAGCCGAAGCGGCGCTGGGTGGCCGCGCCAAAGGCCCCGATGGGACCGGAACGGGTGGCCCGGCCAAAGGCCATCTCACCGATGACGCCGGTGGAGCCGATGATGACCACAAAGATGAGGTAAGGGATCAGGAAGGTGGCGCCTCCGTAGGCGGAGACTCGGGCGGGGAAGAGCCAGATGTTGCCCATGCCCACTGCGGAGCCGATGCAGGCCAGAATGAAGCCCCACTTGGAGCCCCAGAAATCCCGCTTGGAATGATGTGTCATTGATTCGTCACGTCCTTGAGCCGCCGCGGCAGGGCCGCGGACAAGATGGTATTGGTAATGATACCACATTTTACTGGAAAAGACAAAAGAAAAATCCGCCCCGGTAGGCGGGGCGGAAAGAGGATCATTCCTGGGGCTGAGGGCGGTGGCCCCGGGTGAGGAAAGCCCCGGCGCACAGGGCGGAGAAGGGGGCCACTGTGACCAGGCCGAAGGAGCCGATGACGGTGTGGATGAGCTCGGCGGCCACATACTTGTAGTTGAGAATGTGGGTCACCGGGGTGCCCTGGGCCATAAAGACCATCAGCAGGGCCACGTATCCTCCGGAATAGGCGAAGAGCAGGGTGGTGGTCATGGTGCCCATGGCCGCACGGCCCACGTTGAGGCCCGAGCGGGTGGCC
>USCO01000081.1 GCA_900553135.1 uncultured Eubacteriales bacterium | reverse complement strand
CAGCAGGGAGTTAATCAGGCTCAGGGGAGCCACCAGGGAGTCCACAAAGGAGGCCATGTCGCTCTTGGCCAGCAGCACATAGTCCGCCGCCTTGGCCATGCTGTTGGAGGCGCTGTCGGTGATGGCGATGACCTTGGAGCCCCGCTCGTGGGCAAAGTTGATGGCCCGGACCGTCCGCCGGGAATACCGGGGAAAGGACAGTCCGATGGTTACGTCCCCGTGGCCCACTTGGACGATCTGGTCAAAAATTTCCTGGTTGGACCACGTTGTCAAACATGAGGCCAAAGTAAAAGGACATGAACCCGGCCAGAGAGCCCGAGGACCGGGTGCCCAAAATGTAAATCTTTTTGGCGTTGACAATGGCATCCACCGCCGCCTGGAAGCTGTCCCGGTCAATCTCCTCCATGGTCAGCCGGATCTTTTCCATGTCCGACTGCATCACCGTGGAGACCACGTCCTGGTTGCCGATGATGTCATTGGTCACCTCAATGCGCTGGATAGAGGTGAGTTTATTCCGAATCATTTCTTGCAGGGCCTTCTGCATGGCGGGATACCCGTCGTACTTCAGCTCCGAGGCAAAGCGCACCACGGTGGATTCACTGACGTGAACGGTCTTGCCCAGCTTGCTGGCCGTCATAAACGCCGCCTTGTCGTAGGAGGACAGGATGTAGTTGGCAATGAGCTTCTGCCCCTTGGAAAAGGTGTTCATATTTTCCTGAATAATGGCCAGAATGTCCCGATTCATCACTCTGATTCATCTCCTGACGCGTTCCCAAACAAGGGACATAATAAAGGCCGCCAGCGCTGGATTCGTCACACGCCGCTGGCAGCCGCAAAATCCTTCGGTTTCTATCATAACGGCTTTCCCTAAAAAATGCAAGCCATTTTTGCAAGTTGAAGGTAAAATCTTGCAAAATTTCTTTTAAAAGGCCCCGGATTCCTCCAGCAGGGCCAGCTCTTCTTTGGTCAAGGGCCGCCACGCCCCGGGCTTCAGGCTCCGGTCCAGCCGCAGTCCGCCCTCCCGGATGCGCTTGAGCCGGGTGACTTCCAGCCCCGCCTGGGCGCACATACGCCGGATCTGGCGGTTTTTCCCCTGATAAATGATGATGGTGAGCTGAACCGTGTCCCCCGTCTGGCGGCCCACAGACACCTTGGCCGGGGCCAGGGGCACGCCGTCCAGCTCCATGGGGCCGGTGAGGATGGGCAGCGCGCGATCCACGTCTCCCCGCACCCAAACCAGGTATTCCTTCTCCACCTGGTGCCGGGGATGGAGCAGCCGGTTGGTCAGCTCGCCGTCATCGGTCATGAGCAGCAGCCCCTCCGAGTCCAGATCCAGCCGTCCCACGGGCCACAGCCGCTTGCCGCAGCCGGACACCAGCTGGGCCACGGTGCGCCGCCCCTTTTCGTCGGACAGGGTGGTCACATAGCCCCGGGGCTTGTTGAGCATCACATATGTACGCTGATTTCCCCGGGTGAGGGGACGGCCGTCCACCTCCACCCGGTCCACATCGAGATCGGCCTGGTCGCCCAGGGCGGCCACCTGTCCGTTCACCGTCACCCGGCCGGCCAGCAGCCACTCCTCCGCCTTGCGCCGGGAGGTCAGTCCCGCCGCCGAGATCAATTTTTGCAAGCGCTCCTTCACAGGGCTCCCCTTTCTCTTACAACACACGGCCCAGAAGGCCCAGCAGCCGGCTCAGCGGGCCGGTGTGCTCCGTCATGTCCCGGTGCAGCGACACGCCGCACACCAAAGGCGTCCGGGCTACCGGCACGCCGTCCAATAAAATTTCCGCCGTTCCAAGGCGCACGCCTGCCTGGGTAGGGGCGGTCAGGCTGCGCAGCCCGCCCAGATCACACTGGACGGTCAGGGTCTCCCCTTCCTTTACCGGCCAGCGCACCTCCTCTTGGCTCACCACCCCGGCAAAGGGGACCAGCCCTCCGGTCACGGGCAGAGAAAGGACCTCCTCCCCCGCCCCCAGAACGGTCTCCATATGGTAGGTGGAAAAGCCGTAGTCAAACAGTGCCGCGTGGTCGGCCCAGTCGTTGGGGTCGTCCAGAGTCACCGCGATGAGGGTCATACCATTCCGGCGGGCCGCCGAGACCAGGGTGCGCCCCGCTGTCTGGGTGTATCCGGTTTTCAGCCCCACACAGCCCTCGTACCGCCACAGCAGCTTGTTGTGGTTGACAAAGGAGCGCCCCTCCAGCGCAATAGAAGGGGTGGCGGCCATCTTTGCCAAGGTCTCCTGGGCCAGACAGGCCCGGGCCAGCAGGGCCAGGTCCCGGGTGGTGGAGTAGTGGCCCTCCTCATCCAGTCCCGTTGGATTGGTGAAGTGGCTGTTGGTCATGCCCAGCTCCCGGGCCTTTTGGTTCATTTGGGCCGCAAAGGCCTCCACGCTGCCCGCGGTGAGCACGGCCACGGCTACCGCCGCGTCGTTCCCCGAGTGGAGCAGCATGCCATACAGCAGGGTCTCAAACTTCAGCCTCTCCCCTGCCTTCAGGTACAGGGAGGAGCCCTCCACCCCCGCCGCCTTCGGAGGGATGGTCACTTCCTCCTCCAGGCCGGGCCCCTGTTCCAGGGCCACCAGGGCGGTCATGAGCTTGGTGGTGCTAGCGATGGGCCGGGGCTGGTCCGCCTGATCCTCGTAGAGGACCCGTCCGCTCTCCAGCTCCATCAAAATGGCGCTGCCCGCCGACGTTTCCAAGGCCCGGGCCGGAAGGGTCAATCCCACTGCCAAAGCCAGGGCAGCAAGGGCCCCCGCGTCTGAGCATTCCCGACTCCCCCTTGTGTTCCAAGATGGATTCAGTATGCCCAGTTGGGAAAAAATATTACACGAAACAATAGGTCAAGGAATTTCCCTTGTCACTCTGCCACGTCGGGGTCCACGCCCTCCCGGCGCTTCTCCTGCTGCTGGTCCCAGAAGGCGGTGACCTTGTCCACCACCTCAGGCAGGGTGTCGATGACCCGGTCCAGAGTGGTGGCGGGGGCGGGCATCACGGGCAGAAGCTTGACGTTGTCTCCCCGGATGATGAGGAAGGCCACAGGCTCCACCTTGGCGCTGGCGCCGCTGCCGCCGCCGAAGTTATTGGGGGCGTCGGGCTTCTGGTTCTTGGTGGTAAAGTCCGAGCCGCCGCTGGCGATGCCGAAGGACAGCCGGGACACGGGGATGAGGGTCACCTCCCCGGTCTGGATGGGGGTGCCGATGATGGTGTTGGAGTCCGCCATGGCCCGCAGCTTCTCCGCTGCCGTAGCCATCAAGTCATTGAGAGGGTGCTGCTTTTCCATGTGTCAAGCCGCCTTTCTGTTGTGTTTGTTTCCACTGCATCAAATATCGCAGCAGCTCAAAGCCCAGGCCAAGGCCCAGGGCCAGAGACTGTCCAATGGTAAGGGTGATGGCCGCCTGTCCATACAGGGCCATGTGGGGGCGGTCAAAGTCCACGTTGACCCGAATCCGTCCGTCCCGGATGTGGACGGCCTGGTTCAGAGGCTGCCAGAGGGCGCCCACTAGGGCGTTGATCCGGCCGTAGCGGGATACCGCCCGGTCGGGGTCGGAAGCCGCGGCGATGATCTCCAGCTCCAACACGTCCACCCGCAGCTTCTTCCGCAGGCGGGAGGCCGCCTTGATTCCCAGCTGGGCCAGGTCCCGCACCAAAACAAAGATATCTCCCGCAGTCAGGTTGTCAAACAATCCCGCCTTTTGGGGCTTTTTCGCCTTGGCGGGTTTTGATTTTTTTGCTTTTTGGGGTTTTTGCTTGGGCTTCTTTGTGGGCTTTTTCCGGGGCCACAGCTGAAAGCGCAGGGGCCCCAGACGAAGGGCAAACCGTCCCCCCTCCGGGGTGTAGCTCCCCTCCACGCCCAATCTGACCTGGCAGAGCAGCACCAGCAGGACCAGCACGCTCCCCAGAATGATCCATCCGGTCATACCGGTGTCTCCTCCCCGGCGGCCTTGGCCGCCTCTTCCGCCTTCAGGCGTTCCACCGCCGCCTCCAGCTCCAGGGTCATCTGGCTGCCCTCCTGGGTGCCGTCAGGCAGAGGGGGCAGCTCCTCCAGACTGGACATGCCGAAGGAGCGCAGGAAATTCTTGGTGGTCTTATACAGGATGGGGCGGCCGGGCACCGCCAGGCGGCCGCTCTCCTCAATGAGCTCCCGCTCCAGCAGAAGGCTCACGGTGTAGGCGCTGTCCACGCCGCGGATCTGGTCCACGTAGGCCCGGGTCACGGGCTGGTAGTAGGCGATCACCGCCAGCACCTCCAAAGCGGGCTGGGACAGCTTGGGGGGCTTTCTTCCCTCCAGAGTCTTGCGGATGTACCCGGCGCACTCGGGCGCGGAGCACATCTGATAGCTGGCGTCCATACGCACGATGCGGATGCCACGCCGCTCATAGCGGTAGCGGTCCATGAGGGTCTTAGCCACCGCGTCCAGGGTGGCCCGGTCAGTCTCCAGGCCCAGGCACAGCCGCTCTACGCCCACGGGCTCTCCCGCGGCAAAGAGGATGCCCTCCAGGGCCGTTTCCAATTCTTTTACTTCCATGGGGCACGTCCCCCCTCTCTCTTATTCTGCCCCGCTCCCGTCGGCGGTAAACTCCATGGCCTCTTCCTGGCCCTGGATGGTGGTGACGGTGCAGTCCTCCTCCGTTCCGGCCAGGCGGATGCGGTGGGCCTTGCACAGCTCCAGCACGGCGATGAAGGTGGCCACGATCTCCGAGCGGCTGCGGTTGCCCCGGAACAGGGTGCGGAACCGGGTGACGCCCAGATGGACCAGGCGCTGGATGATCTCGGCGGCCTTCTCGGCCACGGGATAGGGCTCCCGGCCCACGATGCCCTGAAAGGCGGCCACCGGGGGCGGCAGTTTGTTGTCCCCCCGGGCCAGCACCGACTGCATGGCCTTCAGCAGGTCGCTTTTGGGGTGAACATAGTGGTAGGCTTTGTCCGCCTGAATGGGCTCCGGGGTCTTGGTGATGTAATCCCGGGCCACGTGGTACTGCTGGTCAAGAATGGGGACCATGGCCTTTACCTTTAAATAATTCTCGTTGCGCTGATGGGCCTCCAGGGTGGCGATGAGCTGCTCCATCTCGCTGAGGGCCTCCTCATCGTGGATGGACAGCAGCATCCGGGTCTTGATGTAGACCAGGTGGGAGGCCATGGTGACAAACTCGCTGGCTACCTCCAAGTCCAGCTCCTTGCGCTGGTTCATCCACGCCAGGTACTGGTCCAGGATCAGGGAGATCTGAATGTCCTTGATCTCCATTTTATTTTTGCTCAGCAGGTGCAAAATCAGGTCCAGGGGGCCAACGAAATCCTCCATGTCCTCGCTTTTTGCTTTCACCACCCGCTCCAGGTGATAAATGGGACTGTCCAATCCCTCGCCTCCTTGCCCCGCGGGCAGATAAAATCAGAAGAAATAATAGGTCACCAGGGCAAAGGGGAACCCGGTGCACCGGCACAAAAGCTCCATGACCCCGGCCACTGCGGCGCTGAGAGGACCCGAAAGGGCCCCGGACCAGGCCAGCAGCACCACGACCACCACCAAAAAGCGCTCATACCGCATAACAAAGCGGTAGGCGTTGTCGGGCAGACAGGCGCTGAGCAGCCGGGAGCCGTCCAGCGGGGGCACGGGGATCAGGTTGAACAGACCCAGTCCCACGCTCACCAGCGCAAGCTGGCAGAAAAACAGCAGGGCGTAAGCCGTAGTTAGCCCCTCGGGGCCGAAGCGCAGCAGCAGAGAACCGATGCCCAGGGCGATGAACGCCAGCAGAAAGTTGGACACGGGCCCCGCCAGGGCGGTGATGGCCATGTCCCGCTTAGGGCGGCGGAAATTGCGCATGTCCACAGGCACAGGCTTGGCCCAGCCCACCCCGGCCACCAGCAGCAGGAACAGGCCGATCCAGTCAATGTGGGCAATGGGGTTCAGGGTCAGCCGTCCGTTCACCTTGGCGGTGGGGTCCCCCAGCCGCCAGGCGGCCAGACCGTGGGTCAGCTCATGTACTGTCAGGCAGATGAGGCAGGCCGCCGCGCTCATGACAAAGAGCATCAGGCTGATCCAATCCATATGGTAAAACAGTTCTCTCAGGGCTCCCATAGATATGACCTCTCAGGATTTACGGGCTTGTTTTCTCCCCGGGGGGAAAACGAATTCAGATTATTATACCAAATCCACCGCCTTCTGACAAGAGACAGGACGTCTCCCCTTTTCTTCCCTTCCGGTGAGGGCGTTTTTGGAGGAAATTTGTCATCAAATCTTTATTTGTTTTATGTAAAATTGATGTTATAATGAGCCCACCAAGTTCCCTGTTTGTCAGGAAAGGAGACGCGCTATGACCTCTCAGCATCAGCACATCCCCCATTCCAAGCAGCCGGAAGCGTCCGGACGCTTTCCCCGGCTCATCGCCTTGTATTTTCCCTGCCTTCTGGTGTATCTGGAGGCAGTGCTTCATCTATATATGGGCTGTTCCCTGCTCTATCTGCCTGTCTATCTGGCCTTCAGCCTGTCGGCGGGATGTTTGGTGTCGTTGGCCGTCACCCTGTTCCCACGAGGGGTAAACCAGGTGGTGTGCGTGGTGCTCACCCTGCTCTTTTGTCTTGTCTTTGGGGCGGAGCTCATTGCCAAAAAGATTTTGCAGTCCTACTATCCTCTCAGCACCCTGGGGCTGGCGGCAGGCAACCGGCTCACCGACTATACCTCGGTGGTGCTCTCCGCCCTGTGGACCCACCTGCCCATTCTGCTGGTGCTGTTCCTGCCTTTGATCCTCCTGCTGATCTTTGGAAGGAAGTTCTTCGGCTTTGCCCCCCTCCCCCGCCGCTTTTCCGGTCTGCTTCTGGCGGGGGCGGTGGCCTTCCATCTGCTGGGGCTGGCGGTGGTCCATCTGCCCTGGCAGGGAGACCTCACCCCCAGGCAGCTGTACTACATGGACACCAATATGGATGACCAGGTGGAGCAGCTGGGGCTCATCACCATGCTGCGCCTGGACGTGAAGCATATGATCGTTCCCGCCCGTCTGGCCCTGGACGACGATTTTAGCGACCTGGGCAGCCTGGGCGGCAGCTCCAGCAGCGCGGCCCCTGACGGTTCCCAGAGCACCCAGCCCCAGGAGCCGGAGGAGGAGCCCCTGGACACCTCCCCCAATGTCATGGACGTGGACCTGGCTGGGCTGGCCGCCAACGCCCCCAACGACGACGTGAAATGGCTGGCCAACTACTTCTCCAGCGTCACCCCCACCAAGAAAAATGAATATACCGGCATGTTTGAGGGCTACAACGTCATTCAGCTGGTGATCGAAGGGTTCTCCGGCTATGCCATCGACCCCCAGCTCACCCCCACCCTCTACAAGCTGGCCAACGAGGGCTTCGTGTTTAACAACTACTACACCGCCCTGCACTATACCAGCACCTCCAACGGCGAGTGCCAGACCCTTCTGGGACTCTACCCCAAAAGCGGCAACCCCATCACCATGAAGCGCACCGGCCAGCTGGGCACCAACTGCTACTTCTCTCTGGCGCAGCAGCTGGGCCGGGCGGGGTACCAGGTGATGGGCTACCACGGCAACTATGATATGTACGGCCGCATGGCCTCCCACACCAATCTGGGCTACAACTGGAAGCAGTTTGGCTCCGGGCTCCAGGTGGACACCAACTCCAACGGGGAAATCGCCTGGCCCGCCCGGGACACCCAGGTGATTGAGAACAGCGTGGACGACTACATCAACAGCGATCAGCCTTTCCACGTCTACTACCTCACCATCAGCGGCCACATGCCCTACTCGGATAACCGCATCGTGGCCCCCTACCGGGACACCGTCCGTGCCCTGCCTTACAGTACCACCACCCAGAACTACATCGCCACCGCCATGGAGGTAGACCGGGCCCTCCAGCTGCTGCTGGAGAAGCTGGAAGCGGCGGGCAAGCTGGACAAGACCCTTATCGTGGCCACCGGGGACCACATCCCCTACTTCAACGTGGACACCCTGGAGGAGCTGGCGGGCCGGCAGTTCGGCAGCTCGGACGACATCGAAAACCTGAAGGAGTCCAACATCGACTTCGACGTGTACAAAAACACCCTCATTCTCTGGTCGGCCAGCATGGAAGAGCCCGTCCAGGTGGACAAGGTTTGCTGCCAGGTGGACATCCTCCCCACCCTGTCCAACCTCCTGGGGTTGGAGTACGACTCCCGCATGCTGGCGGGCTCCGACATTCTCTCTGACAGCGAAGGACTGGTGGTTTTCTCTTCCCGGTGCTGGAAGACGGACAAAGGATTTTATAACCGCTACACCCAGACCTTTACCCCGGCGGAAGGGGTGACCATGACGGCCGAGGAGCAGGAACAGTACGTCTCCGCCATGAAAAAGCTGGTGGGCTACAAGCTGGACAGCACCGCCATGATTGTGGAAAACAACTTCTATAATCTCCTCTTCCCCAAGGCATAAAGAAAAGGCCGCGAAACCGATGGTTTCGCGGCCTTCTTATTTTTATCCGAACATGGAGAACAGGTCCATCTGGCTGGTCTCGGGCAGGTCGCCGAAGGCGCCTGCGTCCTTCAGCAGCTCAATATGGGTCTTGGACACCTTGGGGCAGGCTGCCGCCACCTCCTCAATGGAGATGAAGTGCTTGCCCTTGCGCTGCTCGGCCAGGGAGATGGCCGCCGTTTCACCCAGTCCCGCCACCGAGACAAAGGGCGGAATGAGGGCGTTGTGCTCCTCGTCCACGGCGAAGTTGATGGCCTGAGACTTGTACAGGTCCATACGGGTAAAGGTAAAGCCGCGCAGGTAGAACTCGTAGCACACCTCCAGGGTGGTGAGCATGTCCTGCTCCACGGCGGAGGCATCCTTGTCCTTGGCGATGATCTGGCGCATCTTCTGCTGGCACACGTCCATGCCACGGCACATGAAGGCCTCATCAAAGGCCTTGGCCCGGATGGAGAAGTAGGCCGCGTAGAAGGCCAGGGGCCGGTGGACCTTGAACCAGGCGATGCGGAAGGCCATCATCACGTAGGCCACTGCGTGGGCCTTGGGGAACAGGTAGGCGATCTTCTTACAGGAGCCGATGTACCAGTCGGGTACCCCGTGCTCCCGCATCTCGTCCTCCGCTCCCTCGGGCAGTCCCCTGCCCTTTCGCACCGCCTCCATGATCTTGAAGGAGCGCTTGGGGTCCATGCCCTTGGAGATCAAAAACAGCATGATGTCGTCGCGGCAGCCGATTGCCTCGCTGACCTTGGCGGTTCCGGAGGTAATGAGGTCCTTGGCGTTGCCCAGCCACACGTCGGTGCCGTGGGAGAAGCCGGACAGCCGCACCAGGATATCGAACTGGTCGGGCTGGGTGTCCTCCAGCATACCCCGGACGAAGGTGGTGCCGAATTCGGGAATGGCGGTACCGCCGGTGGGACCCAGGATCTTGTCGTTCTCATAGCCCAGCACCTTGGAGGACTGGAAGATGGACATGGTATCCTTGTCGTCCAGGGGAATGTCCGTGCGGGCGTTTACCCCGGTGAGGTCCTCCAGCATGCGGATCATGGTGGGATCATCGTGTCCCAGCATGTCCAACTTCAGGAGGTTACTCTCCATGGAGTGATATTCGAAATGAGTGGTGACGATGTCGGTGTTGGGGTCATCGGCGGGGTGCTGCACAGGACAGAAGTCGTAGATCTCCTTGTCCTGAGGGATGACCACCATGCCGCCGGGGTGCTGGCCGGTGGTGCGCTTGACGCCGGTGC
>USCO01000080.1 GCA_900553135.1 uncultured Eubacteriales bacterium | reverse complement strand
GACACGGCGCTCGGAGTAGGCCACCAGTTCCTTCATGCAGGCCTCCAGGTCGTCGCCGTAACGGCGGTAGGCCTCCTGGATGCGCTGCACGCCGATGAGGTTGGCGGACATCTGAGCTGTCAGATCCCCTTCCCGCTCCTGAGGCACCCGGGTGTTGTCCAGCAGCAGGTCCAGCACGCTGGGGATGAGCTGGTCCCGCTCCCGGATGCGGATCACGGGGATGCGGATGCCCTCCTGAAAGAGGCTGTCGGCGTCGCCGGAGGTGGAGCCGGGCACCTTGCCGCCGATGTCCGAATGATGGGCGATGTTGGCGATCCAGCCCACCAGCTTGTCTCCGGCAAAGGCGGGGGCGGCGATGACGATGTCGGACAGGTGGTTGCCGCCGCCGTGGTAGGGGTCGTTGGCAATGAACATGTCACCCGGATGTACGTTTTCCCGGCCGAATTTCTCATAGATGTTGGGTACCACGCTGAGCATGGAGCCCAGAAGGGCTGCCAGGCTCTCCACTTGGGCCACACTGTTGCCGTCGGGGTCGATGACGGCGGTACACACGTCACGGCGCTCCTTCATGTTGGTGGAGTAGGCGCTGCGCACGATGATGCCGTAGGTCTCCTCGGCGATGGACATGAGCAGGTTGCGGACCACCTCTACGGTGACGGTATCGATTTTCTTTGCCATCTCACTTCACCTCGTCATCATGGATCTTCAGGTTGTGGTAGCCGTCCACCTGTATGGTCCATCCGGCGGGCACCACCAGGGTGGTGTCCATCTGCTCACAGATGCAGGGACCCGGGATGGACTGGCCGGGCAGGAAGCTCTCCCGCTGATAGACCGGGGTGTCCACATAGTCCAGGCCGCCCTGGAAGAGGACGCTGCGGTGCTCGATGGGCTGGGGCAGGGGAGCGTCGGGCTGGAGAGAAGCGGGCTGAAGGTCGGGTTTGTCGATCACGCCGATGGCGGACACCCGGTAGCTGACAAACTGGACGGGAGCCTCCTCCTTGCAGTAGCCGTAGCTGCGTTTGTGCTCGGCATGGAAATCGGCCAGGGCCTTGGCCGGGGTCTCCTCAGCCATCCGCCCGGCGGGGACGGGGATGCAGATCTCGAAGTTCTGGCGCTGATAGCGCATGTCCACAAAATACTCAAAGTAGCGCCGGTCGGCGGGCACGCCCTCCTTGTCCAGCAGCTGGGTGCCCTGGGCTACCATGTGATCGAACTGCTCGTTGATGGCGTCCAGGTTGGCCGCCTCGCCCTTGAGGACCTTGGTCCGGGAGAGGTCGAATTTGGTGTCGGCCAGCAGCAGGCCCAGGGAGCACAGGGTGCCGGGGTGTGGCGGGATCAGGACCTCTGCCATGCCCAGTTCCTTGGCCACCTCGCAGGCGTGGAGGGGGCCCGCTCCGCCGAAGGCCATCAGGCTGAATTCCCGCACGTCGTAGCCCTTCTCCACCGACACGCTGCGGATGGCACGCACCATGTTGGAGTTGACCACGGTGATGATGCCGTTGGCCGCCCGGTCCAGGTCCAGGTCTGACTTGTCGCAGATCTTCTCCCGAATGGCCTTTTTGGCCAGCTCGATGTCCACGTCCATCCGGCCGCCCAGGATCTTTTTCTGGTTGAGCTTGCCCAAGACGATGTTGGCGTCGGTGACGCAGGGATTTTCTCCGCCCCGCATGTAGCAGGCGGGGCCCGGGGTGGCTCCCGCACTCTTGGGGCCCACCTTCAGCGCGCCGCCGTCGTCGATCTTGGCGATGGAGCCGCCGCCGGCGCCGATGGTGCTGAAGCTGGAGGCCGCCGTCTTGATGGCGGAGCCGGAATATGCCTATCAGGTCAGGCATCTGGCCGAAAATCTTGACCAGTTCCAGTTCATCCCCGGCGCCAGAACGCCGGAGGACTATGGACGGCACATGATCCAGAGATCCGGCCGCTTTGAGTTCGATGACAGCCTGGACGCCTACTACGACTACGCCAGATACGCCGAGGACAGGATGCAGCATGGACAACGAGATGAGCTGCTGCGCCGCTGTATGCTGGAGGAGCAGACCGTGGCCATCGCCAAGGGCGTGATCGGCCAGTCCGAGCATCTGATGGCGCTGATCCCCACCCAGACGGGCATCCTGGCGGAGACCCTATTCTTCCACGATGAAGTGAAGGCCATGCCCAAGGAGCCTGTCCGGCCCGAGCTGTCCGAGCAGGAACTGACCATGGGCAGGACAATCGTGGGCGGCATGAAGGAGACCTTCGCCCCGGAGAAATACCACGATGAGTACCGGGAGCGGCTGTGGGAGATTATTAAGGCCAAGGCCAACAACCAGGAGATCACTCAGGCCCCGGAGGAGCATCAGGTCAGCGTGATCAATATGATGGACGCCCTCCAGAAGATGCTGGAGCAGACCAAGGGGAACGAGCCGAAGAAGCCCCGCAGCCGGAGCAAAAGGGTCACAGCCTAAATGGACGATCTATTTGACACGAAGAATATCGCCCCTATGCTGATCGCGGAGAATGTCGCTCCCTTTGCGGACAGCGAATATCTCTACGAGATGAAGTGGGATGGAGAGCGGTGCGTGGCCTATCTGGACCCGGCGGGTGGGACTGAGCTGAGGAACAAGCGCAATGTGCGTATGCTCCCCAAGGTGCCTGAGCTGTCGCAGCTCCACAAGCAAATCACCGGGCGGTGCATTTTGGACGGCGAACTGCTCTGCGTGGTTGGTGGCAAGCCCAGCTTCGAGGCCATTCAGCGCAGGAGCCTTATGAGCAGCCGCCACAAGATCGAGCTGGCCGCCATGCAGTACCCGGCGGCATTTATCGCCTTTGACCGTCTCTACTATGGTGGGCGGGAACTTGCCATGCTCCCGCTGATCCAGCGCAGGGAATATCTGAGGAAGGCCGTGGCGGAGGAATCCGACCGGCTGGCGGTTTCCCGTGTGTACGAGGCGGAGCAGGCCATGGAGCTGATCCGGCTGACCCAGGAGCAGGGGCTGGAGGGCGTGGTGGCCAAACAGAAAACCAGCCTGTATTTCTTCGGCAAACGGACAAAGCACTGGCTGAAGATCAAGAACCTCATGGACGATGATTATGTTGTCTGCGGGTACATCCGCAAGGAAGGCAATATGAGCAGCATTATCCTTGGACAATATGAGGGTCATGTGCTATCCTATAAGGGCCATGTAACGCTGGGCGTGGACGGGACGGCATTCGCCAAAATCAAGGGGCAGCCCCGCAGCCCATGGTCGCCCTTCTCCGAACAGGTGCCGTCCGGAAACGAAAACGCCGTGTGGCTGGAGCCTCGATTGGTCTGCACGGTGGAGTTTATGCATCGGATGAAAAACGATGGGATGCGGCAGCCGGTATTCAAGGGACTAAGGGACGATAAAGCTCCCACGGACTGTGTGGCGTGGGATAGCTAAATTAATGAAAGGAAAGCCCAAAACGTGAATCCGTTGCGGCGCAACGCCTCGAGAGTTCAGAGCTTATTTATCGCACAGAGGCAAAAACCGCCTCAAAACATCAGTTTTGAGGCGGTTTTTGTAACTTTTTCGACAATGATTTGTTTGGCGTTCTGCATAAATAAGACCTCAAATGTGGTCAACACACTTTTTCGGATTTGTTTTGAATTTTCGTTGTAGACATAGTTTTTGGCCCGTCTCCGCCACAATTTATTCCGAAAAGAGGCAAAGGAAAACTGCACAATTTTTGAAATATGGGGTCATGACCACCCATTCGCGGCCGCCGTACACGGCCGCAACCTTATCTTTGAATCTTGCGTCGCAAAATCTGATGGGCCAGTCTGCGCCTCCCAGCCTTGTTCCTCTCAGCGGAGCCGTGTATAATGGCAGTGGAAAACAGTGAAAAAACGAGTAAGGAGCAGTGCCATGCGCATTCTCATGCTGGGCAACAGTTTTATCTTCACCAATAATATGCCCCAGATGCTGGCCAACCTGACCGGGGCGGAGGTGGTCCACCACACCCGGGGCGGGGCGCGGCTGTCGGAACAGCTGAACCCCAGCACCAGGCTGGGCAGTCAGACCCAGGCGGCGCTCCAAACGGAGAAGTGGGACTATGTGGTGCTCCAGGAGATGAGCCACGGCCCCATCACCGCCCCCAAGAGCTTCTTTTCCAGTGTGGAGGGGCTTTGCCGGCAGATCCGGGCAAACGGAGCGGTCCCCATTTTGTTTGCTACCTGGGCCTATCAGAGGGGCGGAGCCAAGCTGACGGACAAGGGCTGGGACTACGACGAGATGGCCCAAAAGCTGTCCGAGGCCTACCACAGGGCGGCACAGGAAAATGACGCCTTGATTGCTGACGTGGGCCAGCAGTTTTACCAGTTGGCCGATACCCAGGCCCTCTATGCCGCCGACGGCGTTCACCCCAGTGAGCTGGGCTCCCGCATCGCGGCGGAGACCATTGCGGTAGTGATCCGGCAGCGGGAGGAGGGCTTGCGATGACGGCAGAGACAAAACTCCGCCGCAAAAAGTGGAAGTTAGCCGTCGGCATTTTGCTGGCGGTTCTGGTTCTGATGGCGGGCGGCTTTTTCTGGTATGTGTCCGACTACTACCGGGCGAAGGACGTGGCCCTGGAGGTCCTGGCCGGCGGAGAGCATCTGGAGGTCCGGGATAACCTAACCGTCCTCACCCCGTCCTATCCCACGGACACCGCAATCATCTTCTACCCCGGGGCCAAGGTGGAGGCCGCCGCCTATCTGCCCCTGCTGAACCAACTCCGGCAGACCGGCCTCACCTGCATTCTGGTGGAGATGCCCTTCCACTTGGCTATTTTCGACGTGAACGCGGCAGAGGGTGTGATGGCCTAGTTCCCGGACATTCGGCACTGGTACATCGCCGGTCACTCCATGGGCGGGGCCATGGCCTCCCAGTTCGCTTCCGAGCACCCGGACGAGGTAGACGGCCTTATTTTGCTGGGAGCCTACCTCTACGGCGACTATCCGCCTGCCGATACCCTCACCGTCTACGGCTCCCTGAACCAGAGTGTGGAGGACAAGATCGACTACACGGAGAACGTGGTGGAAATTGAGGGCGGCAATCACGCCCAGTTCGGCAATTACGGGCCGCAGAAGGAAGATATGCCCGCCACGATCTCGGCGGAGGAACAACAGGCCCAGACGGTGGAGGCTATCTCGGATTTTATTGCCCAACGCCAGAAGTGAAAGAGTTTCCTTCAAAAATTGGAATTTCATGGCGATATCACCCTGGGCGACAAGTTTGACTCTGATAGTTTATACGCGGAGGAAGATATAAAATGGCGATTTTTTATTTCTCAGACGTATTAAGAAAAGTAGGGCTGGATCCCTCAAAAGTTAAATTAATTCGTCATGCACTGACAGATCGTGGATTTCGAGAGTGTTATAAAGCAAATGTGGTATATGAATATACCTGTCATCAGAAATCTGGATTCAGCAAAGGGTACGATTATTGGGTGACCTTTATAAGCGACCAGGGGACCCTCTGTAAGCTGGATTCCTGCTATAAAGTAGGTGTTGCTGTTCCGGATACGCCCGATATGATCCCGAAGGGTGTCCCGGAAATCGAGGCCAGAAAATTCCAGGGCAAGAACGCATATTTTCATCTCGAACCCCTCGATTTGCTGAAAGAATATGAGGGCAGACTGATCATCGATTGGGGGAAGTCTGCGCGCATGTGGCATCAGAAGGGAACGACCGAAAAGCCTGTTGTGGCAATTCAGGCAGATGAAAAGAAAGTCTTTTCCGGCTTTGAAAATCTGATCCTTACATATGATGAACTGAAGGAAATCGTTGAAAATCCAACCGTTTATGAGGCGTGGCACACAGCGCTGTCCTCTGTCAACGCCATTTATCTCATCGTTGACCGGGAGACGGGAAAACAGTATGTGGGATCGGCTTATGGAAAAGCTGGACTGCTGGGGCGGTGGGCCTGCTATGTGGATTCCCTGCACGGCAATAATAAGCTGATGAAGGAACTGATTTGCGCCTACCCCGAACGTTACCACGATTTCCAGTTCTCCATTTTGCAGATATTGCCCAAAACTGTGACAGATGATGAGGTCATCCGGACAGAGAGCCTATATAAAAAGAAATTGCTCACGATTCCTTTTGGAATGAACGACAATTGAATATCGGGAGATGCGTCTATGACAGAAAATTTGTTTTTAGACTGGGCGATCAAATTGCTGGAGCAAATCGAGACTTCTGAGGAAAAGAAGCTTTGGTGCCGCCGTTATTCTGTGTATTCCCGTAGTCCTGGGCAGAAAACACTCTCTCGCGATTTACATGATTTTGTAGACAGAACCTACCAGGCGGGATTGGTGATCCAGAATTATCACGAGGTGATCCAAAAGTGGGGCCTCGAGGAGCGGAATATCGCGATTGCCCCTCCGGGATGGCTGGAGACGCAGCCCTATTTGTGTGTATTGGCCTGTATCGCATGGCATTTCCGCAGAGACCATTTTTGCGAGGGTTCCCTGATCAGTCAAAGCATCGCGGAAGGGGTCCTGTTACGCCTGTTTCGTCGGCTCAAAGCGCTCTGTCCCACAGCGGTTCCCGCCGTCACACTACAAGAACTCTGTTGTAACGATTGTCATTCTGTCCCTGAGGTGCCAGGAGTCTATTGGGTATTTGCGCCTGAGGGAATGGCAATCCGTTTCTCGGAACAGGAGTACCGCCCTAAGGCTAAAATCTATCCTGCGAAAAAGCTTCAGGAGAAATATGAGGGATGTGCCGACCAAAGTATCCTGTATATTGGAAAAGCGGAAGGAAAGCGTGGCCTGCGGCAGAGACTGAGGCAGTATATGGACTACGGACTGGGAAAAGGAAATATCCACGCAGGCGGACGTGCTGTCTGGCAGATCTCGGACTGCGGACTTTTGCTACTTGCTTACGAAGCCTGTGAAAACCCAGGAGAACGGGAACGACAATTGCTGCAGGAATACCGAGAGAAAAACGGCTCCTATCCACTGGCAAACTGGCGGGGATGAGAGAGGGAAAGCAAGAAATGACCTTGAGAAAAGAGGTTGGCATCACATTGTGATACCAACCTCTTTTGAACGTTCAGAATGCCGATATGACTTTCAAAATCCCGACAGGTCTACGCCCAGGAGGACGAGGGCGATGCCGGCCAGGATCCAGGGCAGAAAGATGACCGGAAGCAGGAGCAGCCCTTTGTGGTTTTCGTAGTGGTACTCCTCACAGGAGAACAGCTTGTCAGGATCATCGACATAATAGAGATACAGGTACAGGGGCGGTGTCGATGGATGCTTGAAATAGGCGGTATACTGCCGCTCCTTGCCGTCGATCGTGTAGTGGTAGGTAGCGTGCCAATCATAGCGGGATACTTCACCGGAGGGGTGCTTGTCCGCCAGAGACGCTTTGATGACGTGGTCCCTGCTCTTTGCGATGTCCCGTTTCCGTTCCCAGCTGACGCCGTGGGACACCTTTTTGTAGAGCGGCACCGCGATGGCATAGCCGCCGATCAGGACGGCGAATACGATTGCCCATTTGAGCCAGTTGACAGGATCGTCGGTAAACATCGTGATGAGAGCCTCTTGGATACTCAATTTCAGCACCTCCCCCGGCATCTCCTGTGCTCATCATACGATATTTGGCGGCGCTCCGCAAGGCAGAATGATACTTTTGATGATGCATTATAAAATTTGATAAGATAGGCAGGCCGTCTTTTTACGCCGCCCGCCCCAGCATTCCCCGCATCATCTCATACCACTTAGCCGCAGTATGCCTCGTCACCCCGGCGCCCCTGGCAATAGCTCGATAGCTGGTCACGTCGGGGTGGAACTTCATGAACAACCAGATTTTCTTCTGCGTTTTGGTGAGCTTATCCGGCGGAGTGATGCCCCGCATTTTGTCCCGTAGGGCCTGCCGCTCCGCGTTCATCTGCTGGATCAGTACCTTCAGCTTTGCCTCGCACTCCTCCCGGGTGTGGGCGTAGACGCATTTGGAATGCTTGGTGCCATCCGGCCAGGTAGGGGAGTAACGGCCCTCAAACAGATGGTCATTGATCTGGGTGATGCACCCGGAGCCCGACTTTCGCTTTCGTCCCTGCACCGGCTGGAAGTTCGCAGCCAAGTCCTGCTCTGCCTGAACGGATTCCTCCTGCACCTCGTTGCCCAGCCCACGGTCGATCTTGGCCGCCGCCTCGGTCTGCATATCCCCGGTGACATGGGTGTAGATGTCCAGGGTGGTGGCCGCCGACACATGGCCCAGCATGGCGGAGAGGGTCTTCACATCCATGCCATTTTCCAAGGATAATGTGGCAAAAGTATGCCGTAAATCATGAAATCTAATTTTCTTGCACCCGGCCCGCTCCAGAATGATCTGGAGCCGTCGGCGCACCGCTCCCGGCGTCATAGGGGTGTCCTCTTTGACCGGTGAGGGGAACATCCACCGGGAGTCCACCGTCTCCCGATACGCCCGCAACACCTCCACCACGCTGGGCGGCAGGACCAGCCTGCGGATGGAGGCGCGGGTCTTGGGGATGCTCACCTGGAGCCGCCCCTTCACCTCGTAGACCTGCTTGTTCACGGTCAGGGTCCCGGTCTTGAAGTCCAGGTCGTCCCACTGGAGGGCCAGCAGCTCGCCCCGCCGCAGGCCGGTGCATAAGTCCAGAAGAAACAGTTCGAAATAACCTTCTGCCTGGGCCTGGATGAGGAACCGCTGGAGCTCCTCCCGGCCCAATACCTGCATCTCCCGGCCCCGCTTGGGCGGCAGCTTGCAGCCCACCGCCGGGTTGGTGCGGATGAGCCCCTCCTGCACCGCCTTCTCCAGCGCGGACCGGCAGGCGGCGTGAAGGCCGCGCACCATGGAGTCGGACAGCCCCTTGCCGAACTGCTCCGTGCGGATGAGCCGCCCGCCCGTCTTCATCCGGGCATAGAACTGCTGGAGGTCCTTCTGTGCCAGCTGGTTTAGAGGAATTTTCCCCAGTTCCGGGAGGATGTGCTGATAGATCTTCGCCTCGTAGTTGGCCTGGGTGGTGGGGCGGATCTGGGGCTTCACATAGTTCTGATACCAGAAGTCCAGCCACTCCCCGAAGGGCATCTCCGGCCGGACCTTCTCCGTTTTGGAGCCGGTTACCGTCTCCCGGAGCTGCTTCAGTTTTTCCTGACACTCCCGTTTCGTCTTAGCCAGGACGTTCTTTGTCCTGGGCAGGCCCTTCTCGTCGTAGCCGATGACCACCCGGCCCTCCCAGCGGCCGTCCTTCCGCTGGCGGACGGAGCCCTCGCCCTTTTTCCGCCGCTTACCCATGGCGGGCACCTCCTTCCGGCCTGTCTCTCTGCCAGGGTTTCAGGTCTTTCCCCAGGAGATCTTCCAGAAAGCCGCCCACGATATGGCTGGCCTCCTGCTGCATATCCGGCGTCACATGGGTGTAGGTGTCCAGGGTGAAGCTGGCGTTGGTGTGGCCCAGGATGCCGGACAGGGTCTTGGCATCCACGCCGCTGGTGAGGGCATGGGTGGCAAAGGTATGCCTTAAATCGTGGAATCGGATCGCAGGCAGCCCTGCCTCTCTTAAGATCCGTTTCATCCAGTAGTAGGCGGCGCTGGGGCGCACCGGCTTCTCCGGAGCCAGAGGTTCAGGGAAGATCCACTGGCTGACGGCGTGCTTTCTCCGCTCCTTCAGCCGCTGGACGGTGCTGGGCGGCAGGCGGATGGTCCGCCGGCCCTGACTGGTCTTCGTCTCGCCGGTCTCCAGCTCCCCGGCCTTGGGGACATTCACGGACCGGAGGATCTTCAGCGTCC
>USCO01000079.1 GCA_900553135.1 uncultured Eubacteriales bacterium | reverse complement strand
AAAGTCCTGAAATCGTAAGATTTCAGGACTTTTTTCTTGGCTTGAACTTAGGTTGCGCACTGCATGCTCTTCTCAATGGAAATGCATCCTTTCTTCTCTCTAACTATATGAAAACGCCGCCTGCACCCATGTGGTGCAGGCGGCGTTCTGTTTTCCTCAATAGCGGTTCAGCGGCACCTCTCCGTTGTCCTCGCCCTTCTCAATGGCCCGGATCACCGCGTCATAGCCATACTGCTCGTTGACCTGGATGTGGACCCGGTCCCCTACCCTGCGGCCCAGCAGGCAGCGTCCCACAGGGGATTCCTTGCTGATGAGCCCCCGCAGGGCGTCCTGGCGCATGGTGGTGACGATCTGATAGACCTCCTCCTCGTCGTCGTCCTCCATGTAGACGGTGACCTTGTCGTACAGGCCCACCTGGTCCGCCCCGAAGTTGTCCGCGATCACCACCGCGGTCTTGATCATGTTCTCCAGGAAGCGGATGCGGCTCTCGTTGCGGTTCTTCTCCTGCTTGGCCGCTTTATACTCAAAGTTTTCGCTGAGGTCTCCAAAGGCCCGGGCCTCCTTCACCGCCTCCAGCAGCTTGGGCCGCAGGGTAATCCGGCGGTAGTCCAGTTCCTCCCGCATGAGCTGAAGATCCTTCTGCGTCAATTCATTGTGCATATCACTCGGTCCTCTCATAAAAGCTGGGCGGTCTTGCGACCGCCCAGTAGGATGCTTGTCCTATTTGTAATAAATATGGACACTTCTACTGCCCGTTAAGTATACCATAGTAGCGTAGCACAAGTCAAACTCTATCACGTCCCCCACGGCGAAGGGCCGCACTCCATCCTCCACGTCCAGGATGGTGTGGTCTGAGGAGGCACCCAGCACCTTGATCCCCGCTTCCCGGGGAACCAGGTCGTCGCACTCTCCGTAATCCACCCGCCCCATGGCCAGCAGGCAGCGGTGGCGGTGGCCCCGGTCCACATAGGTGCGGGTACGGCCAAAGGCGTCCACCGACAGCACGCCCACGGGATGTGAGGGCTTCACTTTGGACTCAATGACCTGGGCCCTCAGGGTAAAGATATCCTTGTGCATAAACTCCATGTTGCAGCCCCATATGCTGCCCAGGAGGATGCCCTCCCCCACCCGCAGGTGGTTGATTCTGGGGGGCATGGTGCCGTCCAGGACCATGTGCAGGGAGGAGGACGCGCCGCCGGAGAGGATGTCCAGCCGCCGGCCGATAGCCTGTTCCACCTGCTCCGCCGCAGCCACCAGCTCCTCCATCTTCTCCGGAGTGGCCTGGACCGAGCCGTAGCAGCCCAGGTTGGTACCCAGGCCCAGGAGCTCCAGGTGGGGCATCTCCCGCTCCACTTCCAGAGCGGCGGAGACCAGCTCCTCCCGGTCCCAGAAGCCCTCCCGCAGATCACCCAGGTCCACCATTAAAATGACCTTGTGGCGCTTTCCAGCCCGCTCAGCGGCCTGATTCAGGGCCCGCAGGACGGCGATCTCGCTTTCCAGGCTGATGTCGCTCCAGCGGACCACCTCCTCCACCTCGCAGGGCATAGGGATGCGGATGAGCATGAGCTGGGCCGTGATACCCGCCTCCCGCAGGCGGAGCAGCTGGTCCATGCGGGAGGAACCCACGCTGTGCATCCCCACCTCTTCATAGGCTTTGACCGCCGGGGGCAGGGCAGAAAATCCTTTTACGATGCCGGTAATCTCTATAGAAGAAGCCTGGCAGCGCTCTTGGAGCGCTGCCAGGTTTTCCTTGAGCTTTCCCAGATCGATCTCCACATGTGGATATTGATAAATCGGTTGGCTCATATGTTCGTTTCCTTTTCGTGGTTGCGATTAAGCCTTCACAGCCTTCTGACGCTTGTAGGGCTTGTTGTCCAGGTCCTTCAGGGTCAGACCCAGAGCAGCGCACAGCCAGTTGATGATGGGCATCAGCCAGTTGAAGATGGCAAAGATACCATACTGGGCCACGCCGATACCCAGAGTGTCGAAGATGTACACACCGCAGGTGTTCCAGGGGATCAGAGCGGAGGTAACGGTACCGGCACCCTCCAGAGCGGAGGACAGAACGGCGGGATGCAGGCCCATCTTGCGGTACTCCTCAGCGTACATACGGCCGGGAACCACGATGGAGATGTACTGCTCGGGCATGGTCATGTTGGACAGCACGCAGGTGACCTCGGTGAGGGCAACCAGAGCGGCAGGACCCTTGGCCAGCTTCTTGAGCTGGTTGACGACGACCTCCAGCTGGTGGGTGCCTTCCATGATGCCGCCGAACATCATAGCGATGATGGTCATGGCCACGGAGTTCATCATACCCATGATGCCGCCCTTTTCCAGCAGCTCGATCAGGGTATCATAGGTCTCAGCGCTCAGCGCGGTCTTCAGGATTTCCTTCAGCTCATCGGAGAAGGTAAAGCCGTCCAGACCGAAGGAGAACAGAGTGCCCAGGTTGCAGCTGTCGGGCTGGAAAATGAGGCCAAGGATGGCGCCGGAGAAGATGCCCAGGGTGATGCCGGGGATGGCGGGCATCTTCATGGCCACGGCCACGATAACGATGACAGGGGGAATCAGCAGAACAGGATTGATGTGGAAGAGACCGCCCTGGGCAGCGTTCAGAGCATTGGCAAACTCAGTCACGCGGCTCATATCGGCCTCGCCGCCATGATACTGCATGGCACCCAGCACGCCAAAGACCACCAGAGTGATCACATAGGTGATGGCAGTGGGGATCATCATGGCCTTCACGTGAGCGATAACGTCAGTACCGGCCATAGCGGGAGCCAGGTTCGTGGTGTCGGAGAGAGGAGACATCTTGTCGCCGAAATACGCACCAGAGAGGATGGCACCGGCGGTCATAGCGGGGCTCATGCCAAGGCCGAAGCCGATGCCCATGAACGCCACACCCATGGTACCCATGGTACCCCAGGAGGTACCGGTGGCCAGGGAGGTGATGGAGCAGACCAGCACGGTGGCGATGAAGAAGATGGAGGGATGGATGATCTGCAGGCCGTAGTAGATCATGGTGGGTACCACGCCGGCGTTGATCCACACGCCGATGAGGATACCGACGATAATCAGGATACAGATCGACTGGAGGGCCTTGTAGATGCCATCCATCATGAACTTCTCAATGATATCCCACTTATAGCCCAGATACAGAGCCATAATCGCCGCGACGCACACGCCGCAGAACATAGGTACGTGAACAGGGGCCTCAAAAACGATGATACCTACTGCCAGCAGGACGATCAAAAGGCCCAGGGTGACTAGGGCTTCCCATACTTTCGGCATGCGGCCTTCTCTGGTTTTATTTGTCTCACTCATAGGACTGTTACCAACCTTTCTTTCATTACTTTGCATAAAATGCATTTTTTGATTCAGCGTTGGATTCCTGTTCGACTTGTAAGTCCGGTACCGCTCCGCACCTCCTCCCTCTCACATTTACAACACAAAGCGCCGGGTGCAAGTCTGGGCGCGCCCAATGGCGCGCCCAGATCTCGCCCCAATGTGTGTATGAATGACTTGCTTGATTCTGGGATTACACGCCCAGATCGGTCATGGCCTTATCAATGGCGGCCACAACGATATCAACCTCTTCCTCGCTGGCGATCAGCGGGGGAATGAAGCGCAGGACGTTGCCCGCGGTGCAGTTGATGAGGACCTTCTGCTCGAAGCACTTCTGGACGATCTTGGGACCGATCTCGTTGTCCTTCAGCTCAGCGCCGTTGATCATGCCCATGCCGCGGACCTCGGTGATGGTGCCGGGGTGCTTGGCGGACAGCTCGTTGAGCTTGGCGCGGAAGTACTCGCCAACCTTCACAGCGTGATCCAGCAGACCCTCGTGCAGCAGGGTGTCCAGGGTGGCTTCCGCCAGACCGCAGGCCAGGGGGCCGCCCGCGAAGGTGGAGCCGTGGGTGCCGGGAGTCAGGGTCAGAGCAGCGTCGCCGCGGGCGCAGACAGCGCCGATGGGCACGCCGGAGCCCAGAGCCTTAGCCATGGAGCAGGTGTCGGGCTCCACACCGTAGTTCTGGTGCGCGAACAGCTTGCCGGTACGGCCGGAACCGACCTGGACCTCGTCGAACATGAGCAGGATGCCCATCTCGTCGCACAGGTCACGCAGGCCCTGGAGGAACTCCTGGGTGGCGGGACGGACACCGCCCTCGCCCTGGACGGGCTCGGTGAGGATGGCGCACACGTCGGGACCCATCTGAGCCTTCACGGACTCCAGGTTGTTGAACTCAGCATAGCGGAAGCCCTCGGGCAGGGGGGAGAACCACTTGGGATTGTGGACGATCTCCTGGCCGGTGGCGGTGGCGGTAGCCAGAGTACGGCCGTGGAAGGACTTCAGCATGGAGACGACCACATAGCGCTCGGGATGGCCGTGGTCCACAGCATACTTACGGGCCAGCTTGATCTGACCTTCGTTGGCCTCGGCGCCGGAGTTGGCGAAGAACACCTTATCAAAGCAGCTGTTCTCCACGATCATCTTACAGGTCTGGATGGCGGGCTCGTTGTAGTAGTAGTTGGAGCAGTGCATCAGAGTCTTGGCGCGGTCCAGAGCCTTCACCACGGCGGGGTGATTGTGGCCCAGGCCGTTGACGGCGATGCCGCCCACGAAGTCCAGATACTTGTCGCCGTCCAGGTCCCAGACCCAGCAGCCTTCACCGTGATCCATCACGATGGGCATTCTGGCGTGGTTGCCGTACAGATACTTATCAGCAGCGGCGATGGCCTCGGCATTGCTCTTGAATCTCTCAATCATGGGAAGAGTCCTCCTTTTATTGATTTGCTCCGGCCCTCCGGGGAGGGGTGCCTCCCGCGGAGGGGGTCCGGAAAATGATCATTTCCACTTAATGCCCACGCTGGGCTGGTCCTTGCCCACAGTGGTGCCGATGCCCTCGTCGGTAAAGGCTTCGTACAGGATGCTGTGGGGCTTTCTGCCGTCGATGATGTGGACGTTGGTCACGCCCTCCTCAATGGCCTGGACACAGCAGTCCACCTTGGGGATCATGCCCCCGGCGATGGTGCCCTGGTCCTTCAGGCCCTGGACATCGGCGATGTTCAGGTAGCTGATGACGTCGCGGAGCTTGATATCGTTGCACAGGCCCTCGATGTCGGTGAGGAGCATCAGCTTCTCAGCGCCCAGAGCGCTGGCCAGCTTACCGGCGGCGGTATCGCCGTTGATGTTGAAGCTCTGGCCGTTTCCGTCGGTGCCCACGGGGGCAACCACGGGGATGTAGCCGGCGTCCAGCATGGCCTGCACAGGGGCGGCGTTCACTTCCACAATGTCGCCCACAAAGCCCAGCTCTTCGCTGCGCTGCACGCACTTATAGATGTTGGCACTGATACCGGACAGGCCCACGGCCTCGCCGCCGATGGCGTTGATCCGGCCCACCAGCTCGCTGTTCACCTGGCCGATGAGCACCGCCTCCACCACGTGGATGATGTCCGCGGAGGTGTAGCGCAGGCCGTTGATGAACTGCACGGGGATATCCAGCTTCTCCAGCATCTTGTTGATGCCGGGGCCGCCGCCGTGACTGAGCACGGGCTTCATGCCCAGGAGCTTCAGCATGACCACGTCCTGGAGGACGGCGGCCTTGAGCTCCTCGTTGATCATGGCGTTTCCGCCATACTTGATGACAATGACTTTGCCGGCGTACTTCTTCAGGTAGGGCATGGCCTCCATCAAAGTGGCAACCTTGTTTGCTACGTCGTTCACAGCACGCCCTCCTTCTTAAGAACGGTAGTCGCCGTTGATCTTCACGTAATCGTAGGTCAGGTCGCAGCCGAAAGCGGTAGCCTGGCCGTCGCCGCTGTGGAAGTTCACGATGACGGTGATGTCATGCTCGGTGAGCACCTTCTTGGCCAGCTCCTCGCTGAAGTCGGTGCCGAAGCCGTTCTCCATGACCACCACCTCGCCGGCGGCGCTCTTCAGGATGCAGTCGGCCTTGGTGGGGTCCACGTCGGCGCCGGAGTAACCGGCAGCGGCCATGATGCGGCCCCAGTTGGCGTCCTTACCGAAGACGGCGGCCTTGAACAGGGTGGAACCAGCGATGGAACGGGCCACCATCTTGGCGTCCTTCTCGGTGGGCAGACCGCCGGCCTCTACGATGATGAGGTGGGTCGCGCCCTCGCCGTCGGAGGCGATGCGGCGGGCCATATCCATGCAGATGTCGTCCAGAGCGGCGGCAAAGGCGGCCTTGTCTTCCTCAGTCTCCACGGCCACGCCGGAAGCGCCGTTGGCCAGCAGGAACAGGGAGTCGTTGGTGCTGGTGTCACCGTCCACGGTCATCATGTTGAAGCTCTTGTCGGTGCTCTTCTTCAGCATCTCCTGGACCACAGCGGCCTCCACCTTGGCGTCGGTGGTGATGTAAGCCAGCATGGTAGCCATGTTGGGGTGGATCATACCGGAGCCCTTGGCGCAGGCGCCGATGCGAACGGTACCGCCGGACAGCTCCAGCTCCAGAGCGGTCTCCTTGCGGACCAGGTCGGTGGTCATGATGGCCCAAGCGGCCTCAGAGCCCTTGTCGGCGCTCATGTCGGGGGCGATGCGGCGCACGCCCTCCAGCACCTTCTCCACGGGCAGCTGCTGACCGATGACGCCGGTGGAGCAGACGAAGACCTCGTCCTCGCCCAGGCCCAGCAGCTTCTCCGCCTCGGTCTCAACCAGCTTGGCGTTCTTCAGGCCCTGCTCGCCGGTGGCGGCGTTGGCGTTGCCGCTGTTGATGACCACGGCGCGGGCCTTGCCCTTCTTCAGGATCTCGCGGTCCAGGATAACGGGGGCCGCGCAGAATTTATTGGTGGTGAACATGGCCGCGCAGGAGGCGGGATGCTCAGAATAAATCATAGCAACGTCGGGCTTCTCAGTCTTGCGGCTCTTCACGCCTACATAGCAGGCACCGGCCAAAAAGCCCTTGGGAGTGGTGACGCCGCCGCCCTCGATCAGTTTATAAGCCATAGGTATCCTTCCTTTCTTCCGTCATCAGGTTGTTTCCCGTCAATCAGGGATACATGGGGGGAATCAGCAGGCCGGTGGTCTCAGGCAGATCGAAGATGATGTTCATGTTCTGAATCGCCTGACCAGCGGCGCCCTTGCCGATGTTGTCGATGACGGAGCTGACCAGCAGGCGCTTGGTGCGGGCGTCATAGGTGGGAGTCATGCAGCACATGTTGGTGCCGGCAGTCCACTTGGTCTGAGCGGGCTTGCTGGCGGGGAACACGCGCACGAAGGGCTCATCCTTGTAGTAGTTCTGATACAGGTCAAAGAGCTCGTCGTTGGTGAAGTCCTTGTTCAGGGTGGCATAGATGGTGACCTCGATGCCGCGGATCTGGGGAGTCAGGTGGGGCTGGAAGTTGATGAACTGCCAGGTCTCGGGCTTCATCAGATCTCTGCCCTGGATGTAAGCGATGTTCTGCTCGATCTCGGGGGTGTGGCGGTGAGAGCCGCCCAGAGCGTAAGCGCAGAAGTTATTGGTGGCCTCGGTGAGCAGCTTGTTGGGAGCGGGACGACGGCCGGCGCCGGTGTAGCCGCTCTTAGCGTCCACGATGATGGTATTCTCAACCACCAGGCCTTCCTTCAGCACGGGGTACAGGCCCAGAGTGGTGGCGGTGGGATAGCAGCCGGGGTTGGAGATGAGGCTCTTGCCCTTGGCCAGGTCGCGCTGGATCTCGGGGATGCAGTAGACGGCCTCCTTGGTCATCTCATAGTTGGGGTGCTCCAGGTGATACCACTTCTCCCAGGTCTTGGCGTCCCGGAAGCGGATGTCGGCGCCGAAGTCGATGAACTTCTTGCCGGCGGCCAGAACCTTCTCGGCGATGCCGCACACGGTGCCGGCGTCAACGGCGGTGAAGACCACGTCGCTGTCCTTCACGATCATGTCCAGAGTCTCATCATTGAGGGGGAGGATCTCCTGGTCATAGAAGCCCATCAGAGCAGCGTGCTCATCCTGGATCTTCCGGCCGGCGGCGAAGCTATCGGCCAGATGGGCAACCTGTGTCTCGGGATGGTGCACCATCATACGCAGCAATTCACCACAGGCATAGCTGGCAGCACCGCAAATAGAAAAACGAATCATGACACTTTTCCTCCTTTTTAGTTATGAAACTTCACTCCCAGGATTCCATTCTCGCAATCTTTATTGGCATTTAAAAAATTTTATGAATGCTCAATATTGATTCTGTTGAATTTTCCTATTGAGTATTATATAATTACTAGGCAGAATATACAAGAAATTATTTTTTCTGCTTCTCATTCCGTTTTAGAATAATGTGATACCAAACAAAGAAACATAAGGAGCACCGTGCACATGAGCATTCGAAAGTACATTGCCTATCTGAAAACCATCGAAACGGGGAGCATCACCCACGCCGCTGCCCAGCTGGGTTACACCCAGTCCGCCATCAGCCGCATGATCGCCGACCTGGAGGATTCCTGGGGCGTCAAGCTGCTCACCCGCAACCGCTCGGGCATTGAAATCAGCTCTGAGGGACTGATGCTGCTTCCCAAGCTTCAAGCCATCTGCAAGGATTATGAGGATCTGAACTACGCCATCTCGGAGATCCACGGCCTCAGTTCCGGTTCCATCCGGGTGGGCGCCTTCTCCAGTATCTCCAGCGGCTGCCTGCCCCAGATCATCAAGTCCTTCCACGAGATCTATCCCCACATTGATTTTCAGCTGATCAACGGAGAATACAATCAGATCTCCTCCTGGCTGCGCCGGGGGCTGGTGGACTGCGGCTTTGTCTGCCTGCCCGCCGCCAACGACCTGGACGCCTCCTTCCTGCTGCAGGACACCCTGGTGGCCATCCTGCCCAAGGACCATCCCCTGGCCGACGCCCCCAACTATCCGGTGGACCGGCTGTCCAGCGAGGACTTCATTAATTTGAAAGAGGAGCAGGACCACGAGATCACCAAGTTCCTGGAGCATCTCCAGCAGAAGCCCAACATCCGCTACGAGGTCAGCAACGACTACGCCATCCTGTCTATGGTGGAGTGCGGATTGGGCATCAGTGTCGTTCATGAGCTGATGCTCTACCCCAACCGCTACCAGATCGTAGCCAAAACTTTTGACATCCCGCAAGTTCGGGATATCGGAATTGCGGTGAAAAAGGATGTTCCCCCCTCCACCATTACCCGGCTTTTTGTGGAGCACGCCAAGCGCTGGGCCAGGAACATGTCCCGGAAAGAGGGATAAGGATTGTTCGTTATGCACAGAAGTTACCTTAGATATCTCCCTCTCGCTAGTTAATCATACCATATTCCCAGGCAAAAGGGAATAGGCAACTTCAAAAATTTTGACTTGTATATATATTCTTTTTTCATGAATTCTATTCATAGCGTACCGGCTTTTTGCAAAAAACTTTCTCTTGATTTTTCATGGTTTTCGTCTTTTTCTCCCCCGTTTTTTCAGGGGCAGCGGGTCTATTTTTGAAATTATCCCAACATTTTTCCTAAAATACAAAAAGAGGCAGCCGATTTTCGGCTGCCTTCTTTTGTATCTTTGTTGTTTATTACAGGTACTTCTCCCAATCCTGGGCCTTGAAGCCCACCAGAACGAAGTCATCCCCCACCACCAGGGGCCGCTTCACCAGCATTCCGTCCTGGGCCAAAAGGTCCAGCTGCTCGGCCTCGCTCATAGCGGGCAGACGGTCCTTCAGCCCCATGCTTTTGTACAAAAGGCCGGAGGTATTGAAGAATTTCTTCAGGGGGAGCCCGCTTTTCCGGTACCAGGCCTCCAGCTCCTCCCGGTTGGGGTTGTCCCCCTTGATGTCCCGCACCGTGAAGGACGCGCCCCGCTCCTCCAGCCACTGGCGGGCCTTGCGGCAGGTGGAACACTTGTCATAACATACAAAAACCATCTTTTGTTCCTTTCTGTCAAAAACCCCCGGCCTTGGGAGCCGGGGGTTTCCTTTGCTTAATAGTTCATCTGCTTGCGGCGGGACAGGTTCATGGTACCGTCCTGCATCTGGTCCAGGCTGTCCAGGCTCTTGCCGGTACCCTCG
>USCO01000078.1 GCA_900553135.1 uncultured Eubacteriales bacterium | reverse complement strand
TTCAGGTCGTTCATGGTGGTGGTGTAGTAGTAGCTCCAGGTGGCGGCGGCAAAGGTGCCCAGTGCCACGGCCAGCACCAGAAACACCACGCCCACGCTGTTGATGAGCCAGCGCCGCCGGATTCCCCGGATCTTTACCTTGTCTGTGATGGCTACCTTTTTGGCCATTGGGACACCTCCTTTTTCCAGTCTGATGGGATGAAGCTATGCGCTTCGCGGGATCACGCTGCGGATTGGGCGCACGGCCGGGTCGCTTTCACTCTGTCTCGGGCAAAAACCAGTCCCGCACAGCGGGCCTTGGGTTTTCACCCTCGCTGCGCTCCAAGCTCCCCTATGGGCCTAAGCTCCGCGCTTCGCGCTGTCACGCTACGGCGGCTGCGCCACGCGCGGCTTCCCTCCGTCTCGGGCTTAAAACAGGGCCGCTTCGCGCCCCTTCGGTTTCTCGCCCTCGCTCCGGTCCATCCGCGCTGCTCCGCTCGCCTCCGCGCTTCTTCTTAACTCCCCCACTTATACCCATAGCCCCACACGGTGTTGACGTAGGTGGGCTTAGTGGGGTTATCCTCAATCTTGATGCGCAGGCGGCGGATATTCACGTCCACGATCTTGAGTTCGCCAAAGTAATCCTTGCCCCACACCGCGTCCAGGATCTCCTCCCGGGACAGGGCCTTTCCCGGATTCTCCATAAACAGCTTCACAATGCCGTATTCCACCTGGGTCAGCTTCACTCGCTGTCCGTTCTTTTCCAGGGTGCGGTTGCGGGTGTTCAGACGGAAGGGGGGCTGCTCGATCTCGTCAGGGGAGCTCTCCTCCTCCCCGCCGGTACGGCGGAACAGGGCGTCCACCCGGGCGGTGAGCTCGGCGGGAGAAAAGGGCTTGGTCACATAGTCGTCCGCCCCGGTCATCAGTCCGGTGACCTTGTCCATCTCCTGGGTCCGGGCGGTAAGCATGATAATGCCGATTTTGTTGTCCATGGCCCGAATGCGGCGGCACACCTCAAACCCGTCAATATCGGGCAGCATGATGTCCAGCAGAGCTACCTTAATCCCGGGATTTTCCTTCAGGGCGGCCAGGGCGGCCTCTCCCGTTCCGGCCTCAATGGTCTGGTAGCCGGCCCGCTTCAGGTTGATGACAACAAAGCTGCGAATATTCTCTTCGTCTTCCAATACCAGTACTTTTCTCATGATACCGTCCTCTTCTTCCCAAAACGGGTCATCCGTCCGACCAGCCGTTCTGGATCAGCCGGAAGGCCGCCCGCAATTCTGTCTCGTTCATGCCGCAGTCCCACTCCGAGTTGTAGAACGCCGCGGCGTACACCGCGTCCTTCTCCTCCCGCAGCACAAAGCGGTTGGAGGTATTGGCCCGGTTGGTCTGGCTGGTGAATTTGTAGATCACCAGGAAGGGCTCGCTGGTGCCGTCCCCCTTCAGGTGAGAGAAGATCACTGCCCGCTGTCCGCTCACGGCGTCATAGCGGGAAAGAGTGATCTGGTCCTTCCAGTCGTCGGGGACCAGCAGATACCAGCCGTCGGCCACATTGTGGTAGGTGGTGCAGGCCTTGGTGCGCTTGCCGTTGGTCTGATACTGCCACCAGTCGATGAGCCAAAAATCGGAGGCCGTGGTGTCCTCGCTCTGGGGCAGGGACACCGGCTCGGGCAGCTCCAGCACCCCGTCGCCGTTTACATCGGTGGGCTCCAGGTCCACATACTGGCTCAGCGTCTCCACACTTACATGGGTGGTGGGGTCCAGGCTGAGGTTCACCAGCTTGCCGTTCTGATAGGCCACCACATCCACGGCGTGGCGCTCGTCATTGAGCTCCGTGGAGACGTACAGGGCCCGGCCCAGTACCTCTCCAGCCAAATAGTCCTGCTTGACGCCGCTGGCGCTCATGCTGCGGATACCCACAGACAGAGGAGCCGAGTCCTTTTCCCCAAAGGTCCCGTTCTGCCAGGTGTAGACCTCCACCGCGCTGTTGGCCCCCTTGGGGTCGATGCGCACCACGCACAGCTCGCTCTCATTGTTCTGATCCAGGTCGGTGAGGACATAGTCCCCATAGGCCGTGGTCATCCACTCCTCGCCCCGCAGGTCCTGGCGGTCGGGGAGTCCTATGGTGTTCTGGGCGGAATTGGACAGCTCCGCCTGGCGGCAGTTGCGGCTCATGGGCTCCTCCAGGGAATAGACCCCCAGCAGATAAGCACCGGTGCTCATCTGCCAGCTGACCACAACTTCCTTATAGCCCTCGCCGTTGAGATCCACATAGTCGATCTGATAGATGCCGGAGCCGTCTCCCTCCAGCATGGCGCTGACGTTATACACATCCTCCTGGGTTTTTGTGAAAAAGTAGATTTTCAGGGGCTTCTCCGCGCCGGGCACCCGGAAGAAGGTCACGGCCGTCTCCCGCTGGCCATCCCCATCCATGTCCTGAAGCTGAATGAGGGCGGTATTGTCTCCCGCGATCACCGAGATATCGTCCACCTCGGCCACGCCATACTCCTGGGCCAGGCCGTTTTTCACGTCCCGGATCTTCTGGGTCAGATTCTGGTAGTCAGCCGGAGGCTCCGGGCTCTGGTAGAGGTCCTCCGGAGAGCGAAAGAAACACCCCGACAGGGTGCCAAGCAGCAGCACAGCCCACAGCAGCACGGCCTTCCAATGTTTTTTCATGGCGTCTCCTCCTCTCCGGCAGAATGTCCCGGTTCCATAAAAGTCCTGTTTATCATCATACCATAAAAAGCAGAAAAAGAATATGGATTTTTTGAAAAAGTTCCGGGTCTTTTCCGTCATTTCCACCAGAAGGGTTGAATTTCCGTAACAAAGAAAAAAATCCCTCCGCCCAAAGGCGGAGGGATTTTTCAAAAAGGATTACTCCTCGATCTCGATGACAACGCCGGAACCCACGGTACGGCCACCCTCACGGATAGCGAAACGCAGGCCCTTCTCGATGGCGATGGGGGTGATCAGCTCGACCTTCATGTCGACGTTATCGCCAGGCATGCACATCTCGGTGCCCTCGGGCAGGGTGATGATGCCGGTCACGTCGGTGGTACGGAAGTAGAACTGAGGACGATAGTTGTTGAAGAAGGGGGTATGACGGCCGCCCTCGTCCTTGGACAGGACGTACACCTGGCCAACGAACTTGGTGTGGGGGTGGATGGAGCCGGGCTTACACAGAACCTGGCCGCGCTCGATGTCGGTCTTGGCAACGCCACGCAGCAGGGCGCCGACGTTATCACCGGCCTCAGCGTAATCCAGGGTCTTGCGGAACATCTCCAGACCGGTCACGACGGTGGACTTCTTCTCGTCGGACAGACCAACGATCTCCACGGTCTCGCCAGTCTTGATCAGGCCACGCTCAACACGGCCGGTAGCAACGGTACCACGGCCGGAGATGGTGAACACGTCCTCGACGGGCATCAGGAAGGGCAGGTCGTCGTTACGGGCGGGAGTGGGGATATACTCGTCGACGGCGTCCATCAGCTCCTTGATGCAGGCATACTCGGGAGCGTTGGGGTCGTTGGACTCGGACACCAGGGCGTTCAGAGCGGAACCCTTGATGATGGGGATGTCGTCGCCGGGGAACTCGTAGCTGGACAGGGTCTCACGGACCTCCATCTCGACCAGCTCCAGCAGCTCCTCGTCATCGACCTGATCGCACTTGTTCAGGAACACGACGATGGCGGGCACGCCGACCTGACGGGCCAGCAGGATGTGCTCCTTGGTCTGAGCCATGGGGCCGTCGGTAGCAGCGATAACCAGGATGGCGCCGTCCATCTGAGCAGCACCGGTGATCATGTTCTTGATATAGTCGGCATGGCCCGGGCAGTCAACGTGGGCATAGTGACGGGCAGCGGTCTCATACTCAACGTGAGCGGTGTTGATGGTGATGCCGCGCTCGCGCTCCTCGGGAGCCTTGTCGATGGAGCTGTAATCGGTGTAGTCAGCGCCGCCCTGCATAGCCAGGTACTTGGTGATAGCGGCGGTCAGAGTGGTCTTGCCGTGGTCAACGTGGCCGATGGTGCCGATGTTGACATGGGGCTTAGTACGCTCGAATTTCTGCTTAGCCATTGGAATTTCCTCCTTATATTACGATAATAAACATTATGGGATACGGGCAAATCGTGTCGCAAATATTTTATCCTATTCCGACTGCAATTGCAAGCCCATTTTCCCAATCCGACGCGGTTTTTAGCCGGGAAATTACTCCTGGCTGCGGCCGCGCTGGGCGATGATCTTTTCCGCGATGCTCTTGGGGATCTCCACATAGCTGTGGGGCTCCATGGAGTACTGGCCGCGGCCCTGGGTGGAAGAACGCAGGTCGGTGGCGTAGCCAAACATGTTGGCCAGAGGCACCAGAGCGTCCACCTGCATGGCGCCGGCACGGCTCTCCTGGCCCTGGATCTGGCCACGGCGGCTGTTCAGGTCGCCGATGACGTTGCCCAGGTACTCGTCAGGAACAATAACGGAAACCTTCATCATGGGCTCCAGCAGGCAGGGGTTAGCCTTCTTGCAGGCCTCCTTGAAGGCCATGGAACCGGCGATCTTAAAGGCCATCTCGGAGGAGTCGACCTCGTGATAAGAACCGAAGGTCAGGTGGACCTTCACGTCCACCACAGGGTAGCCAGCCAGCACACCGGCCTGCATGGCGCCCTGGATACCGGCGTCGATGGCGGGGATATACTCCTTGGGGATCACGCCGCCGGTGATCTCGTTGAAGAACTCGTAACCCTTACCGGGCTCGTTGGGCTCAACGGTGATGCGGCAGTGACCGTACTGGCCCTTACCGCCGGACTGACGGGCATACTTGGTATCCTGCTCCACAGTCTTCTTGATGGTCTCCTTGTAGGCGACCTGGGGAGCGCCGACGTTGGCCTCCACCTTGAACTCACGGAGCAGACGGTCCACGATGATCTCCAGGTGCAGCTCGCCCATGCCGGCGATGATGGTCTGACCGGTCTCCTCATCGGTGTAGGTCTTGAAGGTGGGGTCCTCCTCCAGCTTCACCAGCGCCAGACCCATCTTCTCCTGACCAGCCTTGGTCTTGGGCTCGATGGCAACGCGGATAACGGGCTCGGGGAACTCCATGGACTCCAGGATAACAGGGTGCTTGTCGTCACACAGGGTGTCGCCGGTGGTGGAGTTCTTCAGACCCACGACGGCGGCGATGTCGCCAGCGTAGCAGCACTCGATGTCCTCGCGGTGGTTGGCGTGCATCTGCAGGATGCGGCCAATGCGCTCCTTCTGCTTCTTGGTGGAGTTGAGCACAGTGGTACCGGTGTTCAGGATACCGGAGTACACGCGCACAAAGGACAGACGGCCCACGAAGGGGTCGGTGGCGATCTTAAACACCAGAGCGGACATGGGGGCGTTGTCGTCAGCGTGACGCTCGTCCTCCTCGTCGGTGTCGGGGTTGATGCCCTTGATGGCGGGGATGTCAACAGGAGAGGGCATATAATCCACGATGGCGTCCAGCAGCTTCTGCACGCCCTTGTTGCGGTAAGAGGTACCGCAGGTCACGGGAACCACCAGGTTGTCGATGGTGCCCTTGCGCAGAGCCTTGCGGATCATATCCTGAGGAACAGGCTGCTCCTCCAGGACCAGCATCATGATCTCCTCGTCGATGTCGGCGCAGGCGTCCAGCAGCTTGGTGCGGTACTCCTGAGCCAGCTCCATCATATCCTCGGGGATGGGCTCCACACGCATATCCTTGCCCAGCTCATCATAGTAGATGTCGGCGTCCATCTCCACCAGGTCGATGATGCCCTTGAAGGTGTCCTCGGAGCCAATGGGGAGCTGGATGGGCACGGCGTTGCACTTCAGACGGTCGTGAATCATGTTCAGAACGTTGTAGAAGTCGGCGCCCATGATGTCCATCTTGTTGACGTAAATCATGCGGGGCACGCGGTAGTTGTCGGCCTGACGCCACACAGTCTCAGACTGGGGCTCCACGCCGCCCTTGGCGCACAGCACGGTCACGGACCCGTCCAGCACGCGCAGGGAGCGCTCCACCTCCACGGTGAAGTCCACGTGGCCCGGGGTGTCGATGATGTTCAGACGGGTCTGGGGGAACTGGTTCTTGGTGCCCTGCCAGTAGCAGGTGGTAGCAGCGGAGGTGATGGTGATACCACGCTCCTGCTCCTGAGCCATCCAGTCCATGGTAGCGGTACCCTCGTGGGTCTCGCCGATCTTGTAGTTAACGCCGGTGTAGTAGAGGATACGCTCGGTGGTGGTAGTCTTACCGGCATCGATGTGAGCCATGATGCCGATGTTACGGGTATTCTCCAAAGAAACTTTTCTTGCCATACTTCGTCTCCTTTTGGATTACCAGCGGTAGTGAGCGAACGCCTTGTTGGACTCGGCCATCTTGTGGGTGTCCTCGCGCTTCTTCACAGCGCCGCCAAGGTTGTTGGCAGCGTCCATGATCTCGCCGGCCAGACGCTCCTTCATGGTCTTCTCACCGCGGCTGCGGGCATAGCTGGTCAGCCAGCGCAGACCCAGGGTCTGGCGGCGCTCAGGACGAACCTCGATGGGCACCTGGTAGGTAGCACCACCAACACGGCGGGCCTTGACCTCCAGGGAGGGCATGATGTTCTCAAGAGCCTGGGTGTAAACCTCCATGGGCTCCTTGCCAGTCTTCTCCTTGATGATATCGAAGGCGCCGTAGACCACCTTCTGGGCCACGCCCTTCTTACCATCCAGCATGATGCTGTTGGTCAGCTTGGTAACCAAAACGGAGTTATACAGCGGATCGGGCAGAACCTCCCGCTTGGGTACATTTCCTCTTCTGGGCACTTTGCTTCCCTCCTTCTTATAAAAATATAGAAATCATAGGTACTCGAAACTCTTTCGGTCCCGTTGTCATGCCTGTCCGAGGTCTGCCCATTTATATATGGGTAAACGCCCGGCAAGGCAGGGTTTGCCTTGCGCGAAACGCACAATGCAATTCAGTGTAGCCTTTCGGCTAGGGTTCGGCGGAACAGTTCCACGTTCCGTAAGCGGGCAAAATTACTTCTTGCCAGCCTTGGGCCGCTTAGCACCGTACTTGGAACGGGCCTGCATACGACCGTTGACGCCCTGGGTATCCAGAGTGCCGCGGATGATGTGGTAACGCACGCCGGGCAGGTCCTTAACACGGCCGCCGCGGATCATGACCACGGAGTGCTCCTGCAGGTTGTGGCCCACGCCGGGAATGTAGGCGGTGACCTCGTAACCGTTGGTCAGACGCACACGGGCGATCTTACGCAGAGCGGAGTTCGGCTTCTTAGGAGTGGAAGTACGAACGGCAGTGCACACACCTCTCTTCTGAGGAGAAGGCAGATCGGTCTGACGGTTCTTCAGGGTGTTCAGGCCGTGCTGGAGGGCGGGAGAAGTGGACTTATAGGTCACCTGCTCGCGTCCCTTGCGAACCAGCTGATTAAAAGTAGGCATCGTGTTTCCTCCTTTCCTGAGTTCTGCCCCTGTGGGGCTAGTATTTATTTTAACAAAATAAGGAGGACCTTATTCTGCTAAAACCGAAAAAAGTATGTGGTTTACACCTGGGCGGCAATGGCAGCGCCCACGGCGATCCCGCAGGCCGCGCCCAGATCCTTCATGGTGGCGACCTGAGTCAGGGGGACCTGCTGGCGCACAGCTTCCTGTACCAGGGGCTGCAGCACTCTGGGGTCCGCGTCCTGAGCCATGTAGACTCGCTTGGCCCGGTGGTCCTTCAGGGCGCGCCGGGTCTGCTTGGCGCCCACCACCTTGGCGGCTGTCTTCAACTCTTCCAACATCCCGGTGCCCTCCTCTTCCCCTTGTAAGGGGTTGTTTCATCGGGTAAAAGGGCGGACTTGCCCCTACCACCGCAATTTGGAATTATACCATCTTGTCAAGTCCCCGTCAAGTACGGATTTCCCGGCGATGCGCTGTTTTTTTCCGAAAACAGCGCCTTTTTTCTGTCCACCCTGTCCTTTGAGGCATATCTGCCCTTTCCAGGGACATACTAGGGCGGGAGGTGGTCCTGTCATGACCATTCATGTCAACGGAAACTGCTACGGCTGCGGCCTGTGCGTCAATATGTGCCCCGGGGTCTTTCTCATGACCAAGGAAGGGGTGGCCGCGGCCCGGGATGAGATCTATCCCGAACAGGAGGGACTGGCCCAGGAGGCCGCCGAAAGCTGTCCCGCCCACGCCATTGAGGTTTCCGCATAAAAGCGGGCCGGAGTCCCAAGGGGGGCTCCGGCCCGTTTTATCATTTAAGCGTGGTGCTTGATGCGCAGGCAGTCGGCCTGGAAAGCCCACAGCATAGCGGCCACAATACCCAGCATGGCGGCTACGCTGACAACGTCCATCAGCATTTCCCTCAGCTCCTTTCTTCACACCGATATGGTAACTCCGCCCCCTCATTTTCGTCAATGAGCACTGTGACAATTCTTTCCACCATTCCCCCGCCTTCTCTTGTTCAATCTTTCACTTTTCTCATTAATCTCATCATATGCAGCAAAAAACAGAATATCTCTCGCCGTTCTCTCCGGCAAAAACCTGTGTTCTTTCCAGATTATGAGCTTCCCCTGTGGAAAATCAGACCCGGAAATAAGAGTGGGTTCAGAATGGACCATGGGCAAAAGAAAAAATTCGTACTCCTTGCGGAATACGAATTTTTGATCCTAGGATTGGATTTGAACCAGCGGGTGGGCCCAGCGGCGGATTTTACGCGCTGGCGCGCCAAGAGGCCGCTGGTTCCCGGTACTCTGGAAATAGAAAAAGTCCGTACTCCTTACGGAATACGGACTTTTGGTCGGAGTGTAATTATAGGACTTGGAAAAATCCAGTCGTATCAATAGTTTTAGCGCAGCAAGCAAGAGGTTTTTATCCAATAATCAATGAAAATCAATAGATGCTGCCATCTTGGTGGCATCTTTGTTTTCGGGGAAAGCAAGTTCTATTTTTTCAAAGATTTCTTAAAGGATTTTTCTGTGCCGATAACCTCGCCTTTTTCTGTTGCTATATAGTTAAACTCCCATTGTCCTTTTTCCGTATTATATACCAACTGGATTTTGACAAAACTTGAAAAATGCTTTTTAAGATTTTCTATCTCGCTAACTACACTAATTAGCTTTTCTTCACAAATGGCTTCTATTGCTATATTGGGATTTGTGGTTTGAACAACTAACTCAATCACAAATTCATATTTGCCAGTAAACACATAGGTTACTGGTCTATTGGCCGGAACAAACCTCTTGGCCGCTGAAATGATGGCCTTTTTGATAAAATCATATAAACCATCAAACTCCGATAAAGCGTGGTCGATTATGTGGTTGCCAACTTTTTCAATTACAGGCTTGCTTGCTAAATAAATAAACAAACCCTTTACTGTCGATTCTAAAAATTGAAAGGCTAATTCCGGATCAGGTATGGCAGACTTTCTTCCACAATAACCTGTTTCAATATCGTATTCGTCAGATAACTCTTTCAAAAAGGCTGCTGCATCCTCCCGGGATTTGAAATTAACAAAGTCAGTTTGGACGAACAATTTCCCTCGCTGTTCTAAATAGGAGGTTGCCAGCGGTCTGTCATCGACAAGGCTTTTCTGCATAACAAATTTTACGCCATCATGCTCCATAGGGTAAATAGAAAACATATCTTGTTCACAGTATAGCCCATAGTCAGTGTCATTTATCTTTTCAACATAGGCGTTGACTATTTTACCGATGGGTATGATGGTAGGATCATGTTCAACGCCAACACTCGGTACATATTTTCCATGAACAATAGTTTCAGCAGCACTTTCAAGAGCCTCTAAAGCGATGCGAGTGTTATGAGCATCGACTTGAGTTGTTGCGGCTATCCCTTTAAGTATCATAAAATTCCTCATTTCTGCGGAAATGTATTTCTATCTATATATTATAGCGATTATTTTGCAGGACGCAATTACCAACCGCTTTAGTTATAAGAATTACGCCGCCCAACGGGACTATGGGCGGCGTTTTCATATATCCCACCGAGAAAGGAGGGGGTGCTCCCCCACAGGCCAGCCATCGGGCTGGCTTTTTCTATTTCACAACAAAGGAGGTTTTTAGGTGGCTGACGATAAAAAGAATATTCCCGACGCCGGGAAGGTAGACGAGCCCCCCAA
>USCO01000077.1 GCA_900553135.1 uncultured Eubacteriales bacterium | reverse complement strand
TGAACTCCGGGTACTCCACCTGGGTGATGGAGTGGTTCCGGGCCTCCTGCTGCCGGGCCAGCTCCTCCAGCTGAAAGACCGTGCCCTCCGGCAGGACCGCCAAGGGTTCGGCTCCTGCAGCGGCGTCATCCAGCCTGGCCAGCACATAGTCGCCGCCTTCCCCCATGGTATAGAGGTAAAAAGCGCTGCTGCCGCCGTTCTCCAGAAAATGAACTGTATGGAAGGAGGAAGTCAGGTCCTGAAAGCCGAGGGCTACGGAATTTTCCCGGTCCCAGGCTTTCGCCTGCCCCAGCAGCTCCCGTACCTGGCCCAGCAGGTCCTCGTCCGCAATGGGGTCAAAGGTGTAGCCGGACAGAGCCGGCAGGTCGAGGGTCACGGACTGGGTCTCCTCCAGGCCGGTCAGAAAGCCCTCTCGGGTGAGGGTGCGGCCCTGTTCTCCGCCCCCAAAGGTAAACACCGCCGCCAGCGCCAGCAGGGAAGCCGCGGCAAACAGAGCGGTTTTCCGTGTTTCCGGCCGGTGGGCGATTTGGGAGATGCGGGCCTGAATGGCCTTTTTATTCTGGGCCATGGCGGTGGAGCAGGACAACAGATCCCCGGGGCGGGGCCCCCGCCGGGCCACCAGAGTGACCAGGGTGCGGCCATAGGGAATGCGCTGTCCCTCCCCTAAAAGCTTGATGGCGCCCGCGTCGCAGGAGAGCTCGCCGTCCTGCATGGACAGGACCACCGCCACCCACACCAGGGGGTTATACCAGTGCAGGGCCAGCGCCAGACAGCGCAGGGCGGACCAGATGTGGTCCTTTTGCCGGAAGTGGGTCAATTCGTGGGTGAGAATGTGTCGCTGCTGTTCCTCGGGCAGGTTTGGAACCTCCGGCGTGAGGTAGATGGCGGGACGGAATAGCCCAAACAGGCAGGGGGAGGGCAGTCCCTCCGCAAGGTACACCGGCAGAGGACATTGTGGAATGGATGCAGGCCGCCGAATGCGGCGGATTTTGGCGAAAAAGCGCAGATTGGACCCCAAAAGCACCAGACCCAGAACGACTGCGCCTGCGCCCCAAATCCCCAGAATCAGCTGGGCAGGGGAGAGCCACACCGGAGCCACCACGGCCTGAGTGCCGTCGGCGGAGGGCTTTACGGTCCCGGCGCTGCCAGTGGTGTGGAGCTGGCCCTGGCTGTTTCGGAAGAGTTCCGGCACTTGGCCCGCCTCTACCTCCTCCATGGGGTAAGTGGTGGGCAGTAGGGGCACAGAGTCCTCGGTGAGACTGGTCGGTTGAGGAGCCAGGTCGGCCGCCGAGGGGAGTGCGGACACAGGAATATGAACGGGCAGCAGCAGCCGCACCAGCACTACCCCCCACAGGGCGTACCGGACCCGGGGAGAGATGCGGCGTCCCAGCAGGCGGCGCAGGATCAGTACTGCGGCGATCAGCACAGACGAGGTGACAAACCACTGCAAGAGGGTGTTCATGTTCCTTCCGCCTCCTTCAAAATGGCGTAAAGCTGACGGATATCCTCCTCACTGAGGGCGTGTTCCTGGGCCATGGCGGACACCATCAGACCCACGCTGCCCTGGTATACCTTGTCCAGAAAAGAGCGGGTCTCTCCCCGCACCGCTTTCTGCCGTTCCACGGCGGGGGTGTAATATTTGGTGCGGCCCCGTACCTCCACGGACACCAGACCTTTGTCCTCCATGCGGCGCAGGGTGGTGATGGTGGTGCTCTTGGCCCAGCCTACTTTTTCTCCCAGCTGGGCCACCAGTTCCATGGCGGTCCGGGGCTCCTGCCCCCACAGACAGTCCAGCACATACCATTCGCTGTTGGTCAAAGAAAATTCCTCCATGGGAACCGCCTCCTATTGGTTTACTTTGTAGACCTATCGTATCACAGTTGGTCTACAATATCAACCAAAAAGGAGCGCCCCCCGGAAAATCCGGGGGACGCAAAAGGAAAGGAGTTATTTCGCTACCTTCTCCAGGTAGGTCATCATGATCTGAGCCACCTGGCCGCGGGAGGCGGTGCCGGTGGGATTCAGGGTGCCGTCGCCCATGCCGGACAGCAGGCCCTTCTCCACAGCCCAGGTCAGGGACTGAACAGCCCAGCTGGAAGCGGAAGCGCTGTCGGGGAAGGCGGACAGGCTGCCCTTGGAGGCAACATCCATGCCCTTGAACTTGGAGTAGCTGGACAGGATGGCGGCCAGCTGCTCACGGGTGACGGGATCGTTGGGGCCGAAGGCTCCGTCGCCGTAGCCGCTGATGATGCCCTTGGACTGGGCCCAATACACGGCGTTGGCGTACCAAGCGTCAGAGGCCACGTCGCTGAACTTCTTCTCCAGATCGGCCTGAGCCAGGGCGGGCTTGCCTTCCAGGCTGTACAGGATCTGAGCGATCATGGAGCGGGACAGGTTCATGTCGGGGGAGAAGGCGTTGGCGCTGGTGCCGTTCATCAGGCCCTTGGAGGCGGCGTACAGGATGGCGTCCTTAGCCCAGTGGCCGCTGATGTCGGCAAAGCCGTTGCTCACCAGAGTGGTTCTGGGGTTGTCCTTCTCATAGCGGTAGATGGGGAAGTTCTGGGAGTCCTTGTCATAGCTGACCAGGCCGTACTGCACCAGGGTGCCGTCGTAGCCGTTGGAGTCGTTGACGTCGGGCTCCATGGTCATGGCGATGACGTTGGCGGCCACCTGGTCCATGGGGATGACGATGGCGCCCTTGTCGAAGGTGACCTGGGTCTCATCCCGCAGGGCGGCGGTGAAACCAGCCTCCTTGCTGTTGTAGGTGTACTCGCCGGTGTAGTAGTACTGCTTCAGAGGAGCGGTGGAACCGGCGGAGAGTTCGTAGTACTCAGCGCCCTGGTTGTCCAGGATGTAGAGGATCTTGTCCAGATTCTCAATGTCCTTGGGGATGACATAGGCGGTGGGACGGATGCGGCTGCGCACCACGGTGTCGTTCATGGAGAGGGTAGCGGTGGAGGTCTTGGAGGCGCTGCCGTCCATGTTGTACTGGTAGCGGGTCAGAGGAGTGGGGGACTGGGTCTCACCAGAGGCGACCTGGTGCAGCACCACGATGTCGTCCTCGTCGAAGGTGGCGCCCTTCTTCACCACATCGGCCCGGGCGGCGTCCACAGCGGCCATGATGGCGGTGTCGTTGGCCATGGCGTACTCGATGATGGAGTGGGCGGCGTTCTGCTGGGAGAAGACCCGGCGGGCGAAGTTGGTGGAACCGGCGCCGATGCCCCGGGTCTCAACCAGGATGGAGATGGAGTTATACAGGCCATAGTAAGCGCGGCCGATGGGGTTGTTCACGGTGTAGCCGTAGTGATAAACACGCAGGCCGGCGTCGGTGGCGTTCTTGTGCAGCAGGTTCACGGCGGCCTCGCTGAGTTTGTTGACCTGAGCGTCGTTGTTCAGGCTGCTGGCGGGGGTGGACTGCATGTCGTCGGCGTTGCGCATGTAGCCGTCTTCGGTGACGCCGTAGAAGGTGAACTCATGGCCGTCCATGACTACTTCGGGCATGAAGTAGCGGTAAGCGGTGTGGAGGTAGGCCAGCTCGGGAGCCTTCAGGGCCATGTGGTCGCGGTTCATGTCAAAGCCCTGATAGGTGGTGCGGGTGAACAGATAGGAGCCGTCGGGATTGATGCGGGGGATGACCACCACATTGATCTCCTTCAGGACGTCCTTGCCGTAGTCGCCGCACAGATCGGAGATCATCACCAGAGCGCCTTCACCGGAGGCGGGCTCGTTGGGATGGATCTGGGACTGGATCCACACGGTGAGCTTGCCGTTGGCGCTGACCTTCTCGCCGGCTTCCTCCAGAGTCTTGACGGAGGAGAGGTCGGTGGTGGTGAACACGGCGATGGGCATGTCATAGTTGTAAACCGGGGTCTTGCCCAGGCTGTACAGATACATGTCGTCGCAGGCTTCGTCCTTGGACTGGACGTAGGTCATCAGCTCGTCCTGGGTGGTGAACTGATGGTCGGCCCGGTCAATGGTGAAATAGGGGGTGTCATAGGCTTCATAGCCCTTCAGGGTGTCGGTGGAGAAGTACTTGTCCAGCACCTCGTCGGCCCAGATGGTGAGCAGGGCGTCCCGGGAGTCCTGGGCGAAGTTTTCCGGCGTATTGGCCAAGTTGGGGTTGGTGGGCTCAAAGCCGGTCTGCGCCAGCTTTCCGGTTTCAATGGAAAGCTTGACAGTGCCGGAATTCAGCTCTTCCTGGGTGACGTTGAAGATCTTGCTGATGTTGTAGTAGCCGTCGCCCCGGACCCAGTAGGTATAGGTGCCGGGAGAAGTGATCACGTAATCACCCTGGGCATCCTTGTCTACTTCGGTCAAAGCGGTGACAGCAGCTTCGCCGCTGCCAGCGGGATACCCCTCGTAGACGGAGACCGTGACTTCGCTGGCCTTCACGTCGCTGGGGTACTGGAACTGGATCTCAGCCGAGCCGGCGGCCAGAGAGGGGGTCACCAGCAAGCTGGCGATCAGCGCTGCGCTCAGCAGCCAGCCAGTCCATCTGCGTGTCTGGGATGATTTCATACTAACACTCCTTTTCATGACGGATTTCTGGAAGGGGATGGATTGATTTCCCACATTCCCAGTATGGAAAGTATACCACAAATCGACTGGTCCGTCAATTTGGATATAAATATTTAAAATCAGTAAAAATAAATCGTACAAAATGCCAAACCGAAAATTAAGAAAACATAAAGAAACCCCGGCGGAAGCTCCGCCGGGGTGAAAAAGAGGGGTTAATCCTGGAAAATCATTTGAGAAGAGATGTCAGTTAGACTATGCACACCACACATGGCCATGGTGTCCTCCAGCTCGCCCTTCAGCTTCTGGGTCAGAACGGCCACGCCTTCCGCCCCGCCGCCATAGACCGCGGTGACATAGGGACGGGCCAGAATGCAGGCGTCAGCGCCCAGGGCCAGCGCCTTGCACACATCCACGCCGGTGCGGATGCCGCCGTCCACCAGAATGGTCATCTGGCCCTTCACCGCCTGGGCGATGGCGGGCAGCACCCTGGCGGTGGCGGGGACGCCGTCCTGGACCCGGCCGCCGTGGTTGGACACCACGATGCCGGCGGCACCGGCCTCCAGAGCCTTCCGGGCTCCGGCCACGGTCATGATGCCCTTGATGATGAAGGGGGCCTTGACGTACTCAATGATCTCCCGCAGCTCGGCCACCGTCTTGGAACCGGCGGGAGGGGTCAGGCCTTTCAGGAAGGGCAGGCCCGCCGCGTCGATGTCCATGGCGAACACCTTGGCGCCGGAGGCCTTGGCGGCGTCCAGCTTGGCAAACAGGGTGTCCCGGTCCCAGGGCTTCACGGTGGGGATGCCACGGCCGCCGGCGGCGCCGATGGCGGCAGCGGCGGCGGTAAACACGTCGGGATTGGTGCCGTCGCCGGTGAAGGCGGCGATGCCGGCCTGGGCGCAGGCGGGGACCAGGATGTTGTTGTACTCCAGGTCGTTGTACTTGTCCCCGTAGTGCAGGTTCACCGCACCCACGGGACCGGCAAAGACGGGCAGATCATAGGTCTCGCCGAAGAAGGTGAAATGGGTGTCCACCGGCTTGTTCTCGCAGATGGTATCCATGTTCAGACAGATCTGCTGCCAGGCTTCATAGTTGCGGGAGGCCACGGTGCCGGTTCCCTTGGAGCCGGGGCCGGGCATGGTGCTGCCGCAGGCCTTGCCGTTGCATACCGGGCAGGCCTTGCAGTAAGGGCCGCTGCAGGTACGGGCGGCGGCCAGGACTTCCTGATAGGTCACAATAACCCCTCCTTAGTTTTCTCTTGGTAGATTGTAGCCCTGTTGGCCGGGACCGTCAAGAGGCGTGAACCTGCTCTTCCAGCCAGTCCAGCACATCCTGCTGGACCTGGTCCCCCACAGTCTCATGGAGCATCTCATGGCGTCCGCCGGGGTACAGGCGCAGCCGGACGTCCCGGCAGCCCGCCTGCTGGAACATGCGATACACCTTCCGCACCCCTTTGCCCATGCCGCCCACAGGGTCCTGGTCCCCGGAGAAGAAGAAAATGGGGGTGTTGGGGTCCATGCGGGCGAGGTTTTCCTTCTTGGCAATGAATTGCAGGCCGCCCATCATGTCCTGGAACATGGCAGCGGTGGAGGGGGACTGGCACAGGGGATCGGCCAGATACTCGTCCACCATGGCCGGGTCGCTGGAGATCCAGTCGGCCCCCGTGCGGTTGGGGCGGAATTTCCGGTTGTAGGCCCCCAGAGACAGGGAGTTCACCAGGGGACTGACCCCGTGCTCTCCCCGACGGCGGCGTTCCACTCCGGCCAGCAGCTTCCCCAGGGCCACCAGGGGGGCGCTCTCCTGCCCGGTGCCCGAGAGGATGGCTCCGTCCACATCCCCGGGGTAACGGATGAGGTAGGTGCGGGTGAGGAAGGAGCCCATGGAGTGGCCCAGCAGGAAGTAGGGAACGCCGGGGTATTGCTCTCCCATGCGAAGGCGCAGGGCGTGGATGTCCTCCACCACCAGGGACCAGCCGTCCTTGGGGGCAAAGTATCCCCGGGGACCGCCCTCGGTCAGGCCGTGGCCCAGGTGGTCCTCCCCGCATACCAGAAAACCGTGCTGGGCCCAGAAGCAGGCGGCCTGGTGGTAGCGGCCCACGTGCTCCCCCACGCCGTGGACCAGCTGCACGATTCCCTTGGGAGGCTGCTGGGGGAGCCACACCCGGGCGTGGATGGTGGAACCCTTCTGGACGGAGGGATAGGTAAAATCTTGAATCTGACACATAGAGGAAACCCTTCTTTCGCGGCAGAAGTGTTGGTTTGGATACTGCTACTCTACCACAAAACCGAGGGCTTTGCCAGAAAAAGGGGTCAGAATTGCTCCAGCAGGGTGCGCAGGCGAAAGCTCTGCAAAGAGGCCGCCTGGGCCAGCTCCTCCAGCAGGGCCGCCTGACAGGGATCGGACAGGTCCCGGGCCAGCTGGTCCAGGGCCTTCCAGCGCTCCTGCTCCAGCAGATACAGGTTTCGCAGGGTGGACTCCCAGGAGGGACCGGCCTCCTCACCGGCGCGGCTGGGGAGATAGCGGGCCCCGGCGGCTAAGTAGTGGGCGGCGGACAGGCGCTTCAGCTCCCGCCCCAGGGCGTCCCGCCGCAGGTTGAGCAGCCGCGCCCCCCGGCTGCCCATGCGCCGCAAAGCGGCCTGGTAGGATTGGCGCAGGGCCCAGGTCAGTTCCAGAAGCTGGGCCAGGTCGGGCTCCTGGGGCGCGGGGAGCGGGGAAGGGGCAGTTCGGACGGGCAGGGCGGGCTGAATGGGGCTGAGCTCCTGCTGGGGCATGACCCGGTTCCAGACCCGCTGAAAGACCTCGGGGTCGAAGGGCTGCAGGGACATGGGCTTGGTGGGCTGTGTCATGGCGGATACCTCCCAAAAGAAAGTGGATTCCCACTATCCTATGCCCAAAGGGCGGGAAGGGTCCGCGGGGTTGCTGGGGGGCGGATTTTGTGGTACACTGGCCCACTAGAAATGAAAATGAGAAAGGAACGCAGCAATATGGAGACACTTGAAACCGCCCGGCCCATTGCCGGCGTGGTCAACCAGCCCCACCAGTTTTCCTACGAAAACGGTATCTTCGTCACCCGGGTGGAGCCGGGACGGGCGGAGGGCGTGCTGGAGGTAGGCCCCAACAGCATCAACCCCCACGGCAAGGTCCACGGCGGCGCTCTGGCCACTTTGGCCGACACGGTGGGCGGCAGCTGCGCCTGCGCGGGGGGACGCAGCTGCGTCACCGCCAGCAGCAGTATGGAATTTCTCCGCCCCGCCGACGGCAAGCGCATTACCTGCGTGGCCACCCCCAAGAAGGAGGGGCGCACCCTGTCCGTCATTCAGGTGGAGCTGTCCAACGACCAGGGCAAGCTGGTGGCCACGGGCACATTTACCTTTTTTATGATGGACCGCCCCTAAGCTACCGGGGAAAGAGACGAAAAACAGGGAAAAACCGGGAAAAGCCTTGACATACCGCCCTGGGCATGGTAGGATACACGCAATCGAATATGAGGATAGAGGCGCGGCGCTCATGCGTACCGCGGGACAAGGCCAGGCAGCCGTCCCGTGGGAGAGGGTGCGCCGCCGAAGGTTTCCTTGGCCTGCCTGGGCGGGGGGACCTGGGCCGCGGGAGAAGATCCCACGGACTGTCACAGATTTGTGGAGCGCTATCCAGAGGTCCTGCCAGGCCGCCTTGCGCGGTGGGGAGGACGTCCGGTTTTGCCATGGGCGCTTCTGCGTTCATGGTTTTTTGTTTGCGCAATCCGGGGCGTGCGGCCCCGAACGCTGATTTTTTTGGAGGGAAAACAAATGAGAAGTAACCGTACCTGGCTGGGACGCATCGTTCTGGCCGTGATCCTGGTGCTGGTGCTGGCCACCGCGGCCTTTGCCGCCGGTGAGGGCGGCGCCCGCCCCACCGTGGACTGCCCTGACTGCGGCGGCGTCGGCATCTGCATGACCTGCTACGGCCTGGACGAAGCCTGTTCCGTCTGTAACGGCACCAACGTGTGTGCCACCTGCGGCGGCGAAGGCGTGATCCCCGCCCCCAGCAATTTCTATGAGACCGTCTGGGCTCTGCTGCCCCCCGTCATCGCCATCGCCCTGGCCCTCATCACCAAGGAGGTTTATTCCTCCCTGTTCATCGGTATTCTGGTGGGCGGCCTGCTCTACTCCAACTTCTCCTTTGAGGGAACCGTGCTCCACGTCTTTGAGGACGGCATCGTCTCCGTTCTGTCCGACAGCTATAACGTGGGCATCCTCATCTTCCTGGTCATCCTGGGCTCCATGGTCTGCCTGATGAACAAGGCGGGCGGCTCCGCCGCCTTCGGCCGCTGGGCCTCCCGGAACATCAAGAGCCGCGTGGGCGCTCAGCTGGCTTCCATCGTGCTGGGCGTGCTCATCTTCATTGATGACTACTTCAACTGCCTCACCGTGGGCTCCGTTATGCGTCCCATCACCGACAAGCACAACGTCTCCCGCGTGAAGCTGGCCTACCTCATCGACGCCACTGCCGCTCCCGTGTGTATCATCGCTCCCATCAGTTCCTGGGCTGCCGCTGTCTCCGGCTTCGTGGAGGATGGCCAGGGCCTGGCGCTGTTCATCAAGGCCATCCCCTACAACTTCTACGCCCTGCTCACCATCGTGATGATGATCTCCATGGTGGTCATGAAGGTGGAGTTTGGCCCCATGCTCAAGTATGAGCGCAACGCCATCAAGACCGGCGACCTGTTCTCCGGCTCCAACCCCTACGCCGGCCTCATCGAGGAGGACGCCGACGACAGCAAGGGCAAGGTCATCGACCTGGTGGCTCCCATCCTGGTGCTGGTGTTCTGCTGCGTCATCGGTATGATCTATTCCGGCGGCTTCTTCTCCGGCGCCAGCTTCGTGGACGCCTTCTCCGGCTCCGACGCCTCTGTGGGTCTGATGCTGGGCTCCGCCTTCGGCCTGCTGTTCACCCTGATCTTCTACACCGTGCGCCGCTCCATGTCCTTCCGCGAGATGATGGGCTGTATCCCCGAGGGCTTCAAGGCCATGGTTCCCGCCATCATAATCCTTACCTTTGCCTGGTCCCTGAAGGCCATGACCGACTCACTGGGCGCTTCCGCCTTCGTGGAGTACGTGGTCAATGAGTACGCCCGCGGCTTCTCCATGTTCCTGCCCGCCATCGTGTTCATCATCGGCTGCCTGCTGGCCTTTGCCACCGGTACCAGCTGGGGCACCTTCGGCATCCTGATCCCCATCACCATGGCCATCTTCCCCCTGAACGATCCCATGGGCATCATCTGCATCTCCGCTTGTATGGCCGGCGCCGTGTGCGGCGACCACTGCTCCCCCATTTCCGATACCACCATCATGGCCTCTGCGGGCGCCCAGTGTGACCACGTCAACCATGTGTCCACCCAGCTGCCCTACGCCGCCAGCTGCGCCGCCATCTCCTGCCTGTCCTATGTGCTGGCTGGCGTGCTGACCCACTTCGGTGCTCCCGGCATCATTGCTCTGCCTGTGGGCATCACCCTGATCATCGGCTTCCTGGCCGTGATGAAGGCTGTGGGCGACAACGTTGAGGACTAAGTCCTAACCTTCCAATGTGCCTGCTGTTTTTTAAACAGCAGGCACATTTTCTTTGAAACGCAGAA
>USCO01000076.1 GCA_900553135.1 uncultured Eubacteriales bacterium | reverse complement strand
TAAAAAAGCCTAAGGCGATGAAAAAGATAAAAAAACTCCCTTTGCTATAATAGGAGTGCGGTCTGCCAACTGCACAAACGATAGCAAAGGGAGGACATCCAGATGGGACTGAATGACATCAATAGTTTATCCCATACCCGGTGGAATTGCAAATATCATATCGTATTTGCGCCAAAGTATCGGAGGAAGGTATTTTACCAAGAAAAGAAAGCGGCAATAGGAAAAATACTGCGGCAGTTATGTGAGTGGAAAGGGGTAAAGATCATAGAAGCGGAAGCGTGCCCCAACCACATCCATCTGTTTGTAGAGATACCACCGAAAATGTCAGTATCGCACTTTATGGGGTATCTGAAAGGGAAGAGCAGCACAATGCTGTATGAGCAATTCGGCGAGCTGAAATACAAGTACCGGAACCGAGAATTTTGGTGCAGAGGATACTATGTGGACACGGTAGGGAAAAACGAGAGCCGAATTGCCGAGTATGTGAGGAATCAGCTAAAAGAGGACGAGATGGGAGAGCAACTGAGAATCCCATCTAACAGCCCGTTTACGGGCGGCAAGTAACAGTCCTTACGCAGCTGGCAGACCGTATTACGCGTTGCACGCGTCCGCGAGGAACAGAGGGCTATGCCCGCATAGTGACAACCACCAGCTTCGCTGGTGGATGTGTTCATTATTTGGCCGCCTTGGGCTGGTACAGGGTGCTCAGGCTATCGTGGCACTTCAGGATCACCCGGCTGAGCTCCTGAGCCCGGGGCAGGGGAGCTGTTCCGCCCTTGCGGACCACCTTCTCCAGATACTGCTCCAAATAGTTCCGGTTCAGCTGGTCCTCCACCCGAAACATGCCCGTCTTGCAGCAGTTGCACAGGCGATCGTTGAGCACATACTGGTACCACAGTCCCGCCGGCTTGCCCTTCAGGCCCTCCAGGGTCAGCAGCTCCTGCACGGAGGTCAGCCCCAGGGCAAAGGCCGGCTCGGCTTTGACCCTGGCTTTCAGGGAGGGCTGCTGCGCCGCCTTGACCTTCTCCATGGCCGCTTTGGTTTCCTTTGCCGTATCTTTGGATTTTTTCACCGCGTCTTTGGTGAGCTCCACCGCCGCCATGCCCACGCCGATGGCGGCAAAGATGCAGTATCCCAGCCACGCGATCACCGCGATGCTGATGGCGATCATGGCGATGGGCCCCAGCAGGGGAAGGAGCAGGAAGGCCAGCAGCACTCCGGCCGCGACCATCAGAATCAATGCCATGACTCAGGCCTCCTTGGTAAAGACCTTATCGTACAGAGTAGTGCCGCTCATGGTGATGACCATATGGATATTCCCGTCGGCAAAGGTGGCGGTGGCCACGGTGTTATCCGCATATTCCTCTGTCGCCGCCATGTCCGTTACCAGCGCCGGGTAAAGGAACACAGAGTGGGCCTCTTGTCCCTCTACCTGCACACGGACAGAGGCGGAAGCACACCAGTAGACCTGTCCGTTCATGACCCGAAATTCAGACTGCAGGGTCCCATCGGGGTCGGCCCGAAATGCCCCCTGATAGGCGGCATATTCCGCCTGGGTCGCAGGTTCAGAGATCTGCATAAAGGCCTGCCACTCGGCCGCCGCATCCCCCTTGGGATGGTAGGATTCCTGGGTCTGGGTGTAAAAATCACTGAAATCCCCATAAATGATCTGGCTGCCAACGTCCCGGTTCACCGCATAGGCGATGCCCTTCGGGGATACACTCAGCACGCTCCCGTCCTCGTTGAGGTAGGCATAATCATAGCCCTCCTCGGCCAGGGAGAAGTCCAACTCACCATCGTAGTCCTCACCCTGGAGGTAATAGTAGTAGTTGGTGTGGACGGTATTGCCGCTGGTGATCTCCGCCTTCTGGCCCGGGGTGAGGGCGTCCCAGACCCCGCCCAGAGCGCTGGTGTCGTACTTGTGTCCGCCGCTGGTGGTGACCTTCTTGGCAAAGTCTCCGTAGTAAGTGACATCGTTCCCCTCGATGCGGTTGGAGTCATAATAGCCGCCCACGCCGTTTTTCAGGGTGTAGACCGTTCCGGGCTCCTCCATGAGGAAGTCCACGATCTCGTCGCTGGACAGGAAGGTCTCGTCCTTCAGCAGGGGAGAGGCGGTGGCGCTGGACAGGGCCCGGACAAAGGCACCCATATCATGGTCATCCCGGGCAAGCTGGATGGCCTTGGTGTAATGTCCGGAAATCTCGTCCAGAGGAATGATATCATTTACCTGGATCTGGAAAAAGTCTCCGGCGGCCTGGTTGAACTCATCCACCTTTTCCAGCTCCTCCAGCAGGTCCTCCGCCAGGTCCAGCTCCCGGGCCTGCTCCGTGCTGCTGCTCTCATTCTCGGCGTCGTCGGTACGGACCTCCTCCGCCAGGCGCAGGTAGTAATCCTGGATGCAGTCCTTCAGGTCCTGGTCCTCATAGTCCGCCACCTTTAAAAAGCCCATCAGCTTCACGATGGTATCCTGGGCATCGGTCAGCTCCTCGCCGTACTCGTTGGTAATGCGGTCATCACTGTCCAGCTCGGCGTTCTGGAAGGACAGGTCGATCACCTGCGTCTGCACCGCATTGACCAGCTTTTTGTGCAGCGAAGATTTATCCTTCACCGGGTCCCAATAATCGGAAATAAAGACGTCCCGCGTCTCCTCGTCAAAGGGATCGGCAAAGCTATAGGCATATCCGCCCAGCAGGGGGGAGATGGCCGAATCCAGCCGGTCCTGGGCATTTCTGTAAGCATTGTAGCCCAATAATGCAGCCGCCAGGGCGATGACCACCGCCGCCGCGATCAAAATCAGTTTTCTTCCTTTTGATAGTACCATGGGAAATCCTCCTTTGTTCCAGCCCTCTCGCGATTTGGTCCCACCCGGCACTGTACCGGATATGGGACCTTGCCACCACTATACCAGCCCCTCTGGAAAGCTTCAATAAGCTGGCTGCATACCCTTTTAGGCCCCGCGTCCGGCAGTTGTGCGTTGTCTTTGACAGCGGTCTATGGTATGATAAAATTAGGAACAAAATGGAAGCTATCCAAGCCGAAAGGAGGGTGTCTTATGAAAGTCACGCCGCGGAAGGTGCTGATTGCTGCCATCATCCTGGTCATCGTCGGGGTGGTGGGGTATCAGGTGGGAGTCCGCTGGATGATCGACTATAAAATCCAGCACAGCCGCTTTTTGGCCTGGTGCCAGACTTTATCTGTCTCCGATGTGGAGTTTATCACCTTCTCCGACCCGTCAAATCGGGAGCTGTTCTCCGAGAACTATGTTCTCTCGGAAGAGGAGGAGGCCCGGCTGGTGGGCATTCTCAACGATCTGGATACGGAGGATCTGAACATTGTAGATACCGTCTTCCGAACCAATCCCGTCTTTACCATCTGCATCGCGGTTGAGGAGGGGAAGCTTTTATTGCAGCACCAATCGGAGGGGGAGGACCTCTTTCGGTTTACGCCGCCTATAGAGGATTTTGACGACCATTTTGTGGGGCGCTTCAATCAGCTGGTGGTGACCAGCCCGGAGCTGATGGACTTTGTCATGGAGGCCGTTGCCAAATCGGACGCCGCATAGGCAGATCGCCATGGGACAAGACGAAATAAAAAGGCTGGACGCCGCAGCGTCCAGCCTTTTTCATGTTCAATCCTTGACTTTGTAGTAAGTAATCTCTCTCCGCCTGCTCAAACAGCTGCGCCATATAGGCGTCCCGCGCGTCTACCATCTCCTGGGGCGGATTAAATTTGGTAAAGGTCAGCCCATGCTCGTCGCAGTACTGCTTGCCTACCGCGTTCAGCAGCTTTGGCCAATCATCCGCTGCGCCAGGCTGAGGTACACTATGCTACCCTGGTACGAGACCACATGCTTTTTCCCGCTAATCGCACCAATAAGGCAATCAATCATGCGAAACCATAAAAAACACCCGTGCCGCCAGCAGGAGGTACGGGTGTTTTGGTTGGGTGGACAAGAGGAAGCAGGCCATCAGAGAAAGAACGCCGGATTAGAGCTAGCTGACAGTTCATAGACAAAATCCCCGTGGCGCTGACAACGCATGACAGGTACAGTAAAGCCATACCAAGCGGGAAACCCCGTGGAAAACAAGGAGGAGACCTCTATGAAAAAGAACCTATATCGCCTGGCCTGCCTGCTGCTGGTTTTCTCGACCGCCCTGTCCGCCATGGCTCTGGGGGCATCCGCGGCAGAACAGCCCGTCTCCAGCGGCATCTACAACCTCAACCAGGGCAGCAGCCGCATCAATGTGTACACCGACAAAGTCAGCCAGATCCAGAACAACACCAAGATCAACCTGTATGAAGCAAACGGTGGGGACGCCACCCAGCAGTTCCGCCTGGAACGGCAGAACAACGGCTCCTACAAGATCAGCACCATGCGGGAAAACTACACCCTCAACCTCACCAGTCTGAAGTCGGGGGCGTCGGTGATCTGCTACCGGGACACCGTTCAGAACACGGAGTACTTTCTCATCCAGCCCCTGGGCAGCGGATACTCCATCCGGCCGAAGAACGCCCCCGCCATGGCTCTGACCGCCACCGGCGGAAGTGGGCTGGCCCTGCAGAAGTATACCGGCGCATCCAGCCAAAGCTTCCAGCTGCGGGCCGTGGGGACGGCATCCTCCGGCATCGCCGGTACGATCAACGGGGTGTTCCAGGCTGCTCAGACAGCTGTTCAGGCAGGGGAGCGCATCGTCCTGCCGGTGACCAGACTGAGCACTACGGATTCCCGGTGGAAGAATTTTGAGTATGACCAGGGTGCCACCATCGGCAAGTACGGCTGTCTTATCACTTGTCTTGCCGCATTTCTCAACTGCACCGAAGACGCCTCCTACCGCCCTGATACCCTGGCCAAGCAGCTCACGTTCCGGGACGGAAGCCTGCTGTGGGGCTACGGTCCCGCCCAGAAGTTCCAAACCGTTTCTTACTCTCTCAGCACCGCCCTGAGCCAGCTGCGGGAGGGGAACCCCGTACTGGTGTCCGGCAAAGGCAGCACAGGCCAGCACTGGTGCGTGATCACAGGGGTCGACCGGGCTGACAAGCAGGCCGACTTGAAGAGCAGCCAATTTACCATCATGGACCCCAGCTTCTCCAGCCACCGCACCCTCAATGATTTCTTGGCCGACTACGGGTCAAGCTTGAAAATGGTGGTATTAAAATGAGAGACGTATTTCCCTTGCCCAGCCAGCTGCTCAGCGCGTTGGAGCCCATCTGCGCCCGGGCAGAGGTCTACCGGAACAGCCGTCTGTGTCCTCCGCCCCTGCTGCTGTGGGCGGAGGAGGGAGACGCCCTGCGTACCGGCCTGCTGGAGGGAATCGCCCAGCGGTATGGAGACGCCGGATTGATCCAGGCCCCCGGCTGCATCCAGTCCATCCGGCTGGACGGCTCCTGGGAAAGCCTGTTTGCCGCCCACCAGGCCCTGCTGGACGCCAGCCCTTATACCGACGACTTCCCGTTTTTGGTGGGCGTCCAGCTGGATACAGGGTTGTGTATCCGGCAGGAGCTGCCCAGCGGCAAGGCGGGGCTGGCGTTTCTCCGGGAACTGACACAGCGCACCGCCGTCATCCTGTTTGCTCCCTCCGGCCAGGGCGGGGCCAGCCGTGTGCTGGCCCGCGCCCTCCCCGGGCTGCTGGAACTGAGACTGGACCCCTGTTCTCACCGGGAGCTGCTGGAGATGGCCTGCGCCCACATCCGCCGCCAGGGCGTCCGGTTGGCGGAGGAGGGGGCGTTTCGGCAGCGCCTGCTGGAGCTGATGAAGGGGGGCGAGATCACCTCGCCCCAGGCCATGCTCCTTCTGCTGGACATCGTGCTTCAGAAGGCTGCGGTGGTACAAGGGAGCGTCCAAGTGGATGCCGCCGCTCTGGAAACTGTATTCCCCACAGGGGGAGGAGGGAGGAAGGTTCATGATCCGTAGATTTTCCACACAACAGCAGATCTGCCGGTCGCTGCTCCCCCTGGACGCGCCCGGCGGCTCCGGCCCGGTGCTGTACGCCCGGGATGGCCAATACTGGCGGGACCCGGGAGACCACCACTTTGCCGTCTACGGCCGCACCCAGAAGGGCAAGACCACATCCTTCTCCACGACAGAGACCTTGTCGGTCATCCGGAACGGGGAGTGCGGCATCGTGATGGAATCCAAGGACTGCGTCTTTCGGGCCACTGCCCATCTGGCCAGGGAAAGCCACGACGTATACTGTGTGGACCTGAGCAGCCCTCACACCTCGCCGGACACCTACAACCCCCTGGACTATATCGCCCACTGTGCCCAGAGCAGCGACCCACAGCATCAGGACTGGGCCCGGGAAGAAATCCGGGAGCTGACCCTGGCGATGGTGCCCCCGGACCCTCAAACTCCCTTCTGGGAGCTGTCTCCCAACACCTTGCTGGCCGGGATCATCCAATCTTTATTGGAGATCACCCAGGATCGGGAGGAGATCAACCTGGATTCGGTGTGCGCCATGCTCAGCCAGGGACAGCGGAAGGTGGCCCGGAGCACCATCATGAAGGAGCTGGCGGCGTTTCTGCCCTGGGGGCTTGCCCGGCAGAACCTGGAGTGCTACACCAACGCCGCCGAGGCCACTGCCGGCTCCATCTTTTCCATCGCCTCCTCCGCGCTGTCTGGTCTGGCCGCCAGCCAGGGGGTGATGGACCTGCTCTGCAACAACAGCTTGTCCGTGGCCACGCTGGATGGGACGCATCGGCCCTTCCTCATCTATGTGATCCTCTCCGATCTGACCCAGACCTATAACACCGCGGCGGCCATTCTGGTAGGCCAGCTGATCCGCCGCCTGGTGCGGCAGGCCAACAGCCAGGGCGGGGTCTTGACACGGCGGGTGTCCTTCATCCTGGAGGAGTTGGGCATGGTGGGCCGGGCCATCCCGAGCCTGCCCCAGCTTATGTCCCAGTGTCTGGGCCGCGGCATCCGGGTATCCTTGATTTTGCAGAGCATGAGCCAGCTGGACCAGCTCTTCGGCGCTGCAGGCGGGGCCATCATTCGGGACAACGTGGGCGTCAACGTGGTGTTTGCCCAGGGCGACGGGAACAGCCTGGAAATGGCCAGCCGCCTGTGCGGCACATACACCCTCCAGTACGGCCTCCAGAGCATCACCCGCCCGGTGCTGGAGTCGTGGGCCATCGGACAGATGGAGACGGGCCAGGCCCTGGTCCTGGCCCACGGGCTGCGGTATGTGACCCGGCTGCCCATGTACCGGGATCTCCCGGGCTGGGAGCCACCGCCCGACCAGCCCCTGCCCCGCAAGCCCCGTCGGCCCCACCGCTGTTTTCAGCTGGAGGAGTACGTGCTGCGCCTGCGCCGGGAGCATATGGACCGGGTGCTGAATGCGCCCTCCAGCCCGCCCGACCGGGGCAAGCTTTTTCTCCTGCCGAATGACGGTCCGCCTCCCCGGGAACGGCAGGTCCCGCTGCCGGAGGACCTGGATTTTCTAGAAAATTACTTTAAAAACAAGGAGAAAAAAAGGCGTGATACACCAAAGGAGGAACCTGTATGACGTTTTACACTGCGGACCTGCATCTGGGCCATGCCAACATCATCCGCCACTGCGGCAGACCCTTCTCCTCCGCGGGAGAGATGGATGAGGCGCTGATCCGAAACTGGAACCGGGTGGTAGGGGAGGAGGACCTGGTGTGCATTCTGGGGGATCTCATCTGCTATTCCAAGCGGCGGCCGGAGGAGTACCTTGCCCGACTCCGGGGGCGGAAGCTGCTGGTGGTGGGCAACCACGACGACGCCTGGATGCAGCGGGTGGAGCTGCTGGACTATTTTCAGGCTGTGGTGGACCAGACCGTGGTGCGGGACGACAGCGGCGCCCTGGTCCATCTGTGTCACTACCCTCAGCTGGACCGGAGGGGGCTGCGGGCGGACTATTTCATCCACGGGCACATTCACAACAACACCCACATGGATACCTGGCCCGCCATCCGGGCCTGCCCGGTGCTGCTCAACGCGGGGGTGGAGATCAACGGCTACGCGCCCGCCACTCTGGGGGAGCTGGTGCATGCCAATCGGGCCTTCCAAACATCTTGCCAGACCGGGTCTCATCTGATATACTGAGAAAAAATGGAAAAGGTGGTAATCCCATGAATCCGCAACACACACCCCCGCCCCAGGACGACCCCCTCCTGCTGGCCGCGGTGTTCCGGCTGCTTAAGAGCATGCGAGGCGACCGGGTCCTCATCGGCGTACAGGAAGCCCGCTCCGTTACCACAAAAGAAGTGATCAAACGCCAGGTCCTGAGTGAAGGGGCGGCGGATCGATACTGGTGGTCCGCCCTGTGGTCCGTGGAAATGATGGACTGTTTTCAGGAGACTGGCAAAGAACTGCACCGTACCGTCAGCAACGGCTTTCTGGGTCGCTCCTCCTCTGTGCTGAACGGGTGCCGGGTGGTATACAATCGGGCACTGACAAAGTTGTCCGGCCAGGAGGGGAACTTCTACCTCAGCTCCCAGGCGGAGCACCTGCGCCGGTGCCTGGAAGACGGCATTATCCTGAGGGAGTGTGAGCTGGATTCAGACCAGTGTGTCAGCCAGGAGCAGTTTCAGCGCCGCAGCCATAACTGCCGCACCCGGGAGCGGAACAACCTTGCCGTCACCCTGGAAAATAAGGTGCTGGGAGGAGGGGGCCTGCGGGACAAGTTCTGCGACCCAGACAACCCGGACGCACCCTATACGATCCTTTCCCGGACCTGTCCCTGGTTCTGCCGCCGGATCACCCGGGAGGTCCTGACCAGCTGCAGTGTGGACGAATTTCTTGCTGTGCTGACCGGGGCCATGCTTCTGGGGCTTCATCTGCCGGACCCGACGGGGGAACGGACGGCGCTGGATTTTCTGAAGGATGAGAAGGATCCCCTCAACCGGCGGGTGATGGAGTTTCTGGACCAGCGGATCCTGAAGAAGCAAACGCCCCCCCGGCCAAGGATGCAAGCTGCGGTCAAGCTCCCCATATCCGTGCAGGTGGTGACGGATTTCACCGACCAGGAGCAGCTGGGCCGGGCGCTCCTTCACAATCAGCACCTGCTGACATCCAAAAAGGTCACGCTGGGCGCGATCCTGCCTGCCAGGGAGAGAAACTGGTTCGCTTTTGCCCAGGAGGAATACGAGAAGAAAAACTTTGCCGCCGCGGAGTATGTGTACTCTCTGATGAGCCGGGGCGGCAACCTGTCCGCCGGGGTCCTGCTGGCCCAGATGATCCGCCGCCGGGAGACCGTGCTGACTGCCTATACCGATGCCTTCGCCCTGGACCTGTTGGACAACCTGGAGCGGAGGATCCCCACCCATGCCGACACCCTGGTCAATCTGGCCCTGCTTTTTGCGGTCAATCTGGAGCCCACCCACGCAGGATGGGAAAAGGGACTGAGCTTCATTCGCCGTCTTACCCAGAGCGGGGCCTATGATGCCAGCGCCAAGTGGGAAAACCTGGGTCCTGCCGGCGACCCGGAGGGGGAACTGGTCCACCTGATGCTGCTGTGGGAGGGGAAGCTGGAATATTCCCCTTTGGGAAGCTTCATGACGCTGTACCGCCGGATGTGCGAACGCTTTCCCGATTTCCCCCAGCGGTGCGGCCTGGAGATTCCGGCCAAAGATACAGTCTTTCACACGGCGGAGGAAGGCAGGTTCCCTGTCCTGTTCTCTTTGCGGGAGAGGCGGTACCAGTTTGTGGTGTGCATCGGCTCCTGCGGCGGGGAAGACACGGTGCTGGTGGACAAAATCGGCGATCTGGGCCGCGTTGGGATCGATCAGCAGGAGTATGCTCGCATTTATCAGCTCTGCTGCCTGCTGGAGCTGCAGGAGCGAAAGTTTGATTTGAGCTGAGGCAGAGAAGGGGAGGCCGATCCCCTCAAATAAAACATGCCTGTGCAGGAAACTTCCCGCACAGGCAATTTTATTCTGTTTGCGGTCCAGCCCTGTTTTCTAATTTGGAACAGGGGTGGCAAAAGCCTCCCTGAACGGAGCTTCCGTCCAGGGAGTTTTCTTTATGCAAAAAAGGAGCCTTGAAACCCAACGGTTTCAAGGCTCCTAAGGTGGTCCGAGTGGCGGGATTTGAACCCACGGCCTCATGGACCCGAACCATGCGCGCTACCAACTGCGCTACACCCGGATAGAAACAGCTAATATAGTATAAATTCTTTTGCTCTGTCTGTCAAGGGGCATATTCCGTCCCTTTCCCGAATATCCTACCTTATCAAACCATAGAGAAAAAGGAGGCGTTCGGGATGTACGATCGTGCCGTGGGGCGCGCCGCCCGCAGGCGGCCGCCC
>USCO01000075.1 GCA_900553135.1 uncultured Eubacteriales bacterium | reverse complement strand
GGAGTACTCGTAGTTGTCCCCGTCGCCCCCGTATTTGCCGCCGGCGTACAGCTCGCAGAACACCAGTTCCCAGTTGTACTTCTGTTCCTTCTCGTTCCAATCCACCGGGCAGCCACGTCCCTGGTCCTCCACCTGGATGGACTTATCCAGGAAGCGGGTGACGGTAATGAGACTGCCGTGACCCTCACGGGCCTCGTCGATGGCGTTGGACATGATCTCAAATACGGCGTGCTCGCAGCCCTCCAGCCCATCGGAGCCAAAGATGACGCCCGGGCGCTTTCGTACCCGGTCGGCTCCCTTCAGGGCGGAGATGGAGTCGTTGCCATAGCTAGGTTTTTTCTGAGCCATAGGTTCTCGTCCTCACTGTTCCAATCAAAAAATACATACCATAACAGAATAATGATACTCCAATCCATATGAAAAAGTCAAGGAATTGCACCCTTCTCCCCCTTTCCGGTATAAAAATCTCTCTTGCCACCAAACTGTATGGAGAAAGGGGGAAAAAACATGGGCTGTTTCTCCATTTTAGAAGAAAATGAGGGCATCGAAGATCAGGTCCTGGCCCGGCTGGCCCGCCTGGGGCTGGGGGCAGGCAACTGCCTGGCTTCCTCTCACCCGGCGCTGCTGGTCCTGTCTCCCAGGGCGGCCCGGGATACCTGGCAGCTCTCCATGCGCTGCCGCACTCTGCTGCTCCCCGGAGACGCCCCCACCCAGCGCTGGAATCTCCAGGCGGCCAGCGCCGTGAGCTACGGCTGCGGCCACCGGGACACCCTCACTCTATCTAGCCGGGAAGGCCCTGTGCTCTGGGCCGCCCTGCAGCGGGAGGTAGTCACCGTACAGGGCCATGTGGTGGACCGGCAGGAGTTTCCTTTAAACTGTCCCCCTGGCCAGTCTCCCCTGGTCTCCCTGGCCGTGGCGGGAACGCTGCTGCTCATGGGAGCGCCGCCGGAGTCCCTGGGGCCCTCTTGACAAACCTACCAGGTTGGGGGTACAATACAGGCACCCCACCCTCGGGGGGTGTATCTCTGGGGATGGGAACTGTCACACAGAAAGTCTGGTGATCCCCTTGAAACAAAAGTTTTCGGTCACGGGCATGACCTGTTCCGCCTGCTCGGCCCATGTGGAGAAGGCAGTCAACAAGCTGGAGGGCGTCTCCTCCGCCGAGGTCAGTCTCATGACCAACTCCATGTCGGTGGTCTATGACGAGGCCGCCCTCTCCCCCCAGGACATCATCCAGGCGGTGGTCCAGGCGGGCTACGGCGCCTCCCTGCCCCAGGGAAAGGGCAGCGCACAGACCGCGCCCCCGCCCGGCGGCGGACTGGAGCAGGAGCTGGCCGCCATGAAGCACCGCTTCCTCTGGTCCCTGGTGTTTCTCATCCCCCTCTTTTACATCTCCATGGGCCACATGCTGGGAGCGCCCCTCCCTGCCTTCCTGCTGGGGACGGAGAACGCCGTGGCCTTCGGTCTCACCCAGCTGCTGCTCACCCTGCCTATCATGTACCTCAACGACAAATATTATAAGGTAGGCTTTCAGACTCTCCTTCGCCGTGCCCCCAACATGGACTCCCTCATTGCGGTGGGCTCCTCGGCGGCGGTGATCTACGGGGTCTTTGCCCTGTACCAGATGGGGTACGGCCTGGGCCACGGCGATCTGGAGCTGGTAGAGCGGTACCATATGGACCTGTACTTTGAGTCGGCGGGTATGATCCTCACCCTCATCACCCTGGGCAAGTTCCTGGAAACCCGCTCCAAAGGCAAGACCAGCCAGGCCATCACCCACCTCATGGACCTGGCCCCCAAGACCGCCCATGTGCTTCGGGACGGGGCGGAGGTAGAGATCCCCGTGGAGGAGGTCCGGGTGGGCGACCGCATCGTGGTCCGGCCCGGCCAGTCCATCCCGGTGGACGGCGTCATTGTGGAGGGCTCCTCCGCCGTGGACGAGTCCGCCCTCACCGGAGAGTCCCTGCCTGTGGACAAGGGCCCCGGGGACAAGGTAGCCGCCGCGGCCATCAACCGCTCTGGCTCCTTCACCTTTGAGGCCCTGCGGGTGGGCGAGGACACCACCCTGTCCCAGATGATCCGCCTGGTGGAGGAGGCCGCGGCCTCCAAGGCCCCCATTGCCAAACTGGCCGACCGGGTGGCCGGGGTGTTCGTCCCCGTGGTCATGGCCATTGCCGCCGTCACCGCCATCGCCTGGCTCATTGCCACCGGCGGCGACGTCACCCGGGCCCTCACTGCGGGGGTGGCGGTGCTGGTCATCTCCTGCCCCTGCGCCCTGGGCCTGGCCACCCCCGTGGCCATTATGGTGGGCACCGGCAAGGGTGCGGAAAACGGCATCCTCATCAAATCCGCCCAGGCCCTGGAGACCCTGCACACGGTGGACACCGTGGTGCTGGACAAGACGGGCACCCTGACCCAGGGAAAACCTGTGGTCACCGATGTGATCCCCGCCCAGGGGCTGGAGGAAAACGACCTGCTCCTGCTGGCCGCCTGTCTGGAGGGGCCCTCGGAGCACCCCGTGGCCCGGGCCATTGTGGAGGAGGCCCGCAGCCGTCAGCTGCCCCTCACCTCCCCCCAGGACTTTTCCGCCCTTCACGGTCTGGGCGTCCGGGGTACCCTGGCAGGCCGGGCCTGTCTGGGCGGCAACCTGCGCCTGATGGAGCAGTCCAACATCCCCCTGGAGGACCTTCCCGCCCGGGGCGAGGCCCTCTCAGAGGAGGGCAAAACGCCCCTGTACTTCTCTGACGGCCAGCGGCTTCTGGGTCTCATCGCCGTGGCCGACACCCCCAAGCCCACCAGCGCCCAGGCGGTGGATGCCTTCCACCAGCTGGGTCTGGAGGTGGTGATGCTCACCGGAGACAACCAGCGCACCGCCCAGGCCATCGGCCGACAGCTTGGCGTTACCCAGATCATGGCCGAGGTGCTGCCCCAGGATAAGGAGAGCGTGGTGCGCCGCCTTCAGGAGGAGGGCAAAAAGGTGGCCATGGTGGGCGACGGCATCAACGACGCCCCCGCCCTGGCCCGGGCCGACGTGGGCCTGGCCATCGGCGCGGGCACCGACATTGCCATGGAGTCGGCGGACATCGTGCTGATGAAGTCCGACCTGCTGGACGCCGCCGCCGCGGTGGAGCTCAGCCGGGCCACCATCCGCAACATCAAGGAGAACCTGTTCTGGGCCTTCTTCTACAACGCCCTGGGCATTCCCCTGGCCGCCGGTGTATTCTACGCCCTGGACATCACCCACTTTATGCTCAACCCCATGTTTGCCGCCGCCGCCATGAGTCTCAGCTCGGTGTGCGTGGTATCCAACGCCCTGCGGCTGCGGATGTTTCACAGTAAGTTCAAAGCCCCCCGTCCCCAGGAGACGGCCCAGGAACCCTGTTCCGGCGCCTGCCCCCTGGCCCAGGCGGAGGAGACCAAAGGAGGAAATGATACCATGGAAAAGAAGATCAACATTGAAGGCATGATGTGCCAGCACTGTGTGGCCCACGTGGAGAAGGCCCTCACCGCTCTGGGCGGTGTGTCCTCTGTCAAGGCCGATCTGGAGGGCAAGTGCGCCACCGTCACCCTGGCCGCCCCCGTCTCCGACCAGGAGCTGAAGGACGCGGTGACCCAGGCGGGCTATGAGGTGGTGTCCATCCAATGAAAGCGGACCACGAACAGGTCACCCGGCTGCTGAAAACCGCCCGGGGACAGATCGACGGCATTTTGAAGATGGTGGAGGAGGACCGCTACTGCATCGACGTGTCCAACCAGCTTATGGCCACCCAGTCCATTCTGAAAAAAGCCAACCGCCTGGTGCTGAAAGCCCATATGAACTGCTGTGTGCGCCAGGCTGTGGAGAGCGGCGATCCCGAGGAGAAGCTGTCGGAGCTTGCCGCCCTTCTGGACAAATTAGCCGATTGAGCTCTTTTGGGGCGGGCCGCCCCTTTTCAGCTGGAAAATCTTTGACAAATTTTCGAAAACCCGCTAAAATGTCCTTTGGCTATTGAACCTGATTATATTTAAGGAGTGACTGAGATTGAAGCACGGATTTTTCACCCGCGCGGCAGCTCTGGTCCTGGCCCTGATTCTGGCCCTGTCCTGCGTGTCCTGCGCCGGAGGCGGTTCCTCCGTCTCTTCCAGCGGAAACGGCAGCGCCAGCCAGCAGGACAGCCAGATCGTCCTCACGACCAGGCCGGTCGTGAGGTGGTTCTGGACCATCCCGCCCAGACCGTTGTCAGCTGCTACTACATCACCACCTATGCCACCATCGCCCTGGGCGTTCAGGACCGGGTGGTCGGCCTGGAGAAGAAGGCGGACTCCCGCCCCATCTACCAGATGGCCGCCCCTGAGCTGCTGGAAAAGACCGCCGTGGGCACCCTGAAGGAGCTGGATGTGGAGGCTGTGGCCGCCCTGAAGCCTGAGTTGGTCATCCTGCCCCAGAAGCTCAGCGACTACACCGACGCCCTGACCCAGCTGGGCATCCCTGTCCTGGTGGTCAACCCTGAGAGCCATCAGGAGCTGGTGGAGATGCTCCAGCTTCTGGGCACCGCTCTTGGTGTGGAGGACCGGGCCAAGCAGCTCACCGACTACTACCAGGAGCAGATGGACCGCATGACCCAGCTGACCCAGGATGCTGAGAAGCCCGTGGTCTACATGGGCAGCAACTCCTCCTACATGTCTACCGCTCCCGCCGCCATGTATCAGAGTTCCCTCATCGACATCGCCGGAGGCATCAATGCCGCCGCCCATCTGGATGGGGACTACTGGACCGAGGTGTCCTACGAGGACATTCTGGTCATGGCGCCCCAGGTCATCGTGATCCCCGCCGCCGCCGAGTACACCGCCCAGGACGTGCTGTCCGATCCCCAGCTGGCCGCCGTGCCCGCTGTGGCCGACGGCAAGGTCTACCAGATGCCCACCGGCATCGAGGAGTGGGACTCCCCCATTCCCTCCGGTATTCTGGGCACCATGTGGCTCACCAGCGTGCTGCATCCCGACGCCTACGCCTTTGAGGACTTCGTCGCCGACGCCCAGAACTTCTACCAGACCTTCTACGGCTTTGAGCTCGACGCCTCCCTCATCACCAAGTAACCACCGTTTTTGATCCAGAAAGGGGAAAGCTCCATGAAGAAGAACACCCGTGACCGGGCCGCCGTGGCGGCCTGTCTCCTCCTGGTGGGAGGGTTGGGGGTGGCTTCTCTTCTCGTGGGAAGCTTTCCCCTTTCCCTTTCTCAGATTCTCTCCATCCTGTCCGGGGGCATGGAGGGTTCCATGGAGGCCCAGGTCTTTTGGCAGCTGCGCCTGCCCCGCATGTGCATGGGGCTGCTGTCCGGCTGGGCGCTGGGTATGGCGGGCGGAGTCTATCAAACCGTGTTCCGCAACCCCCTGGCCTCCCCCGACCTCACCGGCGTGGCCTCCGGTGCCTCCCTGGGCACCGCCTGCGCCATTGTGCTGGGGGCGGGCACCCGATTGCAGATCATGACCGGCTCCTTTTTGCTGGGCATGGTCTCTCTGGTCCTGGTACTGCTGCTGGTGGGAGCCGCCCGGCTGGAACGCACGGGCAGCTATGTGCTGGCGGGCGTCATCGTCTCCTCCCTGGCTGAAGCGGGGCTCATGACCCTGAAGGTCATGGCCGACCCGGAGCGAGAACTGGCCGCCATCGAGGTGTGGACCATGGGCAGTCTCTCCTCCATGACGGCGGACAAGTTGCCTATCCCCGCTCTGGCGGTGGTGCTGTGCTCCGCCGTTTTATTGCTGGTGCGCCGTCAGGCCGCCATGCTCTCTCTGGGTGAGGAGAGCGCCCGGAGCATGGGACTGGACCCGGCGGTGTGGCGTGCCATTCTCCTGTCCGTCACCACCCTGATGGTGGCCGCCGTGGTATCGGTGACGGGCGCCATCGCCTTTGTGGGTCTGGTGGCCCCCCACATCGCCCACCTGCTGCTGGGCCGCCGGGGCGGGCCTTACCTCTTCCTGTGCGCTCTGGTAGGCGGTGCCATCCTGCTGGCCGCCGACCTGCCCGCCCGCATCTTCACCCTGCCCCTGAGCATTTTTACCGTGCTGCTGGCCGTCCCCGTGCTGGGGGTCCTGCTGTGCCGGAGAAAGGAGGAGCGCGATGCTTGAGGTCAAAGGACTCTGGGCAGGCTATTCCTCCCCGGTGCTCCAGGGGGTCTCCTTCTCGGTGGCCCAGGGGGAGCTGGCCGCCATTCTGGGCCGCAACGGCAGCGGCAAATCCACCCTGCTGCGGGCCCTGACGGGCAGCGCCAAGGTGTCCCAGGGCCAGGTGCTCATCCAGGGCCGGGACTGTCTGCCCCTCTCCGCCCGCCAGCGGGCCCGGCACATGGCTCTGCTTCCCCAGGTCATCGCCCCCTCCTCCGGCCTGCGGGCGGAGGAGATCATCGAGATGGGCCGCTACCCCTGGGAGAGCCCCCTGCGTCCCGGAGGGGCCCGCAGCCGGCAGCTGGTCCACCAGGCCGCCCGGGAATTTGGGGTGGAGCACCTGCTGGACCAGGACTGCTCTGTCCTGAGCCAAGGGCAGCGCCAGCTGGTGCAGCTGGCCCGGGTGGTGGTCCAGGACGCCCCCGTCCTGCTGCTGGACGAGCCCCTCTCCAACCTGGACGCCCGGCTGCGGCTCCAGACCCGGGAGGAGATCCGCAAGATCCAGCGGGCCACCGGCATCACCACCGTGTTTGTCACCCACGACCAGGAGGAGGCCATGAGCATCTCCGACCGCATCGTGGTGATGAAGGAGGGGGTTTTGCAGCAGATTGGCCAGCCCCAGCAGGTCTACGACGACCCCGAAAACCTCTTTGTGGCCAAGTTCCTGGGCACCCCTCCCATCAATGTCTTTGACGGCCGGGTCCAGGGCGGTATGCTCTATCTGGGCGATGCCGCGGTGCTGCCTGTGCCCGGCGTGGCCGACCAGGAAGTGACCGTGGGCATCCGCCCCGAGGGCTTCCTGCCCCGGGAGGACGGAGCCCTTTCCTGTGCCCTCAGCGGGGTGGAGGTCATGGGCCGGGACGTGAGCGTGGTGGCAAGCCATCCCGCTTGTCAGGCCCCGGTATTGCGGGCCATTCTCTCTGCCGGGACCCAGGTGGACCAGGGGGGAGAGACCGTACGCTTTGACCTGAAGCCGGAAAAGGTATTTCTCTTCCGTCCCCACACGGGAGAGCGGATCAGGAGGGCGCTATGACACAGCAACGAAAAGCCTGGCTCTACCTGCTGCCCGCCCTGCTGTTTCTGGGGGCTTTTCTGGTGTATCCCCTCATCGACGTGTTTGTCTACTCGGTGGAGGAGGGGTACAACTTTGCCTCCCAGACCTACTTCGGCGTAGGCGGCTACAACTATTCCTACGTGCTCCACGACCCCTACTTTTTGCAGGCGGTAAAAAATACCTTCCTGCTGGTCATCGTCACCGTGCCCATCTCCACCGGCCTGGCCCTGGTCATTTCCCTGGCCCTCAGCTCCATTCAGCGCCTGCGGGACCTGTTTCAGACCATCTATTTTCTGCCCTATGTGACCAACACGTTGGCGGTGGGTCTGGTGTTCATGATCCTGTTTCAAAAGACGGAGTATACCGACGGCCTGGTGAATCTGGTCATCAGCTGGTTCGGGGGCTCCAGCATCGACTTTATCGACGGCCCCTACTGGGCCAAGATGTTCGTGCTGTGCTTTTACACCGTGTGGGTGGTCATGCCCTTTAAGATCCTCATCCTCACCAGCGCCTTGGCCTCGGTGAATCAGGACTACTACAAGGCGGCCCGGGTGGACGGTACCTCCAAGACCCGTATTTTCTTCCGCATCACCCTGCCCATGATCTCGCCCATGGTGTTCTACCTGGTCATCACCGGTTTTATCGGGGCCTTCAAGGCTTACAGCGACGCGGTGGCCATCTTCGGCACCGACCTGAACGCGGCGGGGATGAACACCATCGTGGGCTATGTCTATGACATGCTCTACGGCGACAGCGGCGGCTTCCCCTCCTACGCCTCGGCGGCCGCCATCATCCTGTTTGCCATCGTGCTGACCATCACCTGCATCAACCTCCTGGCCAGCAAAAAGCATATTCACTACTGAGGAGGTGCTGGTATGGATCCAATTTTAGAATTTGAACGGGCACAGCGCCGGGCCAAGAGAAGAAGCCGGGTGCTGCGCGCAGCCGTCTACCTGCTGTTGGCGGTGTGGGCGGTGGTGGTGCTGTTTCCCTTCTACTGGATGCTGCTCACCTCGGTGAAGGACTACGGCACCTACAACGCCGAGCATATCCCCACCTTCTTTACCCTGTCGCCCACCATGCAAAACTACAAAGATGCCTTTACCGCCGTGCCCCTGGGGCAGTACCTGGCCAATACGGTGTTTTTTGCCCTGGCCACCACCGCCATTATGATGGTGGTCATCACCCTGTCGGCCTATGCCTTTGCCCGCATGGAGTTTCGGGGAAAAAACCTGCTGTTTACCCTGTTTTTGTCCCTGATGATGATTCCCAGCGAGCTGGTGGTCATCACCAACTACGCCACCATTACCGGCCTGGAGCTGCGCAACACCTTCCTGGGGCTGATTCTGCCCTCGGTAACGTCGGTGTTTTACATCTACCTGCTGAAGGAAAACTTTGAGCAGGTGCCCGACGAGCTGTACCGGGCGGCCAAGGTGGACGGGACCTCCGATTTGAAGTACCTGTGGAAAGTGATGCTGCCCATCTGCCGGCCCACTCTGGTCACCATCATGATTTTGAAGATCATCGAGTGCTGGAACTCCTACGTGTGGCCCCGGCTCATCACCGACGACCCGGCTTATTACCTGGTGTCCAACGGCATCCAGGAGATCCGGGAAAACGGCTTTGGCCGGGAGAACATTCCGGCCATGATGGCGGCGGTGGTGGTCATCTCCGTGCCCCTCATTCTGCTGTTTTTTGTGTTCCGGAAGAAGATCATGGCGGGCGTGTCCCGGGGAGGGCTGAAAGGATGAATTGGAAAACAAAAGGCCTGGCCCTGCTGACCCTGGGCGCCCTGACTCTGGGAAGTCTGGCCGGGTGCCACGGCTCCCGGGAGAGCGTGGACTTTGCCGTGCCCGAAGCCTTTGACGAGAGCCGCAGCTATGAGATCACCTTCTGGGCGAAAAACGACACCAACAAGCGTCAGACCGACATCTATAAGCAGGCCATTGAAGAGTTTCAGAAGCTCTATCCCAATATTACGGTAAACCTGCGCCTCTACACCGACTACGGGAAGATCTATAACGATGTCATCACCAACATCGCCACCGATACCACCCCCAACGTGTGCATCACCTATCCCGACCATATCGCCACCTATCTCACGGGAGAAAACGTGGTGATCCCTCTGGACGAACTGTTTGCCGATCCAGAGTACGGCCTTGGGGGCAGCGAGGTAAAGTTTGACGCTCCCACCCAAGAGGAGATCATCCCCCAGTTTCTGGAGGAGTGCCAGCTGGGGGGACGCTACTACGCCGTGCCCTATATGCGCTCCACCGAGGCATGCTACATCAACAAGACCTATGTGGAGAAGCTGGGCTACACCCTGCCCGACACCCTGACCTGGGACTTTATTTGGGAGGTCTCCGAAGCGGCCACCCAGAAGAACGCCGACGGGACCTACGCGGTGAATGGGCAGAACGTGATGATCCCCTTCATCTACAAGTCCACCGACAATATGATGATCCAGATGCTAAAGCAGACAGGGGGCGGCTATTCCACCGACGGGGGAGAGATCCAGCTTTTCAACGACGACACCAAGGACATTCTGCGCACCATCGCCCAGCATGTGGAGACGGGAGCCTTCTCCACCTTTAAGATCTCCGGCTACCCCGCCAACTTCCTCAACGCGGGGCAGTGTATCTTTGCCATCGACTCCACCGCCGGAGCCACCTGGATGGGCGCCGAGGCACCTCTCTCCGATATCAGCCCCGACGCCTTTGTGGACTTTGAGACGGCGGTGATGCCCATTCCCCAGGCCGACCCGGAGCAGCCCCAGATGATTTCTCAGGGACCCTCTATCTGTATCTTCAACAAGGAGGACCCCCAGGAAGTGCTGGCCTCCTGGCTGTTCACCCAGTACCTGCTTACCAATGAGGTGCAGATCCCCTATGCCCAGACCGAAGGATACGTCCCTGTTACCTCCAAGGCCCAGCAGGCCCCGGAGTATCAGGACTATCTGTCCCGGGCAGGGGAGGACGACGACACCTACTACGACGTGAAGATCCAGGCTACCCAGCTGCTGCTGGACCACACCGAGGACACCTTTGTGACCCCCGTGTTCAACGGCTCGGCCTCTTT